>DATBAH010000021.1:0-15878 GCA_036271615.1 Gaiellaceae bacterium
ACCGAGCCCGCCCGCACGGGCCTCGGGATCGAGGTGACCCTGCCCGATCGGAACGGGGCCGAGCGGTCGCAGGCGGCGCTGGGAGAGGGTGGTTCGTTGCAGGACGTCTACCGCGACGCGGTCGCCGAGACGGCACGCACCTACGGCGGCACCGGCGCTCCCACTCCCGACTGAGCGACTCCAAAAGTGTCGGATCGCTCAAGCTCCGGCCGCTCATATACGCTGCCCGGCGGGAAAAACTCCATCGGAGGAGAGGGACTTGACCAGCTTTCTCAGTGAATATGGCGTGGTCGTCGCACTGGTTTGTGCCGGCGCCGCAGTTGTTTACGGACTTCTGATCACCCAGCGTCTGCTCGCGAAATCACCGGGCAACGAGCGCATGCGGGAAATCTCGGGGGCGGTCCAAGAGGGCGCCCAGGCTTACCTGACCCGTCAGTACACGATCATCGCCGGCGTCGCGATCCCGATCGCGGTGCTCCTGCTGTTGCTGCAGAACTACAAGACGGCGATCGGTTTCCTGATCGGCGCCACCCTGTCGGGGGCGACCGGGTTCATCGGCATGAACGTCTCGGTCCGCGCCAACGCGCGGGTCGCCGAGGCCGCCCGTGGCGGCGTTCCGCCGGCGCTCGACGTCGCCTTCAAAGGCGGCTCGGTCACCGGCCTCCTGGTCGTCGGTCTGGCGCTACTCGGCGTCGCCGGCTACTTCGGGATCCTGGTCGTCACCGGCTCCAGCGACAAGGAGGCGGTCGACGCGCTGATCGGGCTCGGGTTCGGCGGCTCGCTGATCTCCGTCTTCGCCCGGCTCGGCGGCGGCATCTTCACCAAGGCCGCCGACGTCGGTGCCGACCTGGTCGGCAAGGTCGAGGCCGGGATCCCCGAGGACGATCCTCGCAACCCGGCGGTGATCGCCGACAACGTCGGCGACAACGTCGGCGACTGCGCCGGGATGGCCGCCGACCTGTTCGAGACCTACGCGGTCACGGCCGTCGCGGTGATGCTTCTCGGCACGGAGGCGGGAGCGAACGCCGGGCATCTCTACCTCTTCCCGCTCGCCCTCGGCGGCGTGTCCGCGGTCGCCTCGGTGATCGGGACGTTCTTCGCACGGCTCGGCAAGGGCGAGAACGCGATCATCGGCGCGCTCTACAAGTCGGTGCTCGCCGCGACCGTCCTCTCGGCGCTCGGGTTCATCCCGGTCACGAAGGCGTTCACGAGCGCGGCGTACGACTTCAAGGATCTCTACATCTCCGCGATCGTCGGGCTCGTCGTCACGTTCCTGCTCGTCGCGATCACCGAGTACTACACCGGCACGCGCTGGCCGCCGGTGAAGAAGATCGCAAAGGCCTCGCAGACCGGTCACGCGACGAACATCATCGAGGGCCTCGCAATCGGCATGCAGGCGACCGCCGCTCCGGTGATCGTGCTCGCGGCCGGGATCCTGGTCGCGAATCACTTCGCAGGCCTGTACGGCATCGGTGTTGCGGTAATGGCACAGCTCTCGATGACCGGCCTGATCGTCGCGCTCGACGCGTTCGGCCCCGTGACCGACAACGCGGGCGGCATCGCCGAGATGGCGGATCTGCCCGAGTCCGTGCGCGGCGTCACCGACCCGCTCGACGCGGTCGGCAACACCACGAAGGCCGTCACCAAGGGCTATGCGATCGGCTCGGCGGCGCTCGCAGCGCTCGTCCTGTTCGACTCGTACACGAGCGGCCTCCGGGAAGGCGGGATCTCCACGATCTTCACGCTGAACGATCCGTGGGTGATCGCCGGCCTCTTCATCGGCGGCCTGATGCCGTTCCTGTTCGCCTCGCTCGCGATGGAAGCGGTCGGGCGGGTCGGCGGCGAGGTGGTCGAGGAGGTGCGCAGGCAGTTCCGCGAGCACCCCGGGATCATGGAAGGCACCGAACGGCCCGAGTACGGTCGCGCGATCGACATCGTGACGGGCTCGGCGATCAAGTCGATGCTCGCTCCGGCGCTGATCCCGATCGCGTTCCCGATCATCGTCGGGATCATCAGCATCCGGATGCTCGGCGGCCTGCTCGTCGGCACGATCGTCACCGGCCTCTTCCTCGCGATCTCGATGACCGCCGGCGGCGGCGCCTGGGACAACGCGAAGAAGATGATCGAGGACGGGCTCTACGGCGGCAAGGGCTCCGAGGCCCACAATGCTGCGATTACGGGAGACACCGTCGGCGATCCGTACAAGGACACCGCGGGCCCCGCGATCAACCCGATGATCAAGATCACGAACATCGTCGCGATCCTGATCATCCCGCTGCTCGTCTCGATCCACTCCTAGGAAGGCGTGGGGGAGGCCTTCGGGCCTCCCCCATAGCTCCAGTCCTGTGGACGAACTGTTCCAGAGTTGGCACAGACACGCCGCCCACCCCGACGTACAATTGATCTCAGCGGGTGGCGGGTTGATTCCCCACCCGGGTGGGGGCTTTAAGGAACGACGCACGGGGTGTGCGACCCCGCCGTCTCGGCCCCGGGCGGACGCGGCGGACCGATAGAGAAAAGCCTCTGATCTGGAAAAGATGCGTAGGTTCCTGCGCATCGACCGTGGGCGGGAGTAGATTCAGCCGGTGCCAGGAAGCAGGCGGCGGCAGTCCCATTCGCTCGAGCGGGTTCTCGGAACGCCGGCGCTCTTCGCCACCGCCTACGGGAACGTCGGCTCGTCGATCTATTACGCGCTCGGCGTCACCGCGGCGATCGCACTCGGGCTGACGCCGCTCGTCTTCGTCATCTCGGGCCTTATCTTCGCCTGCACCGCCGCTACCTATGCCGAGGGGACGGTGCTCTTCCCCGAGGCCGGCGGATCGTCGAGCTTCGCGCGGCGGGCGTTCAACGAGCTCGTCTCGTTCGGGGCGGCGTGGGCGCAGATGCTGAACTACATCATCACGGTCGCGATCTCCGCGTTCTTCGTGCCGCACTACCTCTCGATCTTCTGGGCGCCCCTGAAGACGAACCCGTGGGACATCATCGGCGGAGTCATCGTGGTGGTCGTCCTCGTCGCGATCAACATCGTCGGGGTCAAGGAGGCCGCCACGCTGAACGTCGGTCTCGCGGTGATCGACTTCGCGACCCAGTTGCTCCTCGTCGGGCTCGGCTTCTTCCTCGTCTTCAGCCCGCATGTGCTGAAGGCGAACATCCACTGGGGGGTCGCGCCCACGTGGTCCAACTTCGCGCTCGCGATCCCGGTCGCGATGATCGCCTACACCGGGATCGAGACCGTCTCGAACCTCGCGGAAGAGGCACGCGATCCGCGGCGCACGATCCCCGGCTCGATCCGGCTCGTCGCGATCGCCGTCTTCGCGATCTACTTCACGCTCCCGCTCATCGCGCTCTCTGCGCTCCCGGTCTACAAGGACGCAACCGGAACGTACGTCACGAAGCTCGGCCTCCCGCCGCCGCAGGGGTTCGAGAACGACCCCGTCCTGGGGATCGTCGAGAATCTCGGGCTGCACGGTGCGGTGCTCTCGGCGGCGAAGATCTACGTCGGCGTCCTTGCGGCGACGATCCTCTTCATCGCCACGAACGCCGGAGTGATCGGCGCGTCCCGGATCACCTACTCGATGTCGAGCCACCGGCAGCTGCCGGAGCTCTTCCGGCGGCTCCATCCCAGGTTCAAGACGCCGTGGCTCGCGCTGCTCGTCTTCGCCGGGTTCTTCTCGATCCTCTTCATGCTCCCGGGCAACGTCGACTTCATCGGCCGGATGTACGCGTTCGGGGCGATGCTCTCGTTCACGATCGCGCACGCCTCGGTGATCCAGCTGCGCCGCAAACCGCCGCCGGTCGAGGATCCCTACCGCGTCAGGCCCAACTTCAGGTTCCACGGCGTCGACTGGCCGATCTTCGCGATCGTCGGCGGCATCGGCACGGGGCTCGCGTTCCTCGTCGTCGTGGTCCAGGATGCGCCGACGCGGTATGCCGGCCTCGCATGGCTCGCGACCGGATTCGTCTTCTACTTCTTCTACCGCCGCCGCCTCGGGATTCCACTCAGGGAGACGGTGATCGCGCCGCTGCAGTTCGGCCCCGCGGTCGCGCTCGAGTACCGCACGATCCTCGTCCCGATCGTGTCCGGGCCCGGGTCGCACGAGTCGATCGACATCGCCGCGCGCCTCGCGGCCGAGCGTGGCGCCACGATCGTCGCGCTCCGCGTCGTCGTGGTGCCGCTCGACCGGCCGCTCGAGGCGGCGATGGACGCCGAGGAGGCGGAGGCCGACCGGCTGCTCGACGACGCGCGCGTCGCCGCTTCGGCCTACGGTGTCCGAACGATCGACCGGATCGTCCGTGCGCGACAGGCAGGCCGCGCGATCGTCGAGGAGGCCGGGCGCCGCCAGGCCGAGATCGTCGTCCTCGGCGCGCCCCGTGGGCGCCACAAGGCGATCTTCGGGAAGACGGTCGACTACGTCCTCAAGAATGCCGAGTGCCGCGTGATGGTCGCCGCCGGCAAGAAGGCGGCTTGACCCGCCCCGCTGTCACACTTTCGTTCCGTAACCTGGCACCGGACATGTCTCGAAAGCCAGCCGGAACGAGCAGGAGCTCCTTGCCGCCCGTCACACCCCCGTCTCAGTTCCGTTCCACGCTCGTCACGAAACCTGGCACCGGACATGGCCGGACAGGTCGTGGCTCGGCCGGGCATGGCCAGTGCGGGCGCGCGGATCGGCTGCGCTAGGCGTGCACGCAGGGATATCGAGCATCCTCTCGATCGTCATGATCGGGCTCGGGATCGCGTTCCTGGTCCGGACCGCCTCGCTCGGCGGCGGCGAGGTCGGGATCATCCTCGGCATCGGTTTCCTCGCGGCCGGCGCGGGCCGCCTCTACGTGAACAGGCGCACGAGGTCGCGGTAGATGGCGCGAAAGCTTCCCGGCCTGCGTCGCGAGCTCGACGCGCGGTCGCTCTTCTCGGTCGCCTACGGCGAGATCGCCTCCTCGATCTACTTCGCGCTCGGGATCATCGCGCTCCACGCCGTCGGGTTCACCCCGTTCGTGCTGCTCGGGGTCGGCCTCCTCTTCCTGCTCGTCGCGCTCTCGTATGCCGAGGCGACCTCGGCGCTCCCGGAGACGGGCGGCGCCGCCACGTTCGTCCGCAGGGCCTACAACGACCTCGCGGGCTTCATGACCGGCTGGGCGCTCTTCCTCGACTACCTGATCGTGATCGCCCTCTCTGCGCTCTTCGTTCCGCACTACCTCGCCGGTGCGCTCCAGATCAGCGCGCTCGACCGGAACCCCTGGGACGTCATCGTCGGCGTCGCCGCGATCGTGGCGGTCGGCGCGATCCGGCTCGTGCGCCGTCCGTCGATGTACGCGATCGGGACGATCGTCCCCGCGCTCGACGTGCTGACGCAGCTCGTGCTGATCGCCTTCGGCTTTGCGTTCCTCGTCTCGCCCGGCTCGGTGCTGAAAGGGACCTCGCTCGGTTCCGCGCCGACCGTGAGCTCGCTCGTGTTCGCGATCCCGCTCGCGATGCTGGCCTTCACCGGGCTCGAGACGGTCGCGAACCTCGCGGAGGAGGCGCGCCGTCCAGGTGTCGACCTGCCCCGTGCGCTGTTCCTCGCGATCGGCACGGTCGTCACCGCGTACGTCGCGATCGCGATCGTCGGGCTCTCGGCGTTCCCGGGGCCGCAGACCGAGCTCGGAACCACCTGGCTGCGCTCGCCGCTCGTCGGGATCGCAGACCAGATCCGCGGCCACACGAACAGGACGCTCGGCGACACGATCAGGTTCTTCGTCGGCGCAAGCGGCGCGCTGATCCTGCTCGCCTCGGTGACGACGTCCATCTCGGGCTTCTGCCGGCTCGCCTACTCGCTCGGGGAACACGGCCAGCTGCCGCGCGCCTTCGGCCGCCTCCACCGGCGCACGCTCGTCTCGCCGCAGGCGATCATCGCCGTCACCTCGATCTCGAGCGCGATCGTGATCGCCTCCGCGTTCCTGCGCCACGACGTCGCGTTCCTCGCAAGCGTGTTCTCGTTCGGCGTGTTGCTCGCGTTCACCGCGACCCAGATCGCCGTGATCAAGCTCCGGATCACAGAGCCCGATCTGCCGAGGCCCTACCGGACGCCGATCAACATCACGATCCGGGGCCACGAGATCCCGCTGCCGGCCGTCTTCGGCGCGATCCTCACGTTTGCGGTCTGGGTGATCGCGATCGTGACCCACCCCGGAGCCCGCTACGGCGGGCCCGCCTGGCTGCTCGTCGGGGTGATCGTCTTCGTCGTCGTCCGGCGGTCGCACGGAGAGGGGCTGACGGAGCGGGTCACCGCTCCCGACACGGTCCGCTTCGTCGACGTGCCGCGGTTCCGGCGGGTGCTCGTGCCGATGAAGCTCGGCGTCATCGGCGAGGAGATGGCCGCGACGGCCGTGAAGCTCGCCGCCGAGCACCGGGCGACCGTCGAGGCGCTCCACGTCGTCTGCGTCCCGCTCGATCGGGCACTCGACGCCGACATGGCCGCTGCCGACGCCCGGGCCGACGAGTCGCTCGCCGAGGCGACGGCGCTCGGTGCCGAGCTCGGAGTCGAGGTGAAATCGGTGACCGTGCGCGGCCGCGCCATCGGCCGCGCGATCGTCGACCGCGCGCGGGACACGAACGCCGACCTGATCGTTCTCGGCTCGTCGCCGCGGTGGCGGCGGCAATCGCGGTTCTTCTCGCCGACCGTCGACTTCGTCCTGCGCCAGGCGCCGTGCGAGGTGCTGATCGTCGCGTTCCCGCAACGCGTGCTCGACGACGAGGCCGACATAGGTTGATCGCGCCGCGCCGCACCTGAGCTACGCTGGCGCGCGTGAAGGTACTCGTCATCGGTTGTGGTCGCGTCGGCAGCGCCGTTTCGCTGCAGCTCCGGGCGGCCGGCTGGGAGGTGAGCGTGATCGACGAGCGCGAGGATGCGCTCGGGCGGCTCGGCGACGACTGGACCGGCGAGTTCCATGTCGGCCAGGGAATCGACATCTCGCTGCTCAAGCGTGCGGGGATGGCCGACGCGGACGCGGTGGTCGTGACGACCGACGGCGACAACTCCAACATCGTGATCGGCCAGATGGCGGCCAAGAGCTTCGGTGTGCGCTCCGTGATCGTCCGGATTCTCGACCCTGCGCGCGCCGAGTTCTACCGCTCCCGCGGGCTCAACGTCGTCTGCCCGACCCAGAGTGCGATCGAGACACTCACCAATGCGGTGCGCGCCGTCGAAGGCGCTTTAGCCTAGGCATGTATCTCCTCATCGCAGGCGGCGGCAAGGTGGGGTCGAACCTTGCACGGGCTCTCATCCGCGACGGGCACGAGGTGACGCTGATCGAGCAGCGCCCGGGCCGGTTCGACCAGCTCGAGGCGGAGCTCGAGCATCAGGTCCATCGCGGCGACGCGACGGAGATCTTCGTGCTCGAGCGCGCCGGGATCAAGCGGCCGCCGGATGTGGTGGTTGCGGTAACGGGCGACGACGAGGACAACATTGTCATCTGCCAGCTCGCGCGCGACGGCTACGGCGTCGAGACCACGATCGCACGCGTCAACGATCCGCGCAACCAGCCCTACTTCGACCTTCTCGGGATCAGCCCGACGGTCTCTGCGACAGCCTCGATCATGGGCCTGATCGAGCACGAGGTGCCGGAACACGGCCTCATCCATCTGCTCGAGCTCGGCAAGGAGAACCTCGAGATCGTCGAGATCATGGTCGACCGCGAGGCCGCCTGCGCCGGCAAGGCGATTCGCGAGGTGGAGCTCCCCGAGGGAGCACGCGTGATCTCGGTGGGCCGAAACGGCAAGGCCGAGGCGCCTGACGCCTCGATGCAGCTCGAGCCGGGCGACTCCGTGCTCGTCATTCTCGAGCCGGGCAAAGAGGACGAGCTCCGCAAGATCCTCGTCCGCCAGCCCTGAGGTAGCCACGGCCGCGCCGTCTGGCCCTGGTGGGATCCTGGACGGCAGTGGAGACCACCGAGCCGCCGCCGGCTGAGACTGTTTCGAAGACCGCGGCGGCGCCTGTTCTCGACACCCAGAACGTCCTCTGGTATTTCGGGGCGCTCGCGGGCACCGGTGCAAGCTTCGCCGTGGTCGCGCAGGTCTCCGGAGCCGCCCGCGGGCTCTGGATCCTCCTTGCCTCACTGGCCTTCATCGCGGCCTACGCGCTGGCCGCGACGCTTCTGATCCGCTCCGGATGGCTCATCCCGGGTGGCGTGATCGCCGCGACCGCGGTCACCTTCGTCCCGCTCGCGGTCGCGGCGTTCGAGGTGCTGGTCGGCCTTGCCTCGGGCAATCCTGCTCCCACGTCGGAGTCGATCGTGGCGGTCGAGGAGCAGCAACCCCCGGTGGCGCACGGCTTCGACTGGCACGGCTTCTCGCTCGCGGTGGCGACCGTCGCGGCGGGCCTCGCCGTCTACTGGCTTACCCGCTACTCGTACGTGTTCCTGTGGGTGGCGATCGCGACGCTGCTCGTCGTCGAGCTGTTCGTCCCCGCGGTCGACTCGAGCCCGAGCACGGAAACGCGTGTCGACGTGCTCTTCGGTACCGGCCTCGCCTTTGTCGCGATCGGCCTCTATGCCGACTGGCGAGCCGCGCGCAGGGAGGCCTTCTGGTGGCATCTCGTCGGGCTCTGGGCGCTGACGCTGGGGTTCTCCTACCACGTCGCAGTTCACAGCTCGCCCGGGTGGATCTTTGTCGTTGCCGCCGGGATCGTCGCGCTCGGCCTCTCGATCGAGCTCAGGCGCGCCTCGTTCGCGTTCTTCGGGCTGCTCGGGATCTATTCGCCCTTCGTCCACTACAGCGACGACTGGTTCGGGAACCTCGGGATCGCCTTCGCGCTCGCGGTGCTCGGTTTCGCGATCCTCGCCGTCGGGATCAGCGTCCAGCAGTCCGGCGGCAGGCTTTCGGGTCGCCTGGCGCGGCCGGCAGTCTAGATCCGGCGTACGGGAATCACGGCCAGCGTGTCGCCCTCGCCGACCACGCGCACGGTCGCGCCGTAGTGCTCTGCGATCAGCTCCGCGCTCGCGATCTTCCCGGGCGGCCCTTCGGCGACGAGACGGCCGTGCGAGAGCACGATCAGCCTGTCTGCGTACTGGGCCGCAAGCGTGATGTCGTGCATCGCGCAGAGCACCGTGAGCGCACCGTGCTCCCGCAGCGTCGCCACGAGCTCGAGCGCCTGTTGCTGCCGGCCGATGTCGAGTGAGGTCGTCGGCTCGTCGAGCAGGAGCAGCGGCGCCTCCTGCGCGAGCGCCCGGCAGAGGACGGCCCGCTGCTGCTCGCCACCGCTCAGCGTCTGCAGCCGCCGGTGGGCGAGCGGTCCGAGGTCCAGCCGGGCGAGCGCGCGGCCGGCGATCTCGAGGTCACGCGGGCTCTCGCCGCCGAACGGCCCGAGATGCGCGGTGCGGCCGAGCAGGACGTATTCGTCGACACGCATTCCGGGGGGCAGGAGCGGGGACTGCGGGACGAACGCCAGTCGTCGGGCCATCTCTCTCCGCGAGAGCGACGAGACCTCGTCCCCGTCGAGCGTCGCCGAGCCGCCGTAGCGCAGCAGGCCGGCCGTGGCCCTGAGCAGGGTGCTCTTTCCGGCGCCGTTCGGGCCGATCAGGGCGACCCACTCGCCCGGTGCGATCTCGGTGCTCACGCCGTCGAGCACGCGTGCCGAGCCGAGCTCGACCGACAGCGAGCCGAGGCAGAGCTTCGTCACCGGAACGTCCTGCTCGAGCGGAGCACGACCGCGAAGAACGGAGCGCCGAAGAACGCCGTGACGACACCGATCGGGAGCTCCGCCGGAGAGACGACCGTCCGCGCGATCACGTCGCAGAGCACGAGGAACCCGCCCCCGAGCAGTAGCGAGAGCGGGAGCACGATCCGGTAGCTCGTGCCGATCGCAAGCCGAACGAAGTGGGGGACGATGATGCCCACGAAGCCGATCAGCCCGCTGACCGCGACCACCGCGGCGGTGCCGATCGTCGCGGAGATCACGATCGTCAGCCGCACCCGCCGCACGTTGACGCCGAGCGTGGCCGCCTCGTCGTCGCCCACCGCAAGCACGTCGAGTACGCGGCGGTGCAGCAGGATCACGACCGAGGCGATCGCGACGTACGGCAGCGCGAGCATCACCTCGTGCCAGCCTGCGGTATCGAGGCTGCCGAGGATCCAGCTGTAGATCTCCTGCAGCGACTGGGCGTGCTGCTGCTGGATGAACGTCTGGATCGAGGTGAGGAACGCGACGATCGTGAGACCGGCGAGGACGAGGGCCGCGGGATTGCCTGCGCCCATCGCCGAGGCGCCGAGCCCGTAGGCGAGGGCCACCGCGACGAGTGCACCCGCGAACGCGGCGATCGGCAGCAGATCCCACGAGTCTGCGGCTCCCTGCGCGTAGGCGATCGCGATCGTCGCTCCGAGGCCCGCCCCGGCGGCGACTCCGAGGAGATAGGGATCGACGAGCGGGTTGCGGAAGACGCCCTGGTAGGAGCCGCCCGCCAGCGCGAGCATCCCACCGACGAGGAGCCCGAGGGCCACCCGGGGCGCCCGCAGCTGCCACAGGATCGCGGAGTCGGTCGCCGAGAGATGCGAATGAACCCCGAGGAGCGGGATGTGGGACAGAAGCTCGCGCACGATCGCCCCGGGTGCGATGCCCGCCGGGCCGACGAAGAGGCCGACGAGGACCGCCGCGCCGACGAACACGATCGCGCCGACGATCGGCCAGAGCGCACGCGACGGCGAAGGCACATGAACGGCCTCCGCCGCCGGTTGCGCCGCAACGCTCACTTCGCGGCCAGCACCTTTGCTCTAGCCGCAACCTCCTGCATGAAGTCGACGATCCGCGGGCCCCACCGCGACGCGATGTCGTCGTTCACTGCAAGCACGCCGTTCCCCTTCACAGCCGCGATCGTGCTCCAGCCGGCGCGCTTGTCGACCTTCGCCACGGTCTGTCCGCAGCACACCGTGTCCGCAAGCACGATCAGCGTCGGGTCGGCCGCCACGATGTACTCCTCGGAGAGTTGCGGGTACCCGGAGCCCGTCTTGTCCGCCGCGTCGGCGATGTCCTTCAGACCGAGCAGCGTGTAGATCCGGCCGATGAACGTCTTCGAGGTCGCGGAGTACAGATCCGTTCCGAGCTCGTGGTAGACGGTGAGCGGCGGGCTTGGATGCGGCATCGACGCCGCGATCGCGGCGATCTTCGTCTTCATGCCGGCCACGACCTTCTCGGCGGCCGCGGCATGCCCGGTCTTCTTCCCGAGCTGGACGATCTGTCCGTATGCCTGCGCGAGCGTCGCCGCGCCGGGTTCCACGAGCACCGGGATCTTCAGCTTGCCGAGCGCCTCGACGATGTGCGCGCCGTCGTAGGAGACGACGACGAGATCCGGCCGGTACGCCGCGATCGCCTCCGCGTTCGGGGTGTAGCCGGAAAGCTTCGTGATCGGGGCGCTCTTCGGGTAGTCGGACTGGTTGTCGACGGCGACGACCTGCTTGCCCGCGCCGATCGCGAACAGATCCTCGGTGGCGGTCGGTGAGAGCGAGACGATCCGCATCGGTGCCATTGTCGTCTGCGACGTCGCCGCCGCCGATGGAACGAGTACGAGCACGAGGAGGGCAAGAGCCCAGAAGTACCTGCCAAGAAACCTGCGAGTGACCATAAAAAACCTCCGCTGGAAGCGGAGGGAGGTGGTCCGGCGGCGGGTGCCGCGCGAACCGCCCTTCCTCCGAGGGCTGAGTTCGTCGGCGTGACTCAGGCGACCTGGCTCGTCCCTCGCAAGGAGGGCATCGCAGTTGCGGGACAGCGCCGGATTCACACCGGCTTCGCTGGATTCACACCGGCCGGGGATATGTGCCCGGCGCGAGCGAGGATAGCGGATCGGCCGTTCGGCGCCAGCGATGCGGACGGGCTGGTGCTCCCCGCAGCTGGACGAGCTCGCGCCGGGAGATCGGCGGCAGGGGGCGGGCCTGCTGCGGTCACCCTTTCACGTGTCCCCGGGCATCGACCGCGGAGAGCGGCCCGTCGTTCGTCGTCCTCTCTCATCGCACTTCCCCCGGGCTGCGTTACGCAGCGGGCATACTCGGTGCCGTGCGTGCGGCACTGCTCACGATCGGGAACGAGGTGGTCTCCGGCGACGTCGTCAACACGAACGCCTCGTGGCTTGGCCAGCGGCTCGAGTCGCTCGGCGTCCGCATCGCGATCGCGGCGTCCGTCCCGGACGAGATCGAGACGGTTGCGGACCTCGTGAACCGCGAGCGCACGCGCGTCGACGTGGTGATCGTCACCGGGGGCCTTGGCGGAACGCCCGACGATCTGACACGCGAGGCGATCGCGGCGGCCTTCGGCGTGCCGCAGGTCGAGGTGACCGAGCTCGCCTCCGAGCTTCGACGCCGCTTCCCGAAGCACCCCGACTATGCCGCGCGGTGGGCGCTGCTGCCAGAGGGCTCGCGGCCGCTGCGCAACCCGGAGGGCGGCGCGCCCGGCTTCAAGATCGAGAACGTGTGGGTGCTGCCGGGCCTGCCGTCGGAGATGGAGGCGATGTTCAACGCCTACGCGGAGGAGCTTCGGGGCGGCACGCCGATCTCGACCTGGCGGCATGTCTACCGGACGCGCGAGAGCGACATCGTCCACCTCCTCTCGAGCGCCACCGTCCGATGGCCGGCGATCTCGATCGGCTCCTATCCGCGCTTCACGCCCGACGGGCCCGAGGTGGAGGTCGTCCTCAAGTCGGAGGACGCGAAGCTCGTCGCCGCTGCCGTCGCGTGGCTCGAGCCAGAGCTCGCAGCAGCGGTCTCCAGCTAGCGGCTACACGCGGACCGTGTCGCGCCGGTAGGCCCAGCGAGCGAGAGCGGCGGCACCGACCGTCCAGGCGGCGACGACGAACCAGCCGGTCGCCGACCACCCTTTCCCGCCGAGCCCGACGTGGCCGGCCTGGACGAGCCAGTACGAGGGCAGCGCCTCGGCGATCTTCACCATCGTCCCGTTCGTGATCGGGAAGAACACGCCCCCGAGGATCGAGAGCAGGGCCGTCGAGCCGCCCATCGCCGGACCGATCGAGTCGGGCGTGAGCAGATGGCCGAACACGATGCCGAGCCCGGCGAACGGAAGCAGCCCGACCAGGATCAGGCCGGTCATCCGCAGCCACTCGCTGCCGGTGAGGCTGACGCCGAGGCTGATCCCGGCGAGGTAGAGCGCGCCGAGGGTGAGGCACGACATCGCGTAGCCGGTCACGACCTTCGCCCGGAAGTACTCGCGCGTCGTGAGCGGCGTGATCCGCAGCTGGCGGTTCCAGCCCACGGCGCGCTCCCCCGCGATCCGGGCGCCGGCCGACAGCATCGCGTTCATCGTCCCGAATGCCGCCAGGCCGACCATGAAGTAGAGCGGCGCGGGGAGGCCCGTCCCCCCGAGGTTCGTCTCGTTCCGGTTCGGCCCCGCGATGAGGAAGTACAGGACGAACGGAAACCCGAGCGAGAAGATGAAGAAGCGCCGGTTTCGGAACGTACGCCGGAGCTCGAAGCCGAGGTACGAACGGTTCAGGAACGAGAGGCTCATGCGCCGTGCCCGTTCTCGCCGCCCGTGAGCGTGAGGAACGCCTCCTCGAGCCCGGCTCCGCTGATCTCGATGTCGCGGGAGTCCGGGAATGCCGCGAGGAGCGCCCGGATCGCGGCGTCCGAGTCGGAGCAGGCGAGGAGGATCGACTCGCCACGACGCTCCGCGCGCGTGACGCCGGTCAGCTTCTCGAGCGCGTCGAGTGCCGCGCCGGGAATCGTGGCCCGGATCGTCTTCGTGCCGACCATGCCCTTGATCTCGTTGGGCGGCCCGTCGGCGACGATCGTGCCGTTCGCCATCAGCACGATCCGGTCGGCGTAGGCGTCGGCCTCCTCCAGGTAGTGCGTCGCGAAGACGACCGTCTTTCCACGCGCCGCGAATGCCCGCATCGTCGTCCAGAAGCCGTGGCGGCCCTCGACGTCCATCGCCACGGTGGGCTCGTCCAGCACGAGGAGCTCCGGATTGCTCACGAGCGCGACGGCGAAGCGAACGCGCTGGGTCTGGCCCCCCGAGAGCTTCTGCGTTCGCCGGCTCGCGATGTCCGAGATGCCGGTCAGCTCGAGCACGTCGTCGATCTCGAGCGGGCTCGGGTAGAGCGACGCCATCATCGCGACGAGCTCGCGCACGCTGAGGTCGCGGATCAGGGCGCCCGTCTGCAGCATCGCGCCGACATCTCCGGCATCGACCGCCGCCCGCGGCGTGAGCCCGAACACCGAGACGGACCCGCCGTCCGGATCGAGCAGCCCGAGGAGCATGTCGATCGTCGTCGACTTCCCGGCGCCGTTCGGCCCGAGAAGCGCCACCGTCTCCCCGCGCCCGATCGTGAAGTCGATCCCGCGCACCGCCCGCACCTCGCCGAACGATTTCGCGAGCCCTCTCAGCTCGATCCCTGTCTCGACTGCCATCTCCGCACTTTGCCAGCGCGGGCGCGCCGGAACGTGCGGTTGTCCCGCTCAGAAGGTGGGGATAGCCCGTCCGGCACGCTTTCGCGGTCGTTGCGCTCGAGCCCGGGTCGCGGTGGCTGGCCCCGGCGCTAGTGTGGATCGATGCCCCCGCAGACCGCCACCGAGCTCCAGCTCGCCGACCTGAACGATGCTCAGCGCCTCGCGGTCACGACCACCGAGGGGCCGCTGCTCGTCGTCGCCGGCGCAGGCTCCGGCAAGACGCGCGTGCTGACGAACCGGGTTGCCTACCTGCTCTCGCAGGGCGTCCATCCGAACGAGATCCTCGCGATCACGTTCACGAACAAGGCCGCCGCGGAGATGCGCTCCCGGATCGAGGCCGCGGTCGGCACGCGCGCCCGCGCGATCTGGATCATGACCTTCCACGCCGCCTGCGGCCGCATCCTGCGCCGCGAGGCCGAGCGCCTCGGCTACCGCTCGAACTTCACGATCTACGACTCCTCCGACCAGATCCGCCTCGTCCGCTCCTGCCTCGAGGAGCTCGAGCGCGACCCGAAGCGGTTCACCCCGCGCGGCATCCACGGCCAGATCTCCAACGCGAAGAACCAGCTGATCGGCCCCGACGAGTACGCGGCCCGCGTCGGCAGCTTCTACGACCAGACCGTCGCCGATGTCTACGGCCTGTACCAGCGCAAGCTGTTCACCCAGAACGCGGTCGACTTCGACGACATGCTGATGCTGACGGTCGAGGTCCTGCAGCGCTTCCCCGAGGCGCACGAGCGCTGGGCGAAGGCCTTCCGCTACGTGCTCGTCGACGAATACCAGGACACGAACCACGCGCAGTACGTGCTGCTGCAGTTGCTAAGCTCGATTCATCAAAACATGATGGTTGTCGGCGACCCAGATCAATCGGTCTATGGGTTCAGAGGCGCTGACATCCGCAACATCCTCGAGTTCGAGCGCGACTTCCCCGGTACGCGCGAGATCCCGCTCGAGCAGAACTACCGCTCGACGAATGCGATCCTCCACGCAGCGAACCACGTGATCTCGCACAACCGCGAGCGCAAGGAGAAGCGGCTCTGGTCGGAGCTCGGCGAGGGCGAGCCCGTACGTGTGATCGAGGTCGAGGACGAACACGCCGAGGCGCGGTTCGTCGCGGCCGAGATCGCCGGGCTGCTCGAGTACGGGTACTCGCTGAGCGAGATCGCCGTCGTCTACCGTACGAACGCGCAGAGCCGCGTGCTCGAAGACGTGCTCGTGCGGCAAGGGGTCGCGTACCAGGTGATCGGCGGGCCGCGCTTCTACGAACGCCAGGAGATCAAGGACGTGATCGCGTACCTGCAGGCGATCGACAACCCGTACGACGCGGTCAGCCTGCTGCGGATCGCGAACCGGCCGCGGCGCGGCATCGGCGACACGTCGATGCAGCGGCTCGTCACCTACGCCGACGGGATGGGCTTCTCGCTCTGGGAGGCGATGGGCCAGCCCGAGCAGGCCG
>DATBAH010000022.1:0-18667 GCA_036271615.1 Gaiellaceae bacterium
TCATTCCCAGCGGATGGCCGAGCGCGATCGCGCCGCCGTTGACGTTCACCTTCTCGGGATCGAGGCCGAGCTCGCGAATCACGGCGAGGCTCTGCGACGCGAACGCCTCGTTCAGCTCGACGAGGTCGACCTCGTCGAGCGAGACGCGGCTTCGCTCGAGCAACTTGCGCACCGCGGGGATCGGGCCGATGCCCATCACCCGCGGGTCGACGCCGGCCACCGCGCTGCCGACGAACGCGCCGAGCGGCTCGGCGCCGAGCTCGCGCGCCTTCTCCTCCGACGCGATGACGAGCGCGGCTGCGCCGTCGTTGATCCCTGACGCGTTGCCGGCCGTGACCGTACCGCCCTCGCGGAACGCGGGCTTGAGCGCCGCGAGCTTCTCGGCCGTCGTGTCGGGACGCGGATGTTCGTCGCGCGTCACGTCGCCGACCGGGACTAGCTCGTCGGCGAAGCGGCCCGCCTCGTCGGCGGCCGCCCAGCGGCGCTGCGACTGGAGCGCGAACGCGTCCTGATCCTCCCGCGTCACGCCCCACCGCTCGGCGACGTTCTCGCCGGTCTCGCCCATCGACTCGGGCGGGAACAGCTCGACGAGCTTCGGATTCGTGAAGCGCCAGCCGAGCGTCGTGTCGGAGAGCGGCCGGTCGCCGCGCTCGAACGGCTTCTCGGCCTTCGGAGTCACGAACGGCGCGCGGCTCATCGACTCCTCGCCGCCCGCGACGAAGAGATCCCCGTCGCCGGCGATCACGGCATGGCAGGCACCGATCACGGCGGCGAGCCCGGAGGCGCAGAGCCGGTTCACGGTCACACCGGCAGCCGACTCGGGGAGCCCCGCCAGCAGCGCCGCCATCCGCGCGACGTTGCGGTTGTCCTCGCCTGCCTGGTTGGCGGCTCCGAACCAGACGTCCTCGATCTGCTCCGCCGGCACGCCGGAGCGCGCCACCGCCTCGCGGATCACGAGCGCCGCGAGGTCGTCGGGCCGCTCACCCGACAGAGCGCCGCCGTAGCGGCCGATCGGGGTGCGGACGGCGGAGAGGACGACGGCCCGGCTCATTTGCCCGCTCCGGCGCCGCGCAGGTCGGCGCCTCCGCTCCTGGTGAGCTCCGTCGAGCCTACGCTCATCCGCGTGAGTCTAGGCAGCGGCAGTAGCCCGACCGAGCAGCCGGTCGATCGCGGCGAAACCCTCGTCACCGATGTCGATGCTGTGCTCGTTCACATAGAGCGCGATGTGCGCAGCGCAGACCTCGTCCGACATCTCCTTCGAGAGCGAGCGGACGTAGTCGAGACTCGCCTCCGGATGTGCGAACGCGTACTCGACCGACGCCCGAATCGCGGCCTCCGCCGGGTGGGCGACGCTCTGGTCGAGATCGCTCCGCGCGAAGATCCCGGCGAGCGGCACGGGCAGGCCGGTCTCGCCCTCCCACCACTCGCCGAGGTCGGCGACCGACACGAGCCCGTGCTCGGCGTAGGTGAAACGGCTCTCGTGGATGATGAGGCCGGCGTCCACGTCTCCGGTGACGACCGCGTCGAGGATCTCGTCGTAGCGGAGCTCGACGACCTCTCCCAGCGCAGGCGCCGCGAGCCGGAGAAGCAGGAAGGCGGTCGTCCCGCTGCCCGGGACGGCGACGCGCCCGGCCGCCGCCTCCTCCAGCGAGGCCACTTCGCGCGCAACCACGAGCGGGCCGACGCCGCGACCGAGCGCGGCGCCGCTTCTGAGCAGCCGGTACCGATCGCCGGCGGCGGCAGCCGCACCGAAGCTGAGCTTCGTGAGCTCGAGCTCGGCATCCGCCGCGCGCCGGTTCAGCTCCTCGATGTCGAGCAGCACCGGCTCGACCTCGAACGGAGCGGGAACGAGCCCGTGCACGAGCGCGTGAAACGCGAACGCGTCGTTCGGGCACGGGGTGAAGCCGAAGGTCAGCTTCACGAGCGGCCGAAGAACCACTTCTCGAGCGGCTTGAGGAGCTCGTCGCGCGTGAACGGCCGGACGTGCTCGGCGTGGCCGTCGCGCTCCGAGACGGTGAAGTCGTCCTCGAGCGTCTCGTTCGCTTCCTGGAGGCAGTCGCCCAGCTCGTAGCCCTCGAAGACGTAGTCCTCGGGCCGGGGCTCTTTCTGTGAGCGCCGGTCCGGGTTGACTGCGCGGCCGACCGCCCAGACGCCGCCCTCTTTCCGCTCGATCCAGATGACGACCGTCTCGGGGTCGCCGTTCGAGTCGACGCCGTGGAGCACCCGCTCCGCGAACCGTCCGCGGTCGGTCACCTGCTTCACGCCCTGACTATGACACCTCTCGCCCGGCGCCCGCGACCCGCGCGCGCTCGACGGCCGCGACTGCGACAGCCACGTCCCACGCGGCGAGCCCGTTGGACTTGAAGACGACGATGTCCTGGTCGGACTGGCGACCCGCCAACTCGCCCCCGACGACTTCTTGCAGCTCGTGCACCTCGAGCCAGTCGAGGACGCCCGATCCGACCGGCTCGATCAGGTCGGCCGACTCGAGCTTCGCGTCGTCGAGCGAGTCGCAGCAGACGAAGGCCGCGCGCTCGAGCACGACGTTGTCGAGCTCGCGGCGGCGACCGTCGTTCGCGCCGACCGCACAGACGAGCGAGCCCGGCTGGAGCCACTCCCCTCGCAGAACGGGGTCCGGGGACGTGGTCGCGGTGACGACGACGTCGCAGGTTGCCGGATCCTGGTGACTCTCTCCCGGCTCGGCGCCCTGCTCCTCGCAAAAGGCGCGCAGCCGCTCCTCCGTCCGGCAGTACGCCACGACGCGCTCGACGTGCGGGAGCGCGGCGCGAATGCACGCGACCTGCGTCTGCGCCTGCCAGCCGCAGCCGATCACTCCCAGGCTGCTCGCGCCACTCGAGGCGAGGTGCTTGGCCGCTACCCCGCTCGCCGCCCCCGTGCGCAGCTGGCCGAGCTTGTCCGCGTCGAGCACGGCGACGAGCTCCGGCGAGTCGGCGCGGAAGAGAAGGACTGCGAAGCGTGCGCCGTCGTGGAAGCCTGCGTAGACCTTGGCGCCTGCGTACCCGAGCTCGAGGTCGGCGGCGGCCATGACCGCGAGGGCTCCGCCCTCGAGCCGGAGTCTGTAGCGCGGCCGGTTCTCGACGGCCCCGGCGGCCATGCGGCCGAAGCACGCCTCGATTGCCTCGACCGCGTCGGCCGGCGTGAGCAGCTCCGCGACGTCCTGCTCCGTGAGATACAGCGTCACGAGCCGATTGTGGAGCAACGACGCCGGGCTTGGCCCCACGCACACGACGGCCGGCGTGATGCCGGCCGTCGTGTGCGGAGCTTCGCTCGAGGCGAAGGCCTACTTGATGGTGTACCCGTACGGGATCGCGGCGAGCTCGTTCGCTCCCTGCTGGCCGTACGGCGGGACGTTGGTCAGGAAGTCGTCCACGTAGAGCGTTCCCCTGACCACCGTGCCGGAGGATCCGGACGGGGTGATCGTGACGTTGACCGTCGCCGACTGACCCGGATTGATGACGACCGGCGAGAAGGTCGTCGACGGGTTGGTCGACGCGAGCTCGAGGTCGCCCGTATCGGACGTCACGGTGGTGTCGAACGCCTTGAACGTGGCGCTCATCGACAGGCTCACCGTCCCGGCGGGTGCTCCGGCCGGGTACGGCCCGATCTCACTCGGCGTGGCGAACCAGAAACCGTTCGTGAGGTTCCCGGTCGGCGTGGTGTAGGACGCGCTCGGCGACGTGCCCGTGCTGCTCGGAAGGTCGAGATCGCCCTGGTTGGGGCCGAAGTCGAACTGCGCCGGCAGCGAGGCTGACGCGTTCACCGAGACGGACGACGCCTCCGTCGGCATGAACCACTGCGGCGAGCCGACCACGAGCGGCAGGGCGAGCCCGCTCGCCTGCGAGAACGGTGCCAGCGTGGTCGTCTCCGAGCTGTTCAGGCGCGGATCGACGTAGAAGTCCTGCGCCTGTTGGCCGTTGTTCGTGATGGTCACCGGGACCGTCACCGGCTGCCCGGCCGTCAGAACGGTTCCGCCGTGCGGAGGCGGCGGCTTGGGGCCGGGGCCAGGCGGCGGAGGCGGAGGTCCGCCGGGACCGCCGGGTCCCTGCGGCATACCCGGAGCACTGACGCTTACGTCGTTGAACTGGACGCTGCCGGTGTACGGCTGCGAGATCTCGTTGCCGACCACCGGTCCTGCGAAGTCGACCACGAGCGTCCAGGTCCCCGGCACCGGGTTGACCGAGTAGGAGGTCAGAGACAGCGTATGCGTGCCGTTGATCGAGTTCTGTCCGTAGCCGCCGACGTTGCCGTTCGGGTCGATGAGATAGGCGCCCACCGGATCGCCGGCGTCGTTCGTGAGCGAGACGTTCGCCGTGATGTCGTGCACGCCTGGCCCGACCTTGAACTCGTAGTACTGCTGCTGCCCTTCCTGCGGCGGCCGGCCGTTTCCGCCGGTGAGTACGCCGCTGAACGTGCCCGTGCCGTGGGGGCCGTGACCGACGTCGATCTTGCTGCGCAGCGTCACCGGGATCGTCGTGGTGCCGCCGAGGCTCGGGTTGAGCACGAGCGACGCAGCCTCGTCACCCGGGCTGGACGGCGCGTGGGTGTGGAACGTCACCATCTGGCTCTGGCCGGGCGCCAGGTGCAGGGTGTTCGGCGTGACGTTGCCGAACGGAGCGAACTGCTGCGTCGAGACCTCCCACGGAACGGTCCCGTTCGTGCCGTTGTGCGCGGCCGTGATGCTGAAGATCACGCCCGTCCACGTGCCGGCGGCCGGCTCGGTCACGTCGACGTTGCCGAAGTTGCCCACGCCCTGCGGAAGCGAGTGCGCGGCGAACTTCCCGGTCGGGTCGATCAGGATCAGCCGCACCCGCTGGTTGTTCCCCTTGGCCGGGTTGCCCGGGTACGCGATCGAGGCGTTCAGCCTGTCCTGGCCCGCCGGGACGTTGAAGGTGAACGTCTCGTAGTCGTTCGGCAGCCCAGAGAAGTTCGTGAACTGCGGGCTGCTGGTGTCGCTCAGCGTGACGCTGCCGGTCTGGACGTTCTGATCGGCCCCGAAGGTGCGGCCACTCAGATTCACCGTCTGTGCGTTCGCGCCCGTGTTGGCGACCGAGAAGTGGAAGTCCTCCGGCTGACCCGGATGGTCCGCCACCGCGTTGAGCGAAGTGGCCGAGGGCAGGAGGGTGTTCCCGGTCGCCGCCTGTGAGCCGTTGCTCGTGTGGATCGACTCGGCCAGCTGCACGGCCTTGTAGCTGTTGAGCAGCCCGGCACCCTGCTCGGACGCGGGGGCGGCGAGGTCGGTGGCCGTGCCGACGAGGATCTGCTTGACCAGCGCCGGCGTCGGCGTGGCGCCGCCGTGGGTCTGGCGGTAGGCCTGGATGACGAGCGCCGCGGCGCCGGCCACGAACGGCGACGACTCGCTGGTGCCGCCGGCTTCCTCGACGTCCGAGGACTGGCCCTTGAAGTTGACGCAGCCGGCGAAGACCGGGCTGGCGTCGCACGACGCGTAGCTCAGGTCGCCGGGAGCGACGAGGCTGATCGTGCCGCCCGCCTCGTCGAAGCCGGAGGAGCTCAGCGAGCTGATGTTGTTGTTCAGCCAACCGGTGGTCGCGAAGTCACGCGCCGCGGCGTAGTTCTGCTGCGCGTAGAACCGGAAGTCGGTGCTCGCGCCGGCCGAGATCAGCTTCGGGTCGGTCGAAGGCGAGCCGATCGTATTCGTGGAGCCGGCGTCGCCACTCGAGACGGCGACGGTGACGCCGGCGGCGACCGCCGCGTCGTCGAACTGGTCGATCGCGTCGAGCGAGTTGACGTCCGGGAACGGGTTCGAGCCGAACGACTCGTTGATCACGTTGACGTGGTCGGTCTGCACGGCGTAGTTGATCGCCTGCAGGAAGTTCGACGTCGTGGTGTCCTCGAACGTGCCGAACACGTCCAGGCCGACCAGGCTGGCGCCCGGCGCGACCCCCTCGATGCGGATGTTGCACGCGGTCGGCGTCGGCTGGGCGCTGAAGCCGTTCACGTCGTACGTGTGCAGCCCTTGGCCCGCGATCGTGTTGGCGTCGAGGAACGCCTCGTCACCGCTCGTCGGCTGGCCCGGACCGTCACCGGTGAAGTCCTGGTAGTCGACGAACGCCGAGGTGTTGTTCGCCCGGATGAAGTTGATGTTGTTCGGGTCGATTCCGTCGGCGATCCAGGCCACCTTCACGCCGGCGCCGGTGATTCCCAGCGACCGGGCAGTGGGCTGGCTCGGGTTGTCGGAATCGGTGTTCGTGAGCGAGAGCCCCTCGGGGTCGAGCTGCGGCGTGGTCGCCGAGCACGCTCCCGGGATGTTGTTCAGCGTGAGGTCGGCGGGGCTCTCCCCGGTGCTCTGGGCCTTCGAGCCGGATCGGATCGTCGTTGCGGGGCTCGCCGACTGCGCCGCCGAGACGGGATTCCCGAGGGAAGCCCGGATCATCACGTCCGGAATGACCCTTGCCACGGCCGGATTGGCCCTGAGGAGCGACTTCTCGCCCTTCGAGACCGTGGCCGCGAAAGCATTGACCAGCTTGAAGCTCTTCAGGCGGGTCGCTTTGACCTTGTGCAGCTCCCGCATGAACGGCGCCTGCTTGGCCTTGATCGACGCCGCGCGAAGCGTTGCGGCGTGGGTCCCGGCGCGCGCCGGCTTCAGCTGGCTGCGCATGATCACGATCACGTGCTGATTCGCGTTCCGTGAGAGCTGACCGGCCAGGGCCGGTGTCAACTTCAGGCTCCCGGCAGCGGGCGGTGGCGACGCAGACGCGGAGGACGCGAGCAAGACCGCGCCCAAGACCGCGGACATCGTCACTGCCAGCGCAGAGACGAGCGAACGCCTCCGCGCAAAGCGGTTAGCGCGTGCAAAACGGGTTCTCATCCCTCTCCCTCTGTTGCCCCTGTGGTCCTCGGCCCCCGTGGACCAATCGACACCCGATGGGCATCGAACCCGCGGCGACCCTAACAGCCCGAGCCGAGCCGCGACGAGTTCCGCAACCAGGCCGAAACACGACGTTCGATTGACACGAGTGGGCCATGGCGGCGGGCGGAGGCCGCGGGCAGGGTTGCGTGGGGCGGCGCGTCTCTGGCCGGACGGCGGATGGGAGGGGCCGCAGGGGGCAAGGCCGTCGCCCCGACTCAGACGATTGTCCGCGGGCCGGGGCCAGATGCCCCCGGCCCGCGGAGAAAGTCGGTCGCTAGCTGAAGTTCGCCGTAACGCTGTCGGTCAGCGTCACGGGGGTGCCGCCGCCGTCCGGAGTGGCCGTGATCGTCGCCGTGTTGCTGAGCGGGAACGGTCCTTCGCCCAAGCCAGGCGTCACGCCGTCGGGGATGCTGTCGCCGGGCAAGCCCGCCCCACCGATCGCGTCGATCTGGCAGTAGAAGACGTCAGTTCCGAACGGGGCCAACGGCTGCGGGTCGGAAAACCCAGCCGGCTCGAAGGCAAAGTTGCCCGAGTCACAGAGCTGATCGGTCGCCAACAGGGTGTACTGCGTATTCGAGAAGTTGGTGACTGTGATCCGGTAGAAGAAGTCGAAGCCCAGAGCACCGTTGATCATGCCGTGTGTGAAGTTCGCGTCCGGGCTTCCCTCCGGGAACTGGCTCTGCTCCTTGAGCATGACCAGATCTGGCCCGCAGTGCTTGTTGCCAATCTCGGTGCCGCCGTGACCACGCTCGCACGGCGTATCCGGCAGCTGGTGACAGCCGTTGCCGGGCACCGGATTGCACGGCTTCGTGTAGTCCGTCGGATTGTGCGACTGGTCGCACGCGGCACCGCAACCCGGGGTATTGCCCCCATTGTTGGTGCCACCTGAGCCCTTGTTGGGCGCAGCGCTCCCCGCCGCCGCGATAACGAGACTCAACACTGCGGCAAGCGCAGCTAGACCGATGGTGCGACGCATAACAGGCCCCTTTTTCTGGTGTGCAGGTGAACCGTCTGGTCCCAGGTTGATCCTGGTTCCGCCGGGAGACCCCGTCACTGGCTCTTGGTCTCGGACACTCCGAACCTTCGTCCCAGCGACTCGACGGCCCAGGGCCCATGAAAAAGTGCGCCCGGCAAGAATCGAACTTGCGACCTCTGCCTCCGCAGGGCAGCGCTCTATCCCCTGAGCTACGGGCGCCCGGGACAGCCAGTGTAGCGAGGCGCTAGCCGCGGCCCAGCAGCCGCGAGAGCAGCCCCGGCCCCTGCGGGCGGCCCGGCAGGTTCGCCGCGGCGACGCACTCGAGATGGGCGTGGCGGCGGCGGCTCGTGTCGCCCTCCGGCGCGATGAGGACGTGGTCGCTCATCGCGTGCAGCTGGTAACCGCAGAGCGGACAGCGGTAGGTCGCCGGCTTCATGCTCCGAACCGGGCGGATGCTGTACCAGTCAGCGGGCTCGAGCCGCGAGCGCGAGCGGCGCGTCATCCGGCACCTCCGTCCGCACGTAGGCGAGGCCGACGACCGAGCCGTCGGCGCGGCGTGCGGCGCTCGTGACGCGGCCGACCTGCCGCCCGTCGTGGAGGAGCGGCGCGTCGTACTCCGGCAGCTCGTCGAGCTCGACGACACGCAGGGCCCGGTTCGGATGGCCGCGGAAGTGCAGCCGCGCGACCGGCTCCTGACCCGGGTAGCAGCCCTTGGAGAAGGAGACGTGCGTCACGTCGAGACCGGCTTCCGCGGGGAGAACCCGGTCGTCGATCTCACGCTCCCAGCGCGGCACGCCGGACTCGATCCGGCGGAGCTCGAGCTCCTCGGCCGAGAGCGTCGGCTCGAGACCGGCGTCGAGCGCCTCCCGCGCGCCGGGCCAGTCCGTGGCGAAGCCGTCCGTGCCGCCGAAGACCAGCGCCGAGTCGTGCTCCTCCGGCTCGATCTCGCACTGAGCACGCAGCCGAATGCGCACCAGATGCACGCGCACCGCCTCGCCCAGCCCCCGCTCGGTCACGAGCAGGAAGTCGTCGCCGCCGCGCCGCAGGACGACGAGAGGCGCGATCACGCGCGCCTTCGCCGTGAGAAGCAGCGCCGGACAGGCCTCGCCGGACGACAGCGCCTCGACGTCGTTCGAGACCATTCGCTGCAGGTAGTCGGCCGCGTCGGAACCCGCAACGCGGACGAAGTCCCGCTCTCTCGCAGCCACGTCCATGCCGTCTAGTGTGCCCGGCGATGCCCCTCTTCCGCTCGAAAGCCGAGGACAAGGTGCGCGCCGCCGGCTACGACCCTGCGCGCCTGCCACCCGGCCAGTACCTGACCGAGAAGTGGCCCGTGCTGCACGCGGGCGACGTCGCGAACGTCGACGTCGCGACCTGGCAGCTGCGCCTTTCCGGGGAGGTCGAGGAGGAGATCACGCTCGACTACGAACAGCTGCGCGCGCTGCCTGCGACCGAGATCACGACCGACATCCACTGTGTGACGCGCTGGAGCCGCTTCGACGCCTACTTCCGCGGCGTCCACTGGCGCGAGCTCGCCAAGCTCTGCCGGCCCAAGCCGTCCGCGCGCTTCGCGATCGCGCACGCCGAGGCCGGCTACACCGAGAACGTCCCGCTCGCCGCGCTCGAGGAGCAGAACGCGCTCGTGGCCTACGAGGCCGACGGCGAGCCGCTGCCGGCCGAGCACGGCGGCCCGGTGCGCCTGGTCGTCCCCTCCCGCTACTTCTGGAAAAGCGCGAAGTGGCTCAACGGGATCGAGTTGGTCCCGTCCGATCAGCCCGGGTTCTGGGAGCGCTACGGCTACCACAACGACGCGGATCCCTGGCAAGAGGAGCGGTACGGGTTCTGATGGGCGGGATCGTCGTGCACGAGTTCACGACGCTCGACGGCGCGATCGACGCGCCGACCTGGACGTTCGACTTCGGCTTCGACCCGAAGATGGGCGAAGCAATCGGCGCGCTCACCGGCCGCTCGCGCGCCATCCTGCTCGGACGGACGACGTACGAGATGTTCGAGCCTGCGTGGTCGACCCGGACCGTGGAGGACGACCCTGGGGCGCCGTTCTTCAACGAGACGCAGAAGTACGTGGTTTCCTCGACCCTCACCGAGCCGACGTGGCGGAACTCGACGGTCCTGGGGCCGTACCACGCCGATGCGATCCGGGAGCTCAAGGCCGCGGTCGACGGAGACCTCTACGTCAGCGGCAGCGGGACGCTCGTCCGGGCGTTACTCGCCGACGGGCTCGTCGACGAGCTGCACCTGTTCGTGTTCCCGCTCACGCGCGGTGAGGGCCCTCGGCTCTTCCCCGAGCGGGCGCAGCCGTTGGGCTTCTCACTCACCGCGTGCGACGCGTACGGGAACGGTGCCGTCCATCTTGGGTACGCGGCCTCCCCCCAAACGGGGTAAAGCCTGGGTGAGTGGCTGCCGATACGAACGGCGAACCACCTCCCCCTACGAGAAACGGCGCCTGCAAGGGCGCCGTTTCTCGTGTGGGGTCGTCACGCAGTTCGCTTCCTGAGCCGCCAGATGAGATAGCCGTCCACGACGAGCGGTGCCAGCAGCAGGAGGGCGAACAGCGCGATTTGCACGATCCGCCAGACAGCGGTTCCGCCGCCGGTGCACGTCGTCGGCCCACCGAACGGGGTGACACACCCGCCACCATTCGAGCCGGAACCGACGCCGACGAAGGTGAGCAGGAAGAACGGGACGGCGAACCCGCCCGGGAGCACCAGCGTCCCGATCACCTTGTCCCTCGTGTTCCAGGCGTCGGAGACCCAGAGGAGGACGACCCCGACAAACCAGCCGAACGCCGGCAGGATGAAGCCGCCGAACGGGAGCAGGATCAGGGCGCCGATCTCCCGCCACGTCGTCTGGACGCGCTTGACGCCGAAGCGCTCACGCGCGTCCGCGGCGATCTCGGCCGGCTCGCCGAGCCGCGCCAGCACGTTGCGTACGCCGGCCTCGTCGTCCGGGTCGAGCTCGGCGAGCGACTCGTGGATATGGGCCTCGATCTCGTCGAGCACCTCGCGCCGGCCGTCGCGGGGAATCCCCGCTAGCTCGGCTTCCAGCTTGTCGAGGTAGTCGGAGACGAGACGATCGCTGGAGCTCATGCGTTGCTCCTCTCGATGAAGTGGTCTACGGCGTCACGGAAGCGAAGCCACTCGTTCGCAAACGCAGCAAGCGCTGCTCGGCCCGCAGCGGTGGCCTGGTAGTAACGCCGCGGCGGCCCCTGGGTCGACTCGAGCCACCTCGAGGCGACGAGGCCGTCGCGGCGGAGCCGGCTGAGCAAGGGGTAGATCGTGCCCTCGCTCGTCACCATCCCCTCCACCTCGCCGAGCGCGCGAACGAGATCGAACCCGTACCGCTCCTCCTCGGCGAGCAGGGCGAGCACGCAGAACTGCAGCACACCGCGCCGCATCTGTGCGAGCAACGCCTCCTGGACTACTACCATGTTGTAGAAGGTACCCGCCTACGCCAGATATAGCAAGGCCCGGATACGACAAGGGCGGCCTTGCGGGCCGCCCTTGCAGGAGTCAATCGCGTGAGCGACTGAGCTACATCATCCCGCCCATGTCCGGCATGCCGGCGCCGGCGCCCACGGGATTCTTCTCCGGGGCCTCGGCGACGACCGCCTCGGTGGTGAGGATGTTCTTCGCGATCGACGCCGCGTTCTGCAGCGCCGAGCGGGTGACCATGGTGGGGTCGCCGATCCCGCTCTTGAGCAGGTCCTCGACCTCGCCGGTCTCGACGTTGAGGCCGAAGCCCTTCTCCGCCGAGCGCACCTGCTGGACGACGACCGAGCCCTCGAGGCCGGCGTTGTAGGAGAGCTGCCGAAGCGGCTCCTCGAGCGACTTGAAGATGATCTGGGCACCGGTCTTCTCGTCACCCTCGAGCTTGTCGAGGATGTCCGGGCCGACCGCCTCCGCCGCGTTGATGAGCGCGACGCCGCCACCCGGCACCTGGCCCTCCTCGAGGGCGGCGCGAGCAGCCTGCAGCGCGTCCTCGACGCGGTGCTTCTTCTCCTTCATCTCCGTCTCGGTCGAAGCGCCGACCTTGACCACCGCGACGCCGCCGGACAGCTTCGCGAGCCGCTCCTGGAGCTTCTCGCGGTCGAAGTCGGAGTCGGTGTTCTCGATCTCGGACTTCAGCTGCTTGATCCGGCCCTTGATGGCGTCGGTCTCACCGGCTCCGTCGATGATCGTCGTCGTGTCCTTGTCGACGACCACGCGGCGGGCGTGCCCGAGCTGCGAGAGCTTCGTGTTCTCGAGCTTGAGGCCCATCTCCTCGGTGATCACCTCGCCGCCGGCGAGGATGGCGATGTCCTCGAGCATCCGCTTGCGACGGTCGCCGAAGCCGGGCGCCTTGACGGCGACGGCCTGGAACGTGCCGCGGAGCTTGTTGACGACGATGGTGGCGAGCGACTCGCCCTCGACGTCCTCCGCCACGATCAGCAGCGGCTTGCCCGACTGGATGACCTGCTCGAGCACCGGCAGGATGTCCTTGACCGCGCCGATCTTCGAGTTGGCGATGAGGATGAACGGATCCTCGAGCACCGCCTCCATCCGCTCGGGGTCGGTGATCATGTACGGCGAGAGGTAGCCCTTGTCGAACTGCATGCCCTCGGTGAACTCGAGCTCGAGTCCGAGGGTCTGGCCCTCCTCGACGTTGACCACGCCGTCCTTGCCGACCTTCTCGATCGCGTCGGCGATGACGTCGCCGATCTCCCGCTCGCGGGAGGAGACGGTCGCGATGCGCGCGATGTCCTCGCGACCCGAGACGTCCTTCGACTGCGTCTTGAGGTTCTCGACGACGCCGTCGACGGCGGACTCGATGCCGCGCTTCAGCGCCATCGGGTTCGCGCCGGCCGCGACGTTCCTCATGCCCTCGCGGACGATCGCCTGGGCGAGAACCGTGGCCGTCGTCGTGCCGTCGCCGGCGACGTCGTTCGTCGCCGTGGCGACCTCGCGCACGAGCTGTGCGCCCTGGTTCTCGAAGACGTCCTCGACCTCGATCTCACGCGCGATCGTGACGCCGTCGTTCGTGATGGTCGGAGCGCCGAACTTCTTGTCGAGCACGACGTAGCGCCCCTTCGGGCCAAGGGTGACCTTGACCGCGTCGGCGAGGATGTTCACGCCGCGCTCGAGCGAGCGCCGCGCATCCTCGTTGAACTTCAGCTCCTTGTGAGCCATGTCTTCTTCTGACCTCCGTGTCTCTCTCTAGGTGGTGGCGCCGGCCGGCTCGCGATCGCCGGTGACCTTGGCGAGTACGTCCGACTCGCGCAGGATCAGGTAGTCGTCGGTGCCGACCTTGATCTCGGTCCCGCCGTACTTGGAGAAGACGATCTCGTCGCCCTCCGCCAGGTCCATGGGGACGAACTTTCCGTTGTCGTCCCGGGAACCGGGACCGACGGCGAGGACGCGGCCGCGCTGCGGCTTCTCCTTCGCGGTGTCCGGAAGCACGATGCCGCTCACCGTCGACTCTTCCTCTTCGAGGACCTCGACGATGAGGCGGTCACCAAGCGGCTTCAGGTTCATACACAGCCTCCTGACTGCTCTCAGTGACAGTTCCTGGCACTCTCCCCTCGAGAGTGCCGGGGCCATTGTACGGTCGGCACTCGGGTCGTGCAAGTGCCAACTGGTAGAACCGGACCGGTGGAGCGGGAGTTCTCGGCCGGAGGCGTGCTCGTGCGGACGATCCGCGGCCGGCCGAAGCTGGCGGCGATCCGGCCGCGCGGCCGCGAGCGGATCTGGGCGCTGCCGAAGGGTCACATCGACGACGGCGAGTCGGCGGCCGAGACTGCGATGCGGGAGGTCAGAGAGGAGACCGGCGTCGAGGGACGGCTCGTCGAGAAGCTCGGCGACATCCGCTACGTCTACACCGCGTCGTGGGAGGGCGCCTCCGGCGAGCGGATCTTCAAGGTCGTGAGCTTCTTCCTCCTGCGGGCGGGGCGCGGGCGGATCGGCGAGATCGACGACGCGATGCGGATCGAGGTGGCGGAAGCGCGCTGGCTGCCGCTCGACGAGGCGCCGGGCCTGCTGTCCTACGACGGCGAGCGCAAGATGGCCGCGAAGGCGTTGGAGAGAATCGGCGCGTGACCGTCGTCGGCATCCTCTATCCCGGCGAGATGGGCGCGGCGGTCGCGGCCGCGCTGCGCAGACGCGGGGAGACCGTGCTGTGGGCGTCGGCCGGCCGCAGCACTGCCACGCTCGAGCGCGCGGAGCGAGCCGGGCTCCAGGATGCCGGGAACATCGCCGAGCTCTGCCGCCGCAGCGAGATTCTGCTCTCGGTCTGTCCGCCTCACGCCGCCGTCGGCGTTGCTCGCTCAACGGTCGGCTTCGAGGGGATCTACGTCGACGCGAATGCAATCGCGCCCGGGACGGCCCGGACGATCGCGGACCTGCACGAACGGTTCGCCGACGGCGGGATCGTCGGACCGCCGCCACTCGAACCCGGCACGACGCGGCTCTACCTCTCCGGCGGCGAGGCGGAGGCAGTCGCCGCGCTGTTCGGTGGCACGGACGTGGACGCGCGGGTCATCTCCGACGAGCCGGGCGCGGCGTCGGCGCTCAAGGCCGCGTACGCCGGGTGGACGAAGGGCAGCGCGGCACTGCTCCTGACCGTCCGCGAGCTGGCACGTGCCGAGGGGGTCGAGGACGCGCTGCTCGAGGAGTGGCGGCTCTCGATCCCCGAGCTCGAGGAGCGCGTCGCCGGCGCCGAGCGCTCGGCGCGCCGCAAGGGCTGGCGCTGGATCGGAGAGATGGAGGAGATAGCCCGCAGCATGGACGCGAGGGATCTCCCGACGGGATTCCACGAGGCTGCGGCCGAGGTCTTTCGCCGCACCGCCGAGGAGAAGTAGCGGCGGTGGGAGAGCTCCTCTCCGTCGCGGACTACGAGCGGCTTGCCGAGGAGCGGCTCGAGCCGGGGCCGTGGGCCTATCTCACGGGCGGCTCGGGAGACGAGTGGACGCTGCGCGAGAACCGCGCCGCCTTCTCGCGCTGGACGTTCCGGCCGCGCGTCCTCTGTGACGTGTCGAGGATCTCGACGGCCACGACCGTGCTCGGGCGGAAGATCGAGCTGCCGGTCGTCGTCGCCCCCGTGGCCTACCAGCAGCTCTACGACCCCGAAGGCGAATGCGCAACCGCGCGCGCCGCAGCGGCAGCAGGCACCGGGATGGCCGCCTCGACGTTCTCGACGCGCTCGCACGAGGAGATCGCGGCCGCCGCGCCGGGAGTGATGCAGTGGTGCCAGCTGTACGTCTTCCAGGATCGAGGCGCGACGCGCGAGCATCTTGCGGGCGCAGCAGCTGCCGGCTGCAGCGCGGTCGTCCTCACCGTCGACACGCCGCGGCTCGCTCAGCGCGAGCGCGACCTCCGTGCGGGCTTCGAGATCCCGTCGGACTTGCCGCTCCCATTCGCGCGCGCGACGATCGGAGAGGCGCCGCAGAACCCCGCCGACCAGTTCGCACTGCTCGATGCCTCCGTCTCGTGGCGCGACCTCGAGTGGATCGCGAGCGCGGGGCAGCTGCCAGTCGTTCTCAAGGGGATCGCAACCGCAGAGGACGCGCAGCTCGCAGTCGAGCACGGCGCGGCCGCGGTCGTCGTCTCGAATCACGGCGGTCGCCAGCTCGACGGAGCCCCTGCGACGCTCGACTCGCTGCCGGAGGTGGTCGAGGCGGTCGGCGGCCGGGTCGAGATCTACCTCGACGGGGGCATCCGCCGCGGCACCGACGTCGCCAAGGCGCTCGCGCTCGGCGCTCGAGCGGTGCTCGCCGGCCGCGCGCCGGTCTTCGGGCTCGCCGCGGCGGGCGAGGACGGTGTCCGGCACGTCCTCGAGCTCCTGAGGGAGGAGCTGGCCCTGGCGCTGTGCCTGCTCGGCTGCGTCTCGCCGGAGGAGCTCACGCGCGCGCACGTTCAACGTTCAGGCGCGTAAGTGGCAGACTCTCCGCCACGGTGTATGCCCTCAACTTCTACTCGCCGCTCGTCGCCGACCAGCTCCGGTCGGGCCGGAAGTCGGCGACCATCCGACTCGGCGACAAGTCGCGCAAGTACAAGAAGGGCATGGTCGTCCGCGTCCTCTGCGGCGTCCGCTTCAGCGCGCGCGAGCACGTCTTCGACGCGGTGATCGACAAGGTCGAGGTGAAGACGCTCGGCGAGCTGTCACCGCGAGAGATCGAGCACGACAACCCGGAGATCCGCCGCACCGACGAGATGGCGAACTTCCTCGGCCAGCTCTACAACCGCGAGATCGGCGCCGACGACCTGGTCACGGTCATCCGCTTCTCGCAGATCCTGACCGGCCCGGTCGTCGCTTCCTTCGAGGGCGATCTGTTCTAGCTCTGGTCGAAGCCGACCTGCGCCGTCATCCGGTCCTGCAGGTGGTCGGCGCCCGGCAGAGTCGCCACAGCCACCGCGGTACCGGCGACGAGTGTCACGGCCACCAGCCCTAGTCGAAGACCCAACCCCGGATATCGCGCACGCAGCGCGTCCGACATACGCACGAGGCGCGTGAGGACGTGGATCGATGTCGACGCCAACCAGACCACGAAGCTGGCCTTGTGCAGCCCGACCGCCGTCCCGTGCGTCTCGTGTGCCGCGAGGAGGAAGACGCCCGTACCGAAGAGGACGATCGTCGACGCGACGACCACCGGCGCGACGACGACTCGTAGCGGAAGCGGAGGCGGGCCGCGTCGCACGTATTCCTCGCTGCCGAGGTAGTAACGCGCCATGCGCCAGCCCGTGCTGGCCATCTTCAGCGCGACGATCGGCAGGAGGAACATCCCGACGAACGCGTGCACCGTGAGCAGAGCGCGAAGGTTGAGCAGCGTCGCCCCCTCCACGGCAACGAAGACGACGAGGAGGACTCCCGCGAGCGCGGTCAACTGCTCGTTGCCGCCCGGATTCGGCTTCATCTCAGCGGTTCCAGGGCAGCGAGTCCCACGCTGCCGGACGGCCGTCTTCCCACTTCGGGAACGGCGCGTATGCCTCGCCGGGAGTGTCCGTCTCCTGCTCGACTCCTGCGTCGTGGCGGAGCGCGGTCTCGTCGCGCGCGTACAGGATCTCGCCGTCCTCGTTGCGGAAGCCGACGGTGACCATCACGCACGGCCCGTCGCCGGCACCGAGGAAGGAGTGCGTGGTGCCGGGCGGACAGTGGAAGTAGTCCCAGCGGCGCAGCGGACGCTCCTCACCCTCGACGATGAGCAGGCACTCGCCTTCCACGACGAGGAAGCCCTCCTGCTCGGACTCGCGGTGGTAGAGCGTCATCGGCTTTCCCGGCTCGAGCACGTGGACGCGGGCGCCGACCTGGGAGCCGTACGGGACGAGCATCGTGCGGGCGCCGAACTTGTCGTTGACCCACCACTCGATGTCCGCGACGTTGCGAACGGACCAGTCAGGCACGGCGGATCCTCGAGCCGAAGAGCTCGTTCGGGCGCACCGGCTTGCCGCACTCCTCGCAGTCGACGACGGCGAGCGACGAGAACGCCGCGCCGCAGGCGGGGCAGCGGCGGAGCAGCTCGCCGCCGCACTGAGGGCAGGTCTCGGGCACTTCGGCCTCGAACTCCTCGAACCACCGGCGCGCCGCGCCGCAGCCGAGACAGAATGCGACCCAGTCGCCGAGGACCTTCCGACGCTCCTGCCGCAGCCAATCCGCCGCTTTCGCCACGTCCTGACCATAGCCGTGGTCGTTCTGGCGATCGCAGGGTGTGGTGACGGCCCGCACTACCACTCGACGCGCGGCGCGCGGCTCGTCCACTTCACGCTCGCAAGCCGTTTGACGCACCACGACCTGCACGAGATCCTCGTCGTCCCACCACGGCACGGGAAGTGGCTGCTCGTCCTCCTTCACGGCTACCACGCAAGCCCGTCGCAGTTCCTCACCCAGCCGTTCCTCGACACGCTGGCCGCGCTCCGCACGCGCGCTCCCGAGGTCCTGCTACTCGACGGCGGCGCGGACAGCTACTGGCACGACCGCGGTGACGGACGATGGGGCTCGATGATTCGGCGAGAGGCGATTCCAGCCGGGATCGCGCGCTCCCACGCCCGCCGAGTGGCGATCGGCGGGATCTCGATGGGAGGCTACGGCGCACTCCTGCTCGGTTCGCGCGACCGTGGGTTCTGCGCCGTCGGAGCGCAGTCGCCGGCGCTGTGGCTGAGTCCGGGCGAGACGGCACCCGGCGCGTTCGACAACGCCCAGGACTACGAGCGGAACAACGTCTTCAGGCTCCAGCCGCCGCATCCACTCTGGATCGATCTGGGTGCGAGCGATCCGTTCCGCAACGCGACCCTCGCCTATGCACGCAGGGCCGGCGTGCACGCCCATGTCAGACCGGGGGGCCACGACGCCGCCCTGTGGAACGCCTTCATGCCGAAGTTCCTACGCTTCTTCGCAGGTGCCTGCGCCTGATCCGAAGATCGAGCTCCACGTCCACCTCGAGGGGACGGTTCGCCCGGACACGCTGCGCGCGATCGCGAAGCGGAACGACTACGCGCTCCCGGACGACCTCGAGTCGCACTATCGCTTCCGCGACTTCGCGCACTTCATCGAGGTCTGGATCCTCACGACGAACGCGCTGCAGACCGAGGCCGACTTCCGTCACGTGGTCACCGACTACGCGGCCGAGGCCGCGTCGCACGGCGCCGTCTACCTCGAGGCCATCTTCAGTCCCGCCGAGCGCGTCGTGCGGGGAGTCGACTGGGACGAGATCTTCAGCGGCTACTGCGACGGCGCACAGGAGGCACGCGAGCTCCACGGCGTCGAGGTGCGGCTGACACCGGACATCTTCCGGGGAGCGACCCCCGAACAGGCGG
>DATBAH010000023.1:0-7184 GCA_036271615.1 Gaiellaceae bacterium
GGACTCCTCGTCCCAACCGCCTCGTATCCTGAGAGGCATGAGCGGGGCGGCTCATTTCGGGGATCGGCTCGCTGCCGCTGTCGAGCGCAAGGGCGCGCCGCTCTGCGTCGGGCTCGATCCGATGCTCGAGCGGCTGCCGGCGGAGGTGCGAGGAACCGATCCGGCCGCCTCATACGAGCTCTTCTGCCGCGGCGTCGTCGACGCCGTCGCCGAGACCGCGGTCGCGGTGAAGCTCCAATCAGCATTCTTCGAAGCGCTCGGGTCGAGGGGCGTCGCCGTCTTCGAGCGCGTTGCGGAGCACGCGCGCGACGCCGGTCTGCTCGTCGTCGGCGACGTGAAGCGCGGCGACATCCCCTCGACCGCCGAGGCGTACGCCGCAGCCTTCCTCGAGCCCCGGGCAGGTGAGCCCCCGCTGGCCGACGTCATCACCGTGAGCGCCTACATGGGAGGCGACTCGCTCGAGCCGTTCCTCCGGGCTTGCCGCGAGCACGGAACCGGAATCTTCTGCCTCCTCAAGACGTCGAACCCGGGCAGCGGCGACGTCCAGGACCTGCCGCTCGCGGACGGCAGGCCGCTCTGGCACGCCGTCGCCACGCTGATCGACGAGTCGGGCGCGGACCTCGTCGGCGAGTCCGGCTTCTCCGCCGTCGGCGCCGTGGTCGGCGCCACGCATCCCGGTGTCGTCGAGACGGCGCGGCGGCTGCTTCCCAATGCGGTGCTGCTGCTCCTCGGCGTAGGCGCGCAGGGCGCGCAGCCGGCAGACGTCGCGCCCGCGTTCGCCGACCATCCGGCCGGCGGGCTCGTCTCGATCTCGCGGCCGATCCTCTATGCGCACGAGGAACGTGGCGGCGACTGGCGCGATGCGGCAGCCGCCGAGGCGGCACGCTTCGCGGAGGAGTTGCGCGCCCTGGCGATCGCGGGCTGAACCATGGACCGGAAACGCATCGCGCGTTGGGTCGCTCCCGTGGCCTTCCTCGCCGCGATCACGATCGGCGCACTCGTCGTCCGCGCCGGACTCCACCAGGGCAAGCATCACGCCAAGGCGCAGACGACGACCACGACCTCGAAGAAGAAGGGCCATGGGCACGGTCACGGACCGAGCCACGTGCGGAGGTACACGATCCAGTCGGGCGACACGCTCGCGTCCATCGCGGCGAAGACCGGGACCAGCGTCGCCAGGCTCGAGCAGCTCAACCCCGGCATCGACCCGACAGCCCTCCGAGTCGGCGAGAAGATCCGCGTCCAGTAACCTCCGCCCAGGCGTGGTGCACCGGAATTGATCGTCACCGTTACCCTCAACGCCGCGGTCGACCGGACGCTGACCGTCCCGAACTTCCAGTTCGGTCACCGGCACCGCGCATCGAGCAGCCTTACGGGCGCCGGCGGCAAGGGCATCAACGTCGCTCGTGCGCTGAAGCGGCTCGAGACCCCGGTCGTCGCGACCGGGCTCGCGGGCGGCCGCACCGGCGAGCGGATCGTCGAGGATCTCGGGCTCGAGGGAATCCTCAGCGACTTCGTCCGCATCTCCGACGAGTCGCGCACCTCGATCGCGGTCCTCGACCCGACCGCGGGCGCGCTCACCGAGGTCTACGAGTGGGGCCCGGCCGTGCGGCCGGAGGAGCTGCAGATGCTTTTCGACAAGCTCCATTACCTCTCGCGCGTCGCCAGCTACGTCGTCTTTTGCGGCTCGCTGCCGCGCGACGTCGAGAACGACTTCTACGCCGACGCGATCCACGACCTGACAAGGCGCGGGATCAAGTGCGTCGTCGACTGCGAGGGTGAGCCGCTCAGGCTCGGCGTCGAGGCCGAGCCGTATCTCGTCTCGCCCAACCAGCAGGAGGCCGAGGGCCTCGTCGGACAGGAGTTCATGGACGAGGAGGACTTCGTGATGGCGCTCGACACGATCGCGGACCTCGGCGCGCGCAACGTCCTCATCACGCAGGAGACCGCGTGCTTCGCGCTCGTGCGCGAGGAGCGGCGGGTCCAGCGCTTCCGCGCGTCGATTCCTCGCGTCGAGCCGATCGCGCCCGTCGGCGCCGGCGACGTCCTGCTCGCGGGCTACCTGTCCGAGCGCTTCAACGGCCGCCCGGTCGAGGACGCGCTGCGGACGGCGGTCGGCTGCGCGGCGGCGTCGGTCGTGGAGCTCGGCGCCGGACGCTTCGACCCGCGCGAGGCAGCCCGCCTCGCCGGCGGTGTCGAGGTCGTCGAGCTCGCGCCCGTCGAGGCCTAGCCGACGGCGAGGGCGCGGAGGCGGCCGGAGCCGTTGTGGTTCTCCGCCCAGATCAGACGTCCGTGGGCGAGCGCGAGGCCGACGTAGTTCTGCCCCGTCGTCACCAGCTTCCCGATGTGAGGGTTGGCGGTGGCGACGGTGCGTAGCAGGCGTCCGACGCGGTAGACGATGAGCTGGTCGCTCGCAGCGAGCTGAGGGGCGGCGCGACCGGAAACCAAGACGCTATCGAGCTTCGTGCCGTCGGTCGTGGAGAACCACGAGATCCTGTCGTGGGCTGTCCCCTGCGTCGTGAGGACGGCGAGCACATGCGCCGAGAGCGCGATCGCGATCGGGATTCCCCCGACGGACGCCTGGCCCAGGATGTCTCCGGTGTCGGCGTCGACGATGGGGAGCGAGGCCTTGGTGGTTGCTGAGGGACGACCGGCCTTGACGATCGTCGCCGGGATGTACGCGATGCGTCCCGCCGCCGCGGCGAGCTGAAGCGCGGGCTCTGCTCCGGGGAGCGGCGTGTCGTCGGTGCGGGTGACGATCTGGATCCCGCCGTCCGCGATCTTCTGCTTGCAGTACTTGCCACCGTTCGAGAGGCATTTCTCCGGGTTGACGTACTCGACGTCGTCCCACGAGTACGCGAGCGTCCGGCCGGCCCCGGCGACGCCGCCCAGCCACCTGCCGGCGCCGTCGCTCGCGTGCGCGAGGCGGTCGAGCTGCCGTTCGGGGCCGCCGACCGAAGCGGCGACGACGAAGTCGAGAGGTGAGGGGCCACTCTCGTGGAGCGTCCAGAGCGCCGTCGACATGCCGGCCGCGACGGCGAGCTGCGGCTGCCCGGCGGCGAGCGTCCAGCGGCACGTCATGCCGCTCGACGTGGGCTGGGGGAGGCTCCGGTCGGGCTTGCCCGGCGAGAGCAGATGCACCGCGTTGCACGGCTTGGTGCCAGCCGTGAGCCAGGCGGCGGTGGTGTTGTCCTGCGTGACGGCCTCGATCGGTCCGCCGGCACTCTTCCGCAGCGTGTGGGCGGCCGAAGGCTTTGCGGCGGCGGCCGTGGCCGAGCCGGCGAGGACGAGAAGTCCCGCAGTAGCGAGGAGGGCCCGCACGGCTGGACGGTAGCTCGCGGCTGTAAGCGCAATGTCAAATTCGCGTCCTGGTCCGCTGTTACCCTGGCCTCTTGACCGAGCACGCAGCAGCCGAGCTGAACGCCGACGACGTCCAGCGGTTGCTGGAGCTCGACCGGAAGTTCGGTCGCGAGGGGCTGACGTTCGACGACGTGCTCCTCGTGCCGGCCGAGTCGCATGTGCTGCCCAACGACGTCTCGACGCGCGCCCGGCTCACACGCTCGATCGAGCTCGCGATCCCGATCGTGTCGGCCGCGATGGACACCGTGACCGAGGCCCGCCTCGCGATCGCGCTCGCGCGGGAGGGAGGGATCGGCGTCGTCCACCGCAACCTCTCGATCGAGGCGCAGGTGGCCGAGATCGACAAGGTGAAGCGGTCCGAGTCGGGGATGATCGTCGAGCCGGTGACGCTGCCGCCCGACGCGCCGGTGAGCTCGGCGCTCGAGCTGATGGCGCGCTACAAGGTCTCGGGCGTCCCGATCACGGACGACGACGGCGTGCTCGTCGGCATCCTCACGAACCGCGATCTCCGCTTCGAGAACGACGTCGACCAGCCGATCTCGGCGCTCATGACGGCGCGCAATCTCGTCACCGCTCCTGTGGGGACGACGCTCGCGGAGGCGGAGGAGATCCTCCACCGGAACAAGATCGAGAAGCTGCCGGTCGTCGATGCGGACGGCCGCCTGCGCGGCCTGATCACGGTCAAGGACATCCAGAAGAAGATCGAGTTTCCGGAGGCGACGAAGGACGAGCAGGGACGCTTGCGGGTCGGTGCCGCCGTCGGCGTCGGCCCCGACGCGCTCGAGCGGGCGCAGGCGCTCGCCGACGCGGGGTCCGACGTGCTCGTCGTCGACACGGCGCACGGCCACTCCCTCGGCGTGATCGAGACGGTGCGGTCGATCAGGGACGCGGTCTCGGTCGAGGTCGTCGCCGGCAACATCGCGACGGCAGACGCGGCGCGGGCGCTCGTCGATGCCGGAGCGGACGCAGTCAAGGTCGGCATCGGCCCTTCCGGGATCTGCACGACGCGAGTCGTTGCCGGCGTCGGCGTTCCGCAGATCTCGGCGGTGTACGACGTAGCTCAGGCTGCAGAGGGTGTCCCGGTGATCGCCGACGGCGGGATCACGTCCTCCGGCGACATCGCGAAGGCGATCGGTGCCGGAGCCGACGCGGTCATGCTCGGCGGCATGCTCGCCGGGACCGACGAGACGCCCGGCGACGTGATCGTCGTCCAGGGCGAGCGCTTCAAGGAGTACCGCGGCATGGGGTCGCTCGGCGCGATGAAGGCACGCGGCTTCTCGAAGGACCGCTACTTCCAAGGCGACGTCGAGGACGTCGAGAAGCTCATCCCCGAGGGGATCGAGGGGCGGACCGGCTACAAGGGCCCGCTCCAGCACGTCGTCCACCAGCTCGTCGGCGGCCTGCGCCAGGCGATGGGCTACTGCGGGGCGGCGACCATGGAGGAGATGAAGCGCGCGCGCTTCGTCCGGATCACGGCGGCGGGGCTGCGCGAGTCGCACCCGCACGACGTCACGATCACGAAGGAGGCGCCGAACTATCGGCGCTGAAGAGGCGCGGGTTCTCCAGCTTCCGGCCCGGGAGGATCGGCCGGTGCTCGTGGTCGACCTCGGTGGGCAGTACTCGCAGCTGATCGCGCGGCGCGTGCGCGAGTGCCGCGTCTATTCCGAGCTCGTCGGCCACACGATCACGCCTGAGGCGGTGCGGGCCAGGAACCCGTACGCGCTCGTCCTGAGCGGCGGGCCGGCCTCGGTCTACTCCGACGACGCCCCGCGCGTCGATCCGGCCCTGTTCGAGCTCGGCGTGCCGACCCTCGGCATCTGCTACGGCGCGCAACTCATGGCGCTCGAGCTCGGCGGCCGCGTCGATCGCACCGGCGTCTCCGAGTTCGGCCGCACCTCCATGGACGTGACCGAGTCGCGGCTGCTCGCCGACACGCCTCCCGAGCAGACGGTCTGGATGTCCCACCGCGACACGGTCGTCGCGGCTCCCGAGGGTGCGCGCGTCGTCGCGAGCTCTCCGGCGACGCCGGTCGCGGCCTTCGAGGCGCCCGAGCGCGGCCTCTACGGCGTCCAGTTCCACCCGGAGGTCGTCCACACGCCGCACGGCATGGACGTCCTGAAGAACTTCCTCTATTCCGCCGCCGGCGCTCCGCCCGCCTGGACTCCCGCCGCAGTGATCGAGGAGCAGGTCGAGCGGATCCGGGCGCAGGTCGGACACGAGCGAGTCTTGTGCGCGCTGTCGGGCGGCGTCGACTCGGCCGTCGCCGCGCTGCTCGTGCACAAGGCCGTGGGCGAGCAGCTGACGTGCGTCTTCGTCGATCACGGCCTGCTGCGCCAGGACGAGGCCGAGCAGGTGGTGGAGACGTTCGGCGAGCACTTCCAGGTGCCGCTCGTGCACGTGCAGGCGCAGGAGCGGTTCATCGATCTGCTCGACGGCGTGGAGGAGCCGGAGGAGAAGCGCAAGATCATCGGGCGCGAGTTCATCCGCGTCTTCGAGGAGGAGGCGCGGAAGCTCGGCGACGTCCGCTGGCTCGTGCAGGGGACGCTCTACTCCGACGTGATCGAGTCGGGCGGGACGGAGGGCGTCGCCGCGACGATCAAGTCGCACCACAACGTCGGGGGTCTCCCGAAGGACATGAAGATGCGTCTCGTCGAGCCTCTGCGGCTCCTGTTCAAGGACGAGGTGCGGCGCGTGGGAGAGGAGCTCGGGATGCCCGAGCGGATGGTCTGGCGCCAGCCGTTCCCCGGCCCCGGCCTCGCGATCCGCATCATCGGCGCCGTGACGCAGGAGCGGCTCGAGATCCTGCGCCAGGCCGACGCCGTGCTCCAGGAGGAGGTGCGCCGCGCCGGCCTCTACGGCGAGCTGTGGCAGTCGTTCGCCGTGCTGCCCGCGGTCCGCTCGGTGGGCGTGCAGGGTGACGAGCGCACCTACGGCTACCCGATCGTGATCCGCGCCGTGACGAGCGACGACGCGATGACGGCCGACTGGGCACGCCTCCCGTATGACCTCGTCGAGACGATCTCGGCGCGGATCGTGAACGAGATCCCGGGCGTGAACCGCGTCGTGCTCGACGTGACGTCGAAACCGCCCGCGACGATCGAGTGGGAATAGCGTAGGAGTCCGCGATGGGCTCGTTCTACGACCTGCTCGAGCAGCGCCGCGCCGTCCGCAGCTACACCGGCGAGCGCGTGCCGCGCGAGACGCTCGAGCGGATCGCGCGTGCCGCGCGCCGCGGGCCGAACGCCGGCTACAGCCAGGGGTTGCGGCTCCTCGTCGTCGACGATCCGGAGACGATCGAGGCTCTCACGGACCCCGAGGACGACGAGCGCTCGCGGGCGTGGTTCCGCAACGCGGCCGCGCACATCTTCGTCCTCACGCGGGAGCAGGACTACCACGACCGCTACACGCAGCCCGACAAGCTCGCCGTCACCGGTGGCACTGAGATTGTGTGGCCTGTGCCCTTCTGGCACGTCGACGCAGGCGCAGCGCTCATGCTCCTCTGGCTCGCCGCGATCGAAGAGGGCCTCGGCGCCGGCGTCTACGGCGTCCCGGTGGAGGAGGACGCGCGCGTGCGCGAGCTGCTCGGGATTCCCGACGACCTCACGATCGTCACCGGCGTCACGGTGGGCCACGCAGCGGAGGATCCCGACTGGGATCGCGCTTCGAGCGTCTTCTCCCAGCGGCGACGCGCACACGACGAGGTCGTTCAGTGGAACCGTTGGGCTTCGGCTTTGTAAGTCGTTTCACATCGCATTAGGCTCTACCGATGACGGTTTGCGGCTCCTGCGGACGCGAGAATCGCGAGGGACGGAAGTTCTGCGTCG
>DATBAH010000024.1:0-8637 GCA_036271615.1 Gaiellaceae bacterium
GCACGCGCGCCGAGCTCGAAGACGTCACGCCCGAGCAGGCTCTGGAACATCCGACCTGGCGCATGGGCCCGAAGATCACGGTGGACTCGGCAACGCTCGCGAACAAGGGCCTCGAGGTGATCGAGGCGCACTATCTGTTCGACGTCACGTACGACCGCATAGAGGTGGCAATCCAACCGACCTCGATCGTTCACTCACTCGTGCGCTTCCGCGACGGCGCCGCGCTGGCACACCTCGGTCACCCCGACATGCGTGTGCCGATCTCCTACGCGCTCACCTACCCGGAGCGCGCCGCGACACCGCTGCCGTCGCTCGACCTCTCGGCGCTCACGCTCGAGTTCTCGCCACCCGACACCGACACGTTCCCGCTGCTGTCGCTCGCGCGCGCCGCCGGGCAGCAGGGCGGAAGCGCTCCGTGCGCCTACAACGCCGCGAACGAGGTTGCGGTCGCCGCGTTCCTCGCCGGCCGCCTGCCGTTCCTCGGGATCGCCGAGGTCGTGGGGGACACTCTCGCGACGGCCGGAGCCGACCCGGTCCGTGACCTGGACGACCTCGTCGAGGCCGACCATTCGGCGCGGGCGATCGCGGAAGGAGCGCTGGCGGCGGCATGACGTGGCTCGTGGTCATCGGCGGCCTCGTCCTGCTCGTCTTCATCCACGAGCTGGGGCACTTCTCGGTCGCGCTCGCGGTCAAGATGCGGCCGCGCAGCTTCTACATCGGGTTCCCGCCGGCGATCGTCAAGGTGCGGCGGAAGGGGATCGAGTACGGGATCGGGCTGATCCCGCTCGGCGGCCTCGTTCGCATCCCGGGCATGCATCGGCCGGCCGCCCGCGATGTGCGTGCTTACGTCGAGCCGGCCGTACGTGAGCAGCCGAGCCTCGCCCCGGCTGTCGGCGCCGTCCGGCGGGCCCTCGACGTCGAGGACTACGCAGAAGCGCGGCGCGCGTGCTCGGAGCTCGAGCGCGACGTCGGCGTGGCGCACCTCTCGCACGGTGCGAGACGCTCGGCGGAGCGGGGAATCCGCGAAGTCGAGGAGGGCACGGCTCCCGACGCGTACTGGCGCGCCGCGACGTGGAAGCGTGTCGCCGTCATCGCCGCCGGGCCTCTGGCCAACGTCCTCGTCGCGTTCCTCATCCTCTTCCTCGTCTTCTCCGTCAGCGGTGGGCCCTCGCAGCGCCCGACCTCCACCGTCGCGGTGGTGGAGAGCGGCACTCCGGCCGCCGCAGCCGGCTTGCATGCCGGCGACCGCATCGTCGCGGTCGACGGCCGGCCGACCCGGACGTTCTCGGACGTCTCGCAGCTGATCAGGTCGAGTCATGGAGCCCCGGTCACGCTCACCGTGCATCGCGACGGAAAGACGGTGACCGTCGGGCCTCGGCCGACCATTCACAGGCAGGGCCGCTGGATCTTCGGCTTCTCGCCTGCCGCGCAGCTCGTCACCTACCCGACCGGCAAGGCGGCCGGCACTGCGGGATCCGAGCTCTGGGGCGTGGTGACCAGTACCGGCTCGGGGCTCAAGGGGCTGTTCTCCCACCAGGGCCGCAGCCAGCTCTCGGGCCCCGTCGGGATCGTGCGCGTCGAGCAGAGCTCGCTTCAGGTCGGGGTGTCGTACTACCTCGAGATCCTCGCCTTCGTGAGCATGTCGCTCGCGCTGCTGAATCTGCTGCCGCTGCTGCCGCTCGACGGCGGCCACATCCTCTTCTCGCTCATCGAGTGGGTCCGTGGCCGCGCCCTCGCCCGTGAGGTGTACGAGCGGGTCTCCGTCGTCGGCGTCGCCTTCATCCTGCTCGTGTTCGTGATCGCCTTCTCGAACGACGTCTCCAGACCGCCTCACTGAGTTCCACGGCGCCTCAGCGTCCTCTGAGGGCGCGATTCCGCCGTAACCCACCTGGCTAGACTGACTCGCGGATGGCCAGCGAGCGGCAGATCTCGGTCGGAGGTGTCGCCATCGGCGGCGGCGCGCCCGTCGTCGTGCAGTCGATGACGACGACGAAGACGCACGACGTCGAGGCGACGACTGCGCAGATCGCGGCGCTCGCGAGCGCGGGCTGCGAGATCGTCCGGGTCGCGGTCCCGAAGACGGAGGACGCGGAGGCGCTGTCGAAGATCGTCCGCTTCTCTCCCGTCCCGGTGATCGCCGACATCCACTTCAACGCCAGCCTCGCCCTGAAGGCGATCGACCAGGGCGTCGCCGCCGTCCGGATCAACCCCGGCAACATCGGCGGCCCGGACAAGGTCGCCGAGGTCGTGCGCGCTGCGAAGGCGAAAGGAACCCCGATGCGGATCGGGGCAAACTCGGGGTCGCTGCCGAAGCACCTCGAGGAGCTGGCGCAGGCCGATCAGGCGGAGGCCCTCGTCGAGGCGGCGCTCGAGGAGGTGCGTCTGCTCGAGAGCCTCGACTTCTACGACTTCAAGATCTCCGTCAAGTCAAGCCACGTCCCGACCATGATCCGCGCCTATCGGATGCTCTCGGAGAAGGTCGGCTATCCGCTCCACCTCGGCGTCACCGAGGCCGGGACGGTCTTCGCAGGCTCGATCAAGAGCGCTGTCGGGATCGGAACGCTTCTCGCCGAGGGGATCGGGGACACGATCCGCGTCTCGCTCTCGTCGGACCCGGTCGAAGAGCCGAAGACGGCGTACGAGATCCTCAAGGCTCTCGGACTGCGTGAGCGCGGGCCGGTGATGATCGCCTGCCCCAGTTGCGGCCGTGACAACGTCGGCGTGCATGTGCTCGCCGAGGAGGTGGAGAAGCGCCTGGAGGATTACCCGCAGCACTTCGAGGTAGCGGTGCTCGGCTGCGCGGTCAACGGCCCGGGCGAGTCCGGCGACGCGGACTTCGGCATCGCAGGCGGCCGCGACGTCGGCTTCATCTACGCCCACGGCCGGGTGCTGAAGAAGGTCAGCTCCGACATCCTGATCGACGAGCTCTTCCACGAGATCGACAAGTGGATCGCCGACGGGATGCACCGCCCGAAGCGCCTCAAGATGGCGAAGCCGGCCGCCTTGGCCATGGCCGAAGCCTCGCTGATCCCGCTCGAATAGGGTCTCCGCACGCCCCGGCCGGCTACCGCTCCCGCCGGGCGGAGCCCGGCTCCGCGGACGCCTCGTGCCGCTCGCATGGCGATCCGCTCCGGCCCGTGCAGAGCACTGTGCCTCCGCGGATCGCAGCGCCAGCGGCCCGCCGGAACGCGCGGAGAGCTTCTCTGTGCGCGGAGCACTTTCTTTAGTGTCCTGGCGATGATCGCCCGAGCCTCACAGCTCTTCCTGCCGACCCTGCGCGAAGCGCCCGCCGACGCGGAGGCCGCCTCGCACCAGCTCCTCGTGCGCGGCGGCTTCATCCGTCAGATCGGCGCCGGCCTGTGGGCGATGCTGCCGCTCGGCTGGCGCGTGCACATGCGGATCGAGCGGATCATCCGCGAGGAGATCAACGCGATCGGCGGCCAGGAGATGCGCGCGCCGACGCTCACGCCCGCAGAGCTCTGGGAGACGACCGGCCGGATCGACGTGCCGATCCTCTTCCACCTGAACGACAGCGGCGGCCGCAAGTTCGTGCTCTCGTGGACGCACGAAGAGTCGATGACGTTCCTGGGGCGCGAGATCCAGTCGTACAAACAGCTGCCGCAGGTCTGGTACCACTTCTCGACGAAGGACCGGGACGAGCAGCGGCCGCGCGGAGGGCTCCTACGCCTGCGCGAGTTCATCATGAAGGACTCGTATACGTTCGACGCCGACGAGGCCGGGCTCGACGCCGCGTTCGACCGCCACGCGCAGGCGTATGCCCGCATCTTCGAGCGATGCGGCCTCGAGGCGTACCTCGTCGAGGCTGAGTCCGGGACGATGGGCGGCAAGGAGTCGTCCGGCTTCCTCGCGCCGACGGGCTCGGGCGAGAACGAGCTCATGCGCTGCGAGAACGACGACTACTTCGCCGACGTCGAGGCCGCGCGCGGCACGCCGCGTCCTCCCGACCTGCCCCCGCCGCTCGACGCGCCCGAGCTCGTCGACACGCCTGGCGTGACCACGATCGAGGAGGTCGCGAAGCTGCTCGGGATCGCCGAATCGGCCACCTCGAAGGCGCTCCCCGTCGTGACGGGCGACCGGCTCGTGCTCGCGCTCGTCCGCGGCGACGACCGGCTCAGCCCGGAGAAGCTCGAGACCCTGTTCGAGGCGGCTTTCCGTCCGGCAACCGACGACGAGATCCGCGCCGCCTTCGGCGCGGGTGGCGGCTCGCTCGGGCCGGTCGGCGTCGACGTCGAGGTGATCGCCGACGAGGCGCTCCGCGATGGCCAGTACGTCGCGGGCGCGAACGAGGACGGCCGCCACCTGCGCGGTGTCCAGGCCGGCCGCGACTACGAGCCGACCTTCGCCGACATCCGGCAGGCGAAGGACGGCGACGCCTGTCCCGAGTGCGGCGGAACGCTCCGGGTGCAGACCGCAATCGAGGTCGGTCACATCTTCAAGCTCGGCACCTTCCACTCGAAAGCCTTCGGCGCGACGTTTCTCGACGAGGACGGGCAGGAGAAGCCGCTCGTCATGGGCAGTTACGGCATCGGCCTCGCGCGGACGATGGCCGCGATCGTGGAGCAGTGCCACGACGAGAACGGGATCGTCTGGCCGAGGGCAGTGGCGCCGTACGACGCGCACGTCGTCGTGCTCCCGGGCGCGGAGGAGATCGCCGAGCGGGCGGCCGAGGCGCTCTCGGCGGCCGGGCTCGAGGTCCTGCTCGACGATCGCGACCAGAGGGCGGGGGAGAAGTTCGCCGACGCCGACCTGATCGGCTGTCCGATCCGCGTAACGGCGGGCCGGAAGAGCCTCGAAGACGGGAAGGTCGACGTAAGGAATCGCGCAAGCGGTGCCGAGAACCGGTTAGATGTTGCCGACCTCGGCAAGGAGGCCTAGGAGTGGCAAAGCGCAGGCGCTTCAGCGAGGAGGGGTTCGGCGAGACCGTGCAGGGGCTCATGGACGAGCACGGAGTGACGTACAGGCAGCTCGCCTCGCGTACCGGGCTCTCGGCCGGCTACCTCAACCACCTCGTCCACGGCAATCGCCCGGTGCCCTCGAACGACGTGGTGGCCACGCTCGCGGACGCGCTCGAGGTGGAGCCGGAGCATTTCCGCGAGTACCGTCTCCGCGTGATCACGGACCGGCTCGAAGCGATGCCCGCCATGATCGACCGCCTCTACCGCCAGTTGAACCGCAAGAGCTAGCTCAGCGCGTAGCGGAGGAAGAGGTGGGAGCCGTGCGACCGCACCGAGCGGAGCCGGCCGGCGATCCGGGTCTCGGGGATCAGCTCGACGCCCTCGACGAGTCCGAGCCGCGCGGTTCCGGCGCGGCCCGCGAGAACGGGCGAGACGGTGAGGAAGAGCTCGTCCACGAGCCGCGAGGCGACGAGCGAACCGAACATCGACGGTCCGGCTTCGGTGAGGACGACCGGGCAACCGCGGTCGCGCAGTACGTCGAGTGCGCGGGCGAGGTCGACCGTGTCGCCGTCGTTCACCGCTACGACCTCTGCCGCACCTGGCAGCGCCGCTCGCACGCGCGAGGCGGCACCCCCCGTTGTGAGCACGAGCGCTCCCGCTTCGAGGACGGGATGCGCGGGGTCGAGCGACGCGCCGGTCGTCACGACGACGACGAGAGGCTGCGTGGGACGCCCGCGGCGGCTGCGCAGCTCCGCCAACGCTTCGGCGGCGGGCGGATAGGCGCGGTCGATTCGCCAGGTCCCCTTCGGCGAGGCGAGCAAGGTGCCGGAGCCGAGGACGATGGCATCCGCACACGCGCGCAGGAAGGCGAGAATGAACCTGTCCGCCTCGGATTCGTCCCCGATGACGGCGTGCGACCGCGGCAACCGCGGGACGGCCACCACGCCGTCGAGCGACTCGACGAAGTTCGCGACGACGCAGGGCTCGTCGAGCCCGATCGCGCCGCCGTAGAGCTCGGCGAGCTGGTCCGGGACGTCCCAGCGCGGTAGGTCGTCGTCCTCGGCCAGGACGGTGAGAGCTGAGATCACCGCGTCAGCGTAAGAAACTCGGAGCGGAGCGTCTCGTCCTCGTCGTAGAGGCCGCGCCAGACGGTCGTCACCGTGACCGAGCCGTCCTCCTCGACCCCGCGCATCGCGGTGCACATGTGCGCCGCCTCGAGCCTCACCGCCACGCCGCGGGCGCCTGCGAGCTGCTCGAGCCCGTCCGCGATCTCCTCGGCGAGCCGCTCCTGCACCGTGAAGCGTCGCGCGTAGAGCCGTACGAGGCGCGTGAGCTTCGAGATGCCGAGGATCTCGTCGCCGGCGACGTAGCCGACGTGAGCGCGTCCGTGGAACGGCAGCGCATGGTGCTCGCAGAGCGCATAGAAGCCCACAGGCCCCTCGACGATCTGCGCATGCCGACCGTCTACGCCCTCCGGCCGCTCGGCCGGGAACAGCGTGCGCAGCTTCGGATCGCCGTCGTAGCCGGCCGTCGCGTCGTACAGCGCCCGCACGAACCGCCGCGGCGTGTCCCGCGTGCCCGGCGTGTCGAGGTCGAGCCCGAGCGCCGCGAGGATGTCGGCGGCGTTCCGCTCGAGGCGCGCCCAGTCGGCGGGCGTGAGGTCGCGTCCGTCGGCGTCGTGAGCGGGAAGCTCGAAGACGTTGGAGCTCATGCGACCTCCTGTTGGGGCAGTCGACGGGGGAGCAATGCGAGCGCGATTACGGCGACCTGCGCGAGCGCGAGCCAAGCGAAGGCACGTGGGTGTCCGACCGCCATCAGCAGACCAAACGCGGCAAGCTGCGTCGACATGCCCAGATTGGCGAGCAGCGAGACGGCGACCGAGCCGGTGACCGTGGGCCGGCGCGCGACGAGGGCCTCGGCGAGCCGGTCCTGCGGCGTGTAGACCAGGCCGTAGATTCGACGCAGGACCGCAGTCGCGCGGCCCTCTGCCTCGGGCTCGGCCGACGCCTCGCGCGACAGCCGCTCGACGTTGAAGTTGAGGCTGAGGACGCTCGTGACCGCGAGGAAGCCGGCGAGCGCGAGCGCCGGGCTTCCGGTCGTCCAGCCGAGTCCGGTGAAGAGGGCTGCGTTCGCCAGCAGGTCGACCTCGGAATCGAGGTAGCGGCCGAAGGCGCTCGTTCGGCCGGTGAGGCGCGCGAGCTGCCCGTCCGCGTTGTCGAGCAGCGTCTTGAGCTGCACGAGGAGCGCGGCAGCGACGAGCGAGCCGCGCCCGAGCTCGACGGCGGCGGCGATTCCCGTCGCTCCGGCGGCGACGACGACAACGGGCGGCGGCACGCGCAGGCGCGCAAGAAGGAGGACGAGCGGGTGTGCGAGGGGCCTGAAGACCCACTCGCACACGAGCTCTGTCCCGCGCCGCGGCTTCCGCGACCGGGCAAGGGCGCTAGACGGCAAGCGCACCTTCTCCGGAGCGGATCACGTCGCGCGCGTCGTCGAGCTTGTCCCAGACGTTCCACAGCAGCACGCCGCGCGGCCGGCCGTCCTCGACGTAGGTGACGACGCCCTTGCGGTACGGCTCCTGCCAGTTCTCGACCGCCTCGAGCCTCGAGTCGACGAGCCCGACCGCCTCGTAGCCGAGATCGAACAGGTCCGAGTAGAAGAACGGGAGGTGCAGGTAGGGAGTGTCCGCTCCGGCCATGTTCGCGCCGACGGCGTGGCCGTGGCTGTTGGCGTGATCCTCGTGCTCGATCCGCAGCGAGATGCCGAGAGCGGGGACGGGGAAGCGTGCGACGTCTCCCGCAGCGAAGACGTCGTCGTGGCCGGAGACGCGCCCGTACTCGTCGACGACGATGCCGTCGTTCACCTCGAGCCCCGCCGCCTCTGCGAGCTCGGTGTCGGCGATGACGCCGAGCCCGGCCACCACCGCATCGGCCTCGAGCTCCAGGCCCGACTGGGTCTTGACGCGGTTGCCCGAGGCCTCGGAGACCTTCTCGCCTGCGTGCACGTCGACGCCCTTCTCGCGGTAGTAGTCGGTGACGGACGCCGACAGCCCGGTGGGGAAGAGGCGGTGGCCGATTCCGTCCTCCGGGAAGAGCATCGTGACGCGGGCGCCGCTGGTCACAAGGCTCGCCGCAAGCTCCGAGCCGATGAAGCCGCCGCCGATCACGACCACGTGAGCCCCTTCGCCGGCGACCTCGCGCACACGCCGGTAGTCGCGCAGCGTCCGGAACCAGATGACGCCGTCTGCGCCCGGGATCTCGCGCGGCTTGGCGCCGGTGGCGAGCAGGAGCTTCTCCCACTCGTACTCCTCGCCCGCGTCGTCGGTTGCAGTGTGGGCCGCCAGGTCGAGCGAAACGACTCGGCGCCCAGTCACGAGCTCGACTCTCTCGGCCGGCTCGCGCCAGAGCTTCTCCTCGGACGCGCCGTGCCACAGGCCCTTCGTGAGCAGCGGCCGCTTGTACGGCGGGTGTGGATCGGCGCCGACCATCCTGATCGAGCCCTCGGGGTCGTGCTCCCGGATGCCCTTCGCCGCCATGTCGCCCGTCATTCCGGCGCCGACGATGAGGTACGTGGTCTTGTGCAACATTCGGCCTCTTTTCAGGAGATGGAATCGAGCTCGAGCAGCGCGCGGAGGCTCTCGTGCTCCTCCGCGCAGGCGGGACAGCCGACCAGGTGGGCCTGTAGGCCCGGGACGAGCGCATCGGCCGGCGCCCGCGAGAGCTCG
>DATBAH010000025.1:0-45549 GCA_036271615.1 Gaiellaceae bacterium
TTCGACCGGATCATCGAGCAGGTCGAGCTGCCGTTCCCGGCCGGGGGCGCCTCGGCCGATCCCGAGACCGACGAGCCGGCAGCGAAGGACTCGCAGACACGCTCGCAGATCAAGAAGGCGTGCGAGTCGATCTACAAGGACCTCGTGCGGCAGAAGATCGCCGTCGACAAGCGGCGTCCCGACGGGCGCGGCGCAGAGGAGATCCGGCCGATCGAGGTCGAGGTGGGCGTCAACCCGCGCACGCACGGCTCCGGCCTGTTCACGCGCGGCCAGACGCAGATCCTGTCCTCGCTCACGCTCGGCACGGCGAAGGAGGGGCAGCGCATCGACGACCTCTCCCTCGAGGAGGAGCGCCGCTACATGCACCACTACAACTTCCCGCCCTACTCGGTCGGGGAGACGGGCTTCATGCGCGGCCCGAAGCGGCGTGACATCGGCCACGGCGCGCTGGCGCAGCGGGCACTCGAGGCCGTCATCCCGACGCCGGACGAGTTCCCGTACACGATCCGGATCGTCTCCGAGACGCTCGAGTCGAACGGCTCGTCGTCGATGGGCTCGGTCTGCGGCTCGACGCTCTCGCTCATGGACGCCGGCGTGCCGATCAAGGCGCCGGTCTCGGGCATCGCGATGGGCCTGGTCAAGGAGGGCGACGACTACGTCATCCTCACCGACATCCAGGGTGCGGAAGACCACCTCGGTGACATGGACTTCAAGGTCGCCGGCTCCCGCAACGGGATCACCGCGCTCCAGATGGACATCAAGATCACCGGCGTCACGCAGGAGATCATGCGGGACGCGCTCGAGCAGGCGAAGCGGGCGCGCGAGTTCATCCTCGAGAAGATGCTCGACGTCATTCCGGAGTCGCGCTCGGAGCTCTCCGACAACGCGCCGCGGATCACGACGATCAAGATCGATCAGGAGAAGATCGGCATGGTCATCGGCAAGGGTGGCGAGACGATCCGCGGTCTCGAGTCCGACTACGAGGTGCAGATCGACATCGAGGAGGACGGCACCATCCTCATCTACGCGACCGAGGGGACGAAGGCCAAGGAGGCAGTCGCCGCGATCGAGGCTCTGACGAAGGAGCCGGAGGTCGGCGACACGTTCACCGGCAAGGTCGTGAAGACGACGCAGTTCGGCGCCTTCGTCGAGCTGAAGAAGGGCACCGACGGGCTCCTGCACGTCTCGAACGTCGGCCCGGGCCGGGTCGCGCACATCGAGGACGTCATGAGCCGCGGGGACGTCGTCGACGTCGTCGTCCAGGAGGTCGACAAGGCGCGCGGGCGCATCGGCCTCAAGCTCGTCGCGAAGCACGAGAACGGCGGCCTCGTCGAGCCGGAGGAGCTGATCGAGCGGGCGAAGGACGCTCCGCCGCGGCCCCCGGAGGAGGACCGGTCGCGCGGCGGCGACCGCCGCGGCGGTCGCGGTGGTGGTGGGCGCGGCGGCCGCGGGCCGCGCCGGGACGACGGCGACTAGCCAGGTCGGGGGCGGGCGGCACGCGCCGTCCGCCCCTTGACTCCGTCCGAGGCAGGTTCTAGGTTCCGCTGGCCGCAGGGGCTGTGGCGGGGGGACAAAGGAGCTGTCGGATGGGTAAGGACTTCGGTCGGTGGGCGCCGCTCACGGGCGTCGTATTCGCCGTTCTGTTGTTGGTCGGATTCCTGGCGAGCCCGAGCACGCCGGACTCCGACGCCTCGGCTCAGCAGGCCGTTTCGTCGTTCATGACGCATCGGACTCACGATCGCGTCAGTGTCTTCCTGCTTGCGTATGCCAGCGTGTTCGCGATGTTCTTCGCCGCGGCGTTGCGCTCCTATCTGAAGGCGCGCACGGAGGGCGATGGGTTGATCACGCTCGGGTTCAGCGGCATGGTCATCTTCGTCGTCGGTGCGCTCACGCTGATCGGGCTGGAGTTCGCCGCAACCGACGTCCCCGCGAAGATCAGCCCGGCGGCAGAGCAGGCGTTGAACGTGTTGCAAGACAACGTCTTCTTCGCATTGCTGGTCGGGACCGGGATCTTCCTCATAGGGAACGGCCTCGCAATCGTCGCGAGTGCCGCATTGCCGAAGTGGCTCGGGTGGATTGCGGTGCCGCTTGCGGTCATCGCGGTCACGCCGCTCGGGTGGTTCGTCGCGCTCTTTGCACTGCCGATCTGGGCTCTGATCGTCAGCGTGCTGATGTTCATGCGGCGGGAGGCGCCTGCGGCGGCTCCGGCGGTGGCTACCGGCTGAACGATCCGCGGTAGGCGGCCGTGCCTCGGCGGCCGCCTACCGTTCAATTCACCCATTCGGGTCAACGATCCGACCCCGAATCGACTCATCCTCGGCTCGCGCGGTGCCGATGACTCGAAAGGACGCATCACGTGAGCCTTCCCACCATCTCACCGCTGCGGGGCCTCGTCGAGGTCACCCGCCTTCTGCGGGCGCGTGAGGATCTTCCCGCGCTGCTCGACGCTGTCGCCCGGACCATCGGCGAGTCGCTCGGCTACCGGACGGTCGCGATCAACGTCTACCGGCCGGCCTGGGACGACTTCGAGGTCATCACGGTGTACGGGAACGAGGAAGCTCGCGCGACGCTGCTCGGCAATGCCCGTCCCGGCGACGACTGGAGCGTCCTTCTGTCCGACCGGTTCGAGCGGCACGGGGCCTACGTCGTCCTGAGCGGGTCGGTCGACTGGGGCACTCTCGGCCCGAGCTACGTGCCGGAGGGAGGCCGGTCGTGCCACCCCGACGCCTGGGATCCCGAGGACGCGCTCTTCGTCCCGATGCGCGACCACCGCGGCCTCCTGCTCGGGATCATCTCCGTCGACGAGCCGCTGAGCGGCTGGCGGCCCGCCGACGACGACCTCGAAGTCCTCGTCTCGCTCGCCGACCACGCGGCGCTCGCCGTCGAGGCCGTTCGCGAGTCGGCGGAGTCGGCGCGGCACCAGCGCGCCCTCGAAGAGCTGCTCGCCGTCTCCTCCCGCATCACGGGCGAGACGTCGAACGTCGAGATTCTGCGTCGAGTCTGTACCGGCATCCGCGACGCGCTCGACTTCAGCAACGTCTGCGCAGCTCTCGTCGACCCCGAGACCGGCGCCGTCGTGCCGCAGGCGACTGCCGGTTGGCGGCTCGAGGACGTGCAGCAGCGCCAGCTCGTGAGCATCGCCCAGCTCCAGCCGCTGCTCGACGAGGTGTTTCTCCGTGAGGGCTGCTACCTCCTCACTCACGCCCAGGCGCGGGCGAGGCTCGGCAACGCGGTCGATGTCTATCCGTCGCAGCTGAACGGCCGCGGCCCCTGGGCCTGGAACCGCCACTCGCTGTTCGTGCCCCTGTGGGACGGAGGCGGCGCGCTGCTCGGGATCATCTGGGTCGACAACCCGTCCGACCGGCTCGTCCCGTCGGCCGACCGCCTGCAGGCGCTGCGGATCTTCGCCAACGACGCCGCCGCCGCGCTCGTCTCGGGCCGGCACCTCGGCGAGCTTCGCTTCCTCGCCGACCACGATCCGCTCACGCGGCTCCTCAACAGGCGCGCGTTCGTCGACCGTCTCGAAGGCGAAGTCGCGCGCGCGGTGCGCTACGACCGCTCCTTCGGCCTCGTGATCACCGACCTCGACGACTTCAAGCAGCTCAACGACCGCTACGGCCACGCCGCGGGCGACGAGGCGCTCGTCATGTTCGCGACCGTGCTCGCCGGATCGCTGCGGAAGCCGGACGACGCCTTCCGCATCGGCGGCGACGAGTTCGCAGTGCTCATCGCGGAGGCAACGGAGGATGACGCGCGCCTGGTCGTCGCGCGGGTCGAGGCGCAGCTCGACAAGCTGTCGGCCGCCGGCGAGCCCTGGGCCGCCGACCTCGCCGCGTGCTTCGGCTGCGCGGCGTGCCCGGAAGACGCGAAGGACGCACAGACACTGTTCCGCCTCGCCGACGAGGCGTTGTACGACGCGAAGCGAAACGGCACCGTGCTGCGCTTCGTCGCGCGCGCCTAGCGTCACTTCGCGGCCGTTCACCTACCATCGGGCCGTGCGTAGGCTCGACGGAGCACGGAAAGGAGCGGAGGTGCCGGCTTAGCCGGCGCCGGAGCGGAAACAGTGCAGAAGGTCGTCCTCACCGAGCTCGACAGCGGAGAGCGGATCATCTCCGAGCGGGTCGCGAGCGTGCGCTCCGTCGCGCTCGGTTTCTGGATCGACGTCGGCTCCCGCGACGAGCGCGCCGACCGCGCGGGCGTCTCGCACTTCATCGAGCATCTCCTGTTCAAGGGCTCGCGCCGCTTCGACGCGCAGGAGATCGCGGAGACGTTCGACGCCATGGGCGCCGAGCTGAACGCCGCCACCTCGCGGGAGAACACCGTCGTCTACGCGCGCGTCCCCGACCATCACGTCGAGACCGCCCTCGAGGTGATGACGGACATGGTCTTCGCGCCCTCGTTCGCCGAGGTCGACCAGGAGCGGGACGTCGTGCTCGAGGAGATCGCGATGTACGAGGACACGCCGCAGGAGCTCGTGCACGACCTCTTCTCGCAGGCCGTCTTCGCCGACCATCCGCTCGGGCGGCCGGTGATCGGCACCGCCGAGGTCATCTCCACGGTCAGCCGCCGCGCGCTCTCGGGCTACCACCGCACGGCCTATGCGCCCGGCAACGTCGTCGTCGCCGCGGCCGGGAACCTCGAGCACGACCGCCTCGTGGCGCTCCTGCAGCGGAGCGAGCGCCGAGCGGGTGCGCCGGGGCGGGCCGGTACCCGGGTCCGTCGGCCGCTCGCGCACCTGCCGGGCCCCGGGCTGCGCTTCCAGCGGAAGGAGACCGAGCAGTACCACCTCTGCCTCGGCGCGACCGGCATCTCGCGCTCGGACCGCCGCCGGTTCACCGCGTCGCTGCTCGACTCCATCCTCGGCGGGTCGGCCTCGTCGCGGCTCTTCCAGGAGATCCGCGAGAAGCGGGGGATGGCCTACGCCGTCTACAGCTTCGGCGCCCAGTACACCGACACGGGCATCCTCGGCGTCTACGTCGGGACGCGGGAGGAGAACCTCGCGGCCTGCGTCGAGATCTGCGTCGAGCAGATCGCCGAGATCGCGGCCGGCCGGCTCCGCAAGGGAGAGCTCGAGCGTGCGAAGGAGAACCTCAAGGGGCGGATCGTGCTCTCGCTCGAATCGACCTCGAACCGCATGAGCCGGCTCGGGAAGTCGCTCGTGACCGACACCGAGCTGCTCACGCTGGAGCGGGTGATCGCCGAGATCGACGCGGTGGACGGCGACGAGCTCGCGGAGCTGGCTGCCGCCTTGCTGCCGTCGGAGCGGCTCGCAGCCGCCGGTGTCGGGCCCGACGAGGCGCACTTCCGCGCCGCCGTCGGCCGTGCGAGCGCGACGCTGCTGGGGCAGGCCGCGGCGTGAAGATCGCGTTCTTCGGCGCGGAGGGAAAGGCCGGCAGTGCGGTCGTGCGGCGGCTGGAGGCGGCCGGACACGAGGTGCGCGAGATCGAGCTCGGCGACGAGCCCGACGTCGGCGGCTGCGATGCCGCCGTCGATTTCACGACGCCCGAGGCAGCGCCGGACAACGTCCGCGCCGCGCTCGAGCAGGGCGTCTCGTGCGTCGTGGGCACCACCGGCTGGGATCCGGCGGAGCTCGGCGCCCTCGCGGAGGAGATAGGACTGCGCCTCTTCGTCGCGCCGAACTTCTCGATCGGCGCCGTGCTGATGATGCGCTTCGCGCACGATGCGGCAGCGCATTTCCCGCGTGCGGAGATCGTCGAGCTCCACAACGAGGCGAAGAAGGACGCGCCGTCCGGCACGGCGAAGGCCACCGCGGAGCTGATCGGCGGCTCGCCCACGATCCACTCGGTGCGCCTGCCGGGGCTCGTCGCGCACCAGGAGGTGATCTTCGGCGGGGAGGGGCAGCTCCTCACGATCCGTCACGACACCACCGGCCGCGAGTCGTTCGCCGACGGCGTCATGCTCGCGCTCGAGAAGCTGTCCGAGCTCCCTCCGGGCCTGACCCTCGGCCTCGAGACCCTCATCTCGTAGAAGATTCGTCCATGCCGAGCGAGGCGGCCGAGCTCGTCTTCGACGAAGCGACGAAGGTCTATCCAGGGCGGGACGGAGCGGCGGTCGACCACCTCTCGCTCACCGTGCCGGCCGGGGAGATCTGCGTTCTCGTCGGCCCGTCGGGCGGCGGCAAGACGACCGCGCTCAAGCTCGTCAACCGGCTGATCCCGCTCACGAGCGGTTACATCCGCATCGACGGCAGGCAGATCGGCGACTACGACGTGACGGAGCTGCGCCGCTCGATCGGCTACGTCATCCAGCAGGTCGGCCTCTTCCCGCACATCACGGTGGAGGGGAACATCGGGACGGTGCCGCGGCTGCTCGGCTGGGACCGGAAGCGGATCCGGAAGCGCACCGGCGAGCTGCTCGAGCTCGTGGGGCTCGACCCGGAGAAGGACCGGCGGCGTTTTCCGGCCGAGCTCTCCGGCGGCCAGCGCCAGCGTGTCGGCCTCGCGCGCGCCCTCGCGGCGAACCCTGCGCTGATGCTGATGGACGAGCCGTTCGGCGCCATCGACCCGATCGTGCGCTCGCGCCTGCAGGACGAGTTCCTCCGGCTGCAGCAGGAGATTCGCAAGACCGTCGTCTTCGTCACGCACGACGTGGACGAGGCGATCAAGGTCGGCGACCGGATCGCGATCCTGCGCGAGGGCGGCCGGCTCGCCCAGTACGACACGCCGATGCAGATCCTCGAACATCCCGTGGACGAGTTCGTGGCGGACTTCGTCGGCCGCGATCGCGCGCTGAAGGCTCTTGCGCTCCGCACGCTCGGCGAGCTCGAGCTCGCGAGCCCCCCCGGCAGCGCCGACGGCCTGCCGCGGCTGCCCGCGGAGACGAACCTCCGCGACGCGCTCGCACTCCTCGTGGCCGAGCACCGCGAAGCGCTGCTCGTCGTCGGTACCGACGGCTCGCCGCTCGGCGTCGCGACCCGCGAGGACCTGTTGCGATGACCGGCTTCGGCATCGTCGGCGGCGGGCCCGTCATCCCGAACTTCGGCCAGGGGAGCACGTGCGAGAAGAACGGGGGGTGGTTCTGCACCGAGTGGGTCCGCGAGCACTGGGGGGACACCCTCCAACCGGCGCTGGTCCAACACATCGAGCTGACCGTCATTGCGATCTCCGTGGGCTTCGCGGTCGCCTCGCTCCTCGCGCTGGTCGGGTTTCGCTGGCGATTCGTCGACCCGCCGCTGGGCGCTTTCTCCGACTTCCTCTACGCGATCCCGAGCCTCGCGCTCTTCCAGCTCCTCGTGCCCTTCACGGGGCTGACGGTGACGACGGTCGAGATCGCCCTCATCTCGTACACGCTCTTCATCCTCTACCGCAACATGATCGCCGGGCTGCGCGGCGTCCCCGCCGAGACGCTCGAGGTCGCGCGCGGGATGGGCCTGACGCGTGTGCAGACGTTCTTCCGGGTCGAGCTCCCGCTTGCGGCACCGGTCGTGCTGGGAGGCCTACGCATCGCGACGGTATCGACGATCTCGATCGCGACCGTCGCGGCGTTCGTGATCCCGAAAGGGTTGGGCGAGCCGATCCTCACGGGGCTGCAGGAGAGCTTTGGAACCGAGATCCTCGCCGCCAGCCTGCTGGCGATCTTCCTCGGCCTGGCTGCGGACGGGCTGATCGCACTCTTCCAGCGCCGCGTGACCCCGTGGAGCAGGCTCACATGATCGTCGGCGACAGCTTCACCCCGGGCACCTTCGTCGACGCCTTCCGATTCATCGCAGACAACGCGTCGCTCATGCTCGACAAGACCGGCGAGACGGCAGAGCTCTCGTTCGCCGCTCTCGGAGTCGCGCTCCTCCTCTCGCTGCCGGTCGGACTTTGGCTCGGCCACCGGCACCGTGGGCTCTCCGTCGCTCTCGGGGTCGCGACGCTCGGCCGCGCGTTGCCGATCATTGCCCTGATCGCCATCTTCATCACGCTCTTCGGGACTATCGGCTTCTGGGTCAACATGCCCGCGCTCGTCGTCCTCGCCATCCCGCCGCTCCTCACGAACTCCTACTTCGGGGTTGAAGGCGTCGACCGGGACGTCGTCGAGGCGGCTCGCGGGATGGGTCTGGAGGAGCCGCAGATCCTCTCGCGCGTGGAGCTGCCGCTCGGACTGCCCCTTCTCCTTGCCGGCGTCCGGCTTGCAGCGGTGTTCGTGATCGCGACCGCCACGATTGCCGGAACCGTCGGCGGGGGCGGCCTCGGCGAGATCATCGCCAACCAGGCGAGCTACGGCCTCTCCGGCGTGCTAGCCGCTGCACTCTGCGTCTCGGCCCTGGCGCTCCTCACGGCATTCGTGATCGGCCTTGCCCAGCGAGCGGCGTCGCGTCGGATGGCTCCGAGGGCGTAGGGTCCCGGTTCGCGGCTACCAGAGAGGAGGCAGGATGGTTCGCAAGCACACGCGTCGCGCTGCCAAGGCGGCGTTCGCGGTTTCGTTCGGGGTCGCGCTTCTGCTTGGACTCGCGGCGTGCGGCGGAGGCAGTTCGGGCGGCAACAACACGACGACCACGGGATCGGCGACAGGCAGCAAGCCGACGATCGTTCTCGGCAGCAAGAACTTCCCCGAGGAGACGCTGCTCGGCCAGCTCTACGGCCAGGCGCTCAAGGTGAAGGGCTTCAAGGTCGTGTACAAGCCGAGCATCGGCAGCTCCGAGTTGATCGACGTGGCGATCAAGAGCGGGAAGATCAACTTCTATCCCGACTACATCGGCATCGTCGCCCTCGATCTCGCGAAGATGAAGAGTCCGCCGCCTACGGCTCAGGCGACCTACGACGCGGCGAACACGTACGAAGAGAAGAGTGGGCTGACGCTGCTCAAGATGACTCCGTTCGCCGACGTCGACACGTTCACGGTGCTGACGAAGACCGCGCACAACCTTCACCTGACCAAGATCAGCGACCTGTCGAACGTGAAGTCGTTCTCGTACGGCGGCTACCCGGAGTGCCAGACACGGATCACGTGCCTGCTCGGGCTGAAGAACATCTACGGCCTCAAGCAGGTCACGTTCAAGCCGCTCTCGACGATCAGCGTCTACACGCTGCTCGACAACGGCACGGTTACCGGCGGCGACGGCTTCTCGACCGACCCGCAGCAGTTGCAGACGAAGAAGTACACGGCGCTGGTGGACAACAAGCACATCTTCGGCTTCCAGAACGTCGCGCCGGTGGTGTCGAAGAAGCTGCTCACCGGACCGAACGGGACGCTGCTCGTGACCACGGCGAACGACGTCTCGGCCAAGCTGACGCTGAACGCGATGCAGCAGATGAACAAGGCGGTCGTCGTCGACAAGGAGTCGCCGGCGCTGGTCGCCAAGAAGTTCCTGCAGGCGAACGGCCTCGAGTAGTGAGGGTCGTCGTCCTCGGTGGAGGGTCGACCGGCGAGCATTTCGTCGGCGCCCTCCGCCGGTACGACGACGAGGCGGAGATCACGCTCGTCGAGAACGGGCTCGTCGGCGGCGAGTGCTCGTACTTCGCCTGCATGCCCACCAAGACGCTGCTGCGGGCGACCGAGCTCGCCGGCTCGCTCGAGCGAGCCCCGGGGCTGCACGGTGAGCGACCGGAGCCCGACGGCGTCTGGTCGTGGCGCGACTGGGTCACGAGCGACTGGGACGACTCCGGCCAGCTCCACTACCTGCAGGAGTGGAACTGCCGTCTCGTGCGCGGCGAGGCGCGCGTCGAGCGGCCCGGTGTCGTGGACGTCGAGGGCCAGGAGCTGCCGTACGACAGGCTCGTCCTCGCCACCGGCTCGCGGCCGGCGATCCCGCCGATCGACGGCCTCGACTCGGTCGAGGTCTGGACGAACCGCGAGGCGACCCGCACGCACAAGGTGCCGCGGAGCCTCGTCGTCATGGGCGGTGGCCCGGTCGGCGCCGAGCTCGGTCAGTTCTTCTCCCGGATGGGATCGCAGGTCACGATCGTCGAGCGCGGCGAGCAGCTGCTCGGACGCGTCCATCCCGACGCCGGCGAGCTCCTCGCGGAGCACTTCCGCGAGGAGGGGATCGACGTTCGGACGGGCGTGGGGGTCGAACGTGTCGAGCCGGGAGTCAAGCTCCACCTGTCCGACGGCTCGACGCTCGAGACCGAACGTCTCCTCATCGCCACGGGCCGCCGGCCGAACGTCGAGCGGCTCGGTCTCGACGAGCTCGGCGTCGTCGTCTCGCAGCGCGGGATCGAGGTCGACGAGCGGCTGCGCGCCGCCGACAACGTCTGGGCGATCGGCGACGTGACCGGCGTTGCGTTGTTCACGCACGTCGGCAAGTACCAGGCACGGGTCGCAGCGGCGGATATGGCCAAGCGTCGGGCCAAGGCCGACTACCGGGCGATTCCAGCCGGGATCTTCACCGATCCCGAGGTCTCGACGGTGGGCCGCACCGACGGCGAGGGGCTCGTGACCGCCCGCGTGCCACTCGGCTCGCTGCCCCGCCTCGCGACCTACGAGAGGCCGAAGCGCGAGGGCTTCGTTCGCGTCTTCGCCGACCCGCGGCGCGGCGTGCTCGTCGGCGCCGTCTGCGTCGGGCCGCAGGCGGCGGAGTGGCTCGGCCAGTTCACGCTCGCGATCCGCGCCGAGGTTCCCGTCGAGACGCTGCTCGACACGATCCAGCCGTACCCGACCTTCTCCGAAGGCGTTTTCTACGCCTTGAAGGAGTTACAGCCCCTGCTCTCGTAGAATTCCGGGACATGCTCGGCTCCGTGATCACCGCGGCGGTGACGCCGTTCCGGCCGGACGGCTCGGTCGACCTCGATCGCTTTCGCGAGCTGGCGACGTTTCTCGTCGAGAACGGCTCCGACGGGCTCGTCGTGTGCGGCACGACCGGCGAGTCGCCGACGCTCTCGGATGAGGAGAAGCTCGACCTCTTCCGGACGGCCGTCGAGACTGTCGGCGACCGGGCGACGGTGATCGCCGGCACGGGCACGTACGACACGGCCCATTCGGCGGACCTGACGAGAGAGGCAACCGAGCTCGGCGTCGACGGAATCCTCGTCGTGACGCCGTACTACAACAAGCCGCCGCAGCGGGCGATCGTGCGCCATTTCGAGGAGATCGCGGGCGCGACCCACCTGCCCGTCGTCGTCTACAACATTCCGGGTCGCGTCGTCGTCGACATCGAGTCCGCCACGATCGCGCGGCTCGCCGAGATCGAGAACGTCGTGGCCGTGAAGCAGGCGCACGGCGACCCTGACGAGGCCCGCTTCATCGCCGAGGAGACGCGGCTCGACCTCTACTCCGGCGACGACCCGAACACGTTCGCGTTCCTCGAGCTCGGCGCTGTGGGGGTCGTCTCGGTGACCGCGCATCTCTGGGGGCCGCAGATCGCGGAGATGATTCGCCGTCACCGGGACGGCGACGTCGACGGGACACGTGCGCTCCACGATGAGCAGCTGCCGTCGTACGACCTCCTGCGGATCCAGACGAACCCGATCCCGATCAAGGCGGCGCTCAACCTGACCGGTCACGAGGTCGGCGGCCACCGTCTGCCGATGGTCGAAGCCGACGAGCAGGAGCTCGTACAGATCCGCTCGTGCCTCGAGCGGTCAGGCCTTCTCGCCGCCGCGTCGGCGTAGCCTCCATAGACTCAGCGCCGATGGGTCTGTGCCGCATCATCCCGCTCGGCGGCCTCGGCGAGGTCGGGAAGAACATGACCGTCTACGAGGCGGACGGCTCGATCGTCGTCGTCGACGCCGGGCTCGCGTTCCCGCGGGACGAGCACCTCGGCGTCGACCTCGTCCTGCCGGACTTCTCGTATCTGCGCGATCGGGAGGAGATGGTGCGCGCGGTCGTGCTCACGCACGGGCACGAGGATCACGTCGGCGCGCTTCCGTATCTCATGCGCGAGGTGCAGGTGCCGCTCGTGCTTGCGACGCGCCTCACGCTCGCGCTCGTCAAGTCGAAGCTCGACGAGCACGGGCTCCTCCGGTCCGCCGAGCTGCGCGAACTGGCGCCCGGCGACCCCCCCGTGGAGATCGGCCCCTTCCGGCTCGAGTTCATCCGCATGGCGCACTCGATCCCCGACGCGGCCGCCGTCGTCCTCGAGACGCCGGGGGGCCGCTGCGTCCACACCGGCGACTACAAGCTCGACCACACGCCGGTGGACGGACAGCGGACCGACGTCGGTCGCCTCGCGGAGATCGGCAGTAGCGGCGTCGACCTACTGCTCGGGGACTCGACGAACGCGGAGCGGCCGGGCGTGACCGAGTCGGAGCGCGTCGTGGGGGAGGCGTTCCGGCAGATCTTCCCGAGCAGGGAGGGCCGGATCCTCGTCTCCTCCTTCGCCTCGAACGTCCACCGGATGCAGCAGGCGGCCGATATCGGCGTCGACTGCGGCCGCAAGGTCGCGTTCGTCGGGCGCTCGATGCGGAAGAACGCGAACATCGCGCGCACTCTCGGCTACATGGACGTTCCCGAGGAGGCGATCCTGCGGCCGCACGAGCTCGCCGAGCTCCCCCGCGGCGAGCAGCTGATCCTCTGCACGGGCAGCCAGGGGGAGCCGATGTCGGCCATGACGCGGATCGCGTACAACGACCATCCCTCCGTCTCGGTCGAGGCCGGCGACACGGTGATCATCTCTGCGAAGCCGATCCCCGGCAACGAGCTGCGCGTCCACGACGCGATCAACCGGCTCGCGAAGATGGGCGCCGAGGTGCTGCACGAGGACAACGCTCCCGTGCACGTGTCCGGCCACGGCAAGGCGGAGGAGCTGCGCACGATCATCGGCCTCGTCCGGCCGAAGTCGGTGATGCCGGTGCACGGCGAGTTCCGGATGCTGGCGGCGCACGCCCAGCTCGCGCGTGAGGGCGGTGTGCCGGAGGAGCGGATCGTGCTCGCCGAGAACGGCAGCGTAGTCGAGCTGCGGGACGGTGTGGCACGGATCGTCGGCGAGGTCGAGGCCGGCGTCACGTTCGTCGACGGACTCGGCGTAGGGGATGTCCACGACGTCGCCCTCCGCGACCGGCGGAAGCTCTCCGAGGACGGCATCCTCATCGTCGTGGCGACGCTCGCGGCGCAGGACGGCGGTGGCCTGACAGCACCGCCGGAGCTGATCGCACGCGGCTTCGGCGACGGCGCCGAGCCGCTCCTCGACGAGCTGCGCGAAGAGGCGGGGCGGGTGCTCGAGGAGTTGATCGCCGACGACGTGACCGAGATCAAGCTGCTGCAGGAGCACTTGCACGACGCTCTCGGCGGCGTCGTCTACGACCGCACGCGGCGGCGCCCGATGGTGCTCCCGGTGATCGTCGAGGTCTAGTCGTCCTCGAGCGGTTCGCCGTCGAAATAGTCGAGCATCTCGATTCGGCCGATCACCCCGACGCCGCGCCAGGAGATCTTCTTCGACCGCGGGTAGAAGCAGATGTCGTTCACGTCGCGCGTCCCGTAGATGAGCATCGTCACGCCTTCCGGGCCGGCGCGGAACGAGTGCGAGACACGCGTTCCCGGAGGACGCGCAACGACGTGGCCCGCGAGGAGTGGGATCTCCTCGACCGCGTCGCTCTCGCTGCGCGGAGAGCGCCAGAGCTCGAGCGTCGCCGTGCCGTCGAGGATGACGAAGACCTCTTCCTCGGCGGAGTGACAGTGTGGGACGGAGCCGCGGCGGCTCGAGCCGAGCTTCTCCCAGTGCAGTCCGGCGAGCATCGAGCGCTCGCGGGTCGCGAGCGACGCGGTTGTCATGTGATTGGGGTCCTGGTCCGGTTCGAGCTCGACTTCGTCGACGTTGACGATGTTCGCCGGTCGGGGCGCCGGCTCGCCCACCGCGAGGGGCTCCACGGTCGCCTCGACGTCCCACGGGTCGTCGTTCCGTCCCTCGACCCACTGCCGACCGAGCCTGATCGCGCCTGAGCGGGGCAGCCAGCCGAGCTCGGTCGGGTGTCGCGTGCCGAACACGAGGTACTCGAGCCCGTCGGGTCCGGCGACGAACGTGTGCTCCGTCTCGCGCGGGCGCTGGATGATGCAGTCGAGCGGCCGCACCTCGTGCACCTCTCCGTTCTGCCACGCGAGACCCGAGCCGGAGAGGACGAAGTAGAGCTCCTCGGAAGCGCCGTGCGAGTGGGGCGGCGTCGGCAGCTTCCCCGGCGCGACGCGGACGCGGTTGACGCCGACGCCGCGGGTGCCGGCGGCGTTGCCGAGAGCCTGCCACGTCGCGTCCATCTCGCCCTTCGCGCGGCGGTGCGGCTCGACCTCGTCCCAGTGCGCGACCGTCACCGCCGGAAGTCTGGCAGGACCAATAGGCTCGCCGCGTGGCTGTGCCCAGGCTGACCGTGGTCGGCTCGATCAACCTCGACCTCGTGGTGCAGGCCGAGCGACTGCCTCGTCCGGGCGAGACCGTGAGCGGCGCGCGCTTCTCGCGCGTCCCCGGCGGCAAGGGAGCGAACCAGGCGGTCGCCGCCGCGCGGCTCGGTGCGGCGGTGCGGATGGTCGGCTGCGTCGGACGCGACGAGTTCGCGGAGGACGCGCTCGCCGGGCTGCGAAATGCGGGCGTCGAGGAGCGGTGGCTCGTGAAGGACGCGCCGACGGGGATCGCGCTCATCACGGTCGACGCCGGTGGGGAGACGACCATCGTCGTCGCGCCGGGCGCCAACGCCGAGCTGCGGCCTGCGGACCTCGTGCTGGAAGATGCCGCTGCCGTGCTGTGCCAGCAGGAGATCCCGGCCGAGACGGTCGCGCGGGCCGCGGAGGTCGCGCCGCGCTTCTTCCTCAACGCCGCGCCGGCGCGGGACGGCGCTCCGGAGGCCGAGCTGACGATCGTGAACCGGCTCGAGCTCGAGGCGCTCGGCGAGCGACGCGGTCTCGTCTGCCTCACGCTCGGCGCGGAGGGTGCGAGGCTCCTCGAGGACGGGCGGGAAGTCGCACGCGCGGAGCCGCCCGCAGTCGAGGCGGTCGACGGGACAGGCGCCGGCGATGCGTTCACCGCGTGCCTCGTCGTCTCGCTGCTCGAAGGGCGGCCCCGCGACGACGCTCTGCGGCGGGCGTGCGCGGCCGGCGCTCTTGCCGCCTCGCGCTTCGGCGCCCAGACCTCGCTGCCGACCGCGGAGGAGGTTGACGCGCTGCTGTGACGACGCCGATCGTCATCGACTGCGACCCGGGCCACGACGACGCGATCGCGATCCTGCTCGCGCTCGCCTCGCCGGAAGTGGAGCTGATCGGCGTCACCACCGTCGCCGGCAACCAGACCCTCGACAAGACGACGCGCAACGCGCTCGTGACCCTCGAGATCGCAGGCCGGAGCGACATCCCGGTCGCCGTGGGCGCCGAGGCGCCGCTCACGCGTGACCTTCGCACGGCGGCGCACGTCCACGGTGAGACCGGGCTCGACGGGCCGGAGCTCCCCGAACCGTCCGCCGAGCCGGTGGAGGCCCACGCCGCCGACTTCCTCGCCGAGCTGATCGAGCCGGGTGTCGTCCTCGTCCCGACGGCTCCCCTCACGAACCTCGCGCTCATGCTCGAACGCCACCCCGACGTCCAGGACCGGCTCGAGCACATCGTCTGGATGGGCGGCGCGATCGCGCAGGGAAACATCACGCCGGCCGCGGAGTTCAACGCCTTCGTCGACCCGGAGGCGGCCGCGCAGGTCTTCGCGAGCGGGATCCCGATCACGATGGTCGGTCTCGACGTGACGCACAAGGCGCTGTTCACGCGCGCGCACGCCGAGCGCCTGCGCGACGCAGGCCGTGCCGGCCGCTTCGTCGCCGAGCTTTCGGACTTCTTCCAGGCCTTCCACGAGCGCTCCTACGGCTTCGACGGCTCGCCGATCCACGATGCGATGGCGGTGGCGCACGTCATCGACCCGACGCTGCTGGTCACCCGCCGGACGAACGTCGCCGTCGAGACGCGATCGGAATTCTGCGACGGTCGGACGGTCGTCGATCTGCGGGGCGTCACCGGGCGCGAGCCGAATGCGGACGTCGGGGTCGACGTCGAGGCCGAGCGGTTCCTCGAGCTCCTCGTCTCGCGGATAGCCTCGTTGCCGTGAGCCTCGTCTTCGCCTGCATTGCCCCGCACGGAGAGATGGAGCTCGACGCGAGCCTGAAGGAAGCGATGGAGGAGCTCGGCCGCCGCTTCGAGGCGGCAGCTCCCGAGGTCGCGGTGGTCGTGACGCCGCACTCCGTCCACGTCGAAGGCCACTTCGCAGTCGTCACCGCCGGAAAGGTGGGGGAGTGGGAGACCGACGGCGCGCTCGCGTCGGCGCTCCTCCAGGCTTCGCTCCCCATCCTCGGCGTCTCGTACGGCGGCAACGACGCGGGGACGGCCGAGTTCCCGCTCGACTGGGGCACAGAGGTACCGCTCACGTTCATGCGGGCGCCGCGCGTCGTCGTCGTTTCGCCCGCGCGCGACCGGCCGCTCGAGGAGCACCTCCGGCTCGGTGAGGCGATCGCCGCGCTGCCGGGACGCGTCGCGCTGATCGCGAGCGCCGACAACGGTCACGCGCACGATGCGGACGGCCCGTACGGCTTCGATCCGGCTGCGGCCTCCTACGACGCGCAGCTGCAGGCGATCCTCGCCTCGGACCGGCTCGACTTCCTGCCGCTCGCGGCTCTCGCCGAGCCGGCAAAGGCGGACTCGCTCTGGCAGCTCGTCGTCCTCCAGGGCGCGCTCGGGGAGACGGCACGAGCCGACGTTCTCGCGTACGCCGCGCCGACGTACTACGGGATGCTCGTCGCCGAGGTGACGCGGTAGAAGGAGCGGGGCGGGCGCGGGCGAACTCGGCTCCATGCCGCGCCGCAAGCGGAAGTCGAAGCTGCGCCCGAAGCTCCCGAGCCGCGTCCGCAAGACGCGGACGAAGCGAAGCGCCCGAGCGCAGAGCCAGCACCCTGAGCTGTGGGGTCTCGGGTCGGTCGCGCTCGGCCTCTTCCTCGGCGCCGTCCTCTATTTCGGCTGGAGCGGCGGCTACGTCGGCGGCTGGCTCGGGGAAGGGCTCGACAAGCTCGTCGGCGACGCGAAGTACGTCGTGCCGGTCGCGCTCGCGGCGCTCGGCGCGCTCGTGGTGACGCGCAGCACTCTCGTCGACGTCCGGCCGTTTCGCACCGGTCTCGCGGTGCTCGGCTGCGGCCTCATGATCACGCTCGGCAAGGACCAGGGCGGGTACCTCGGGCAGCTTCTCGGCGGCGCGGTCGGAGTCGCCCTCGGCGCCACCGGCTCGCTGCTGCTCGGCGTCCTCCTCATGCTGGTCGGCTCGCTGCTGCTCACCGGTGCCTCGCTCGGAGCGATCCTGCGCCGCTCGGGACGCGGCCTGCACCACGCCGCGCGCAAAGCGCGCACGCGGAGCCGTACGACCGGTACCAGGTACCGCAACGAAAGCGTGACGCCACCGCCTCCTGCTCCGTCGCTCGCGCCTCCGGTGGACGCGGTCTCGGCCTTCCCCGACGTGGTGGGAAAAAGCGCATCGACGCCGTACGCGGGCGCGCAGCCCGCTCCTCTCCAGACCGAGCCGCCGGCGCTGCTCGAGGATCCGCCGACGCTCTTCGACGAGGTGACGTCGGAGAACGCGGTGTACCGGCTGCCCGACGCGGGCGTGCTGCGGGTCTCGCCGGAGCACGACGACGACTCGGGGGAGACCGCGGCGCGCGTCGCCGAGCTTCTCGTGCAGACGCTCGCGCACTTCGGCGTCGAGGCGACGGTGATCGGCCAGATCTCGGGTCCGCGCGTGACGCGCTACGAGCTCCAGCTCGCCCCGGGCACGAAGGTCGCCAAGGTCGCAGCGCTGAAGGACGACCTCTCGTACGCGCTCGCGACGACGGAGATCCGGATCCTTGCGCCGATTCCGGGCAAGCAGGCGGTCGGCGTGGAGCTGCCGAATCTCTCCCCGAACCTCGTCACGCTCGGCGACATCTTCGAGCCGCTGCCCGCGACCGCGAGCCCGGTCGCCGTGTGGCTGGGGAAGGACATCTCCGGCGCCGCGGTCTGGACCGACCTGGCCCGCATGCCGCACCTGCTGATCGCCGGAACGACGGGATCCGGTAAGTCGGGCTGCCTCAACGCGCTCCTCACGTCGGTCCTCCTGCGTGCGACGCCCGACGACGTCCGCCTGATCTTGATCGATCCGAAGCGGATCGAGCTCAGCCACTTCGAGTCGGTGCCGCACCTGCTCACTCCGGTCGTCTCGAGCCCGAAGGAGGCGAGCGCCGTCCTCGCCAACTGCCTGGCGGAGATGGAGCGGCGCTACGAGCGCCTCTCGTCGGTGCGCGCGCGCAACATCAACGAGGCGAACCGCGCCTTCCGCCAGCGCGGCGAGCCGACGCTCCCGTACGTCCTCGTCGTGATCGACGAGCTCGCCGACCTGATGATGGTCGCGCCGCAGGCGGTCGAGGATGCCGTGATCCGGCTCGCGCAGAAGTCGCGTGCGGTCGGGATCCACCTCGTCCTCGCCACGCAGCGTCCGTCGGTCGACGTGATCACCGGGATGATCAAGGCGAACGTCCCGTCGCGCATCGCCTTCGCCGTCTCGTCGCAGACCGATTCGCGCGTGATCCTCGACTCGGGCGGTGCGGAGTCGCTGCTCGGCCAGGGCGACATGCTCTTCAAGCCGCTCGGCACCTCGCGCCTGCAGCGCGTGCAGGGCGCGTACGTCTCGGAGGAGGAGATCGCGCTCGTCGTCGAGCAGACGCGGCAGCGCGAGCAGGAGCTGGACGAGAGCTACCTCGAGCTCCCGGAGGTGTTCGCCGAGCCGGGCGATTCAGCCGACGACGGCGAGTTCGACCCGGACGACGACCCGCTGCTCGACAAGGCGATCGAGATCGTCGTCCAGACGCAGACGGCGTCGGTCTCCCTCCTGCAACGGCGTCTGCGTGTCGGCTACACGCGCGCGGGCCGGCTCATCGACATGCTCGAGCGGCGCGGGATCGTCTCGGGGTACGAGGGATCGAAGCCACGCCGTGTGCTCATCGACGAGAGCCAGTACCACTCGTACGCCACCACGGAGTAGTTCCTGTAGAGCGCAGCCGCGCGTCGTTCTAATATCGCTGGTCGAGGCAGAACGATCGACCGGTCAGGGACGACTACAGGAGAGAAGAGGAGGGCTACATCTTGAGATCGAGGACACGCACGCTCGCGGTCCTGCTAGCGGCATCGGCCGTCGTGACGCTAGTCGCGGCAGGCTGCGGCGGCGGTGGCGGCGGGGGAACCGGGGGAACCACCGCGACGACGTCGGCGGCGAGCAAGTTCAAGGCCGCGCTCATCAGCGACATCGCCGGCTTCAACGACAACGGCTTCAACAAGAACCAGCTCGCAGGGCTGAACAACTCGGCGAGCAAGCTCGGGATCACGCCGATCTCGAAGGTCTCGCACTCGTCGAGCGACTACCAGCCGAACTACAACGCCGCCGTCCGGGCGGGTGCGAACGTGATCATCGCGGCCGGGTTCCTGCTCGGTGACACGATGAAGAAGTACGCGACGCAGTACCCGAAGATCGACTTCGCGATCACCGACGACCCGGTCAGCGCAGTCGGGAGCCTGAAGAACGAGATCGGGATCACGTACGCGTCGCAGGAGGCCGGCTGTCTCGTCGGCGTCCTCGCAGCGAAGGAAGCGCAGAAGATGAACGGCGGTAAGGCCGGCACGATCGGCGCAGTCGGCGGCATCAAGATCCCGCCGGTCGACTCGTACATCGCCGGCTACCAGTCCTGCGCCAACAAGGCCGTTCCCGGCACGAAGACGCTCGTCCAGTACTCCAACAGCTTCACCGACGAGGCGGCGTGCTCGAACGTGGCGCAGAACGAGATCGGCTCCGGAGCGCAGGTGGTCTTCCAGGTCGCCGGCCTGTGCGGCGACGGCGCGCTGAAGGAGGCGTCCAAGCTCGGCAAATGGGGCATCGGCGTCGACGCCGACGAGTACGGCGTCGCGAGCAAGATCCTCACGAGCGCCATCAAGAAGACCGACGTCGGCGTGGAGCACGCCATCCAGGACTCGTTCCACAACCACTTCCCGGGTGGCACGGACATCACGCTCGATCTGAAGAACACCGGCGTAGGCGTGGGCAAGATCAACCCGTCGGTGTCTCAGTCGTGGATCAACACGATGAACCAGTACAAGGCGCAGATCATCTCCGGGAAGCTCACGCCCCCGGTGGCGGTCAGCAAGTAGGACTCCGCTGCGTTCGGCGGGAGGGCGGCGCTCGATTTCGCCCTCCCGCCGACGGGCGATAGCATCGACTCCGGTGAGCGACGAGCTCGTCCTCGAGATGCGGAGCATCCGCAAGGAGTTCCCGGGAGTCGTCGCGAACGACGATGTCTCCTTCGACGTGCGCCGGGGCGAGGTGCACGCGCTGCTCGGGGAGAACGGCGCCGGCAAGTCGACGCTGATGAACATCCTCTACGGGCTCTATCGCCCGGACGCAGGCGAGATCCGCCTGAACGGGAAGCCGGTCTCGTTCGGTTCGGCGAGCGACGCGATCGACGCCGGCATCGGCATGGTGCACCAGCACTTCATGCTCATCCCGGTCATGACCGTCGCCGAGAACGTCGTGCTCGGCACCGAGCCGGTCAAGGACGGCTTCCTGCTCGACGAAGGAGCGGCGGAGCGAAGGGTCGCCGAGATGGCGAAGACCTTCAAGTTCGCGGTGGAGCCGGGCGCGCTCGTCGAGGACATCGGCGTCGGCCAGCAGCAGCGCGTCGAGATCATGAAGGCGCTCTACCGGAACGCCGACATCCTGATCCTCGACGAGCCGACCGCGGTGCTGACCCCGCAGGAGTCGTCGGATCTGTTCGAGATCCTGCGCACGCTGCGGCGGGAGGGGATCTCGATCATCTTCATCAGCCACAAGCTGAACGAGGTCCTCGAGATCGCCGACCGCATCACCGTGCTCCGCCGCGGCAAGACGATCGAGACCGTCCCGCGCGAGGGCGCGACGGAGGAGTCTCTCGCCCGGGCCATGGTGGGTCGCGAGGTCCTGTTACGGGTCGACAAGCAACCCGCCGAGGCGGGCGACGTGCTGCTCTCGGTGCAGGACCTCCACGTGCGGGACGACCGTGGCATCGAGAAGGTGCGCGGAGTCTCGCTCGAGGTGCGGGCAGGCGAGATCGTGGGGATGGCAGGCGTCGACGGCAACGGCCAGACCGAGCTCATCGAGGCCCTGACGGGGCTGCGGCGCGCCGAGAGCGGCCGGATCGAGGTCGGCGGCCGAGAGCTCCACCACGCGTCGACGCGCGACGTCCTCGACGCCGGGCTGGGCCACATTCCCGAGGATCGCCAGCGCCGTGGGCTCGTGCTGGAGTTCTCGCTCGCCGAGAACGTCGCGCTGCACGACTACGCGTTGCCGCCGGACTCGAAGTGGGGCTGGCTCTTCCCGAAGAGGCTGGTCGAGCGCGCGAGGCGGCTGATCGAGGAGTTCGACGTGCGCGGCGGCGGGCCGTTCACGCCGGCCGGCGCACTGTCGGGCGGCAACCAGCAGAAGCTCGTCGCGGCGCGGGAGATCTCACGTGACCCCAAGGCGCTGATCGCGGCGCAGCCCACGCGTGGCCTGGACGTGGGGGCGATCGAGTACCTGCACAGGCGGCTCGTGACCGAGCGCGACGAGGGTCGCGCGATCCTGCTCGTCTCGCTCGAGCTCGACGAGATCCTCTCGCTCTCGGACCGGATCCTCGTGATCTACGAGGGCAAGATCGTCGGCGAGCACACCGGCGAGGTGTCGGAGGAGCAGATCGGCTTCGAGATGGTCGGCGTCCAGCGAAAGGCCCCTGCGGCATGAGTGAGCCGAAGCGCGATCTCGTCGAGTCCCCCGAGGAGGCTGCCTCGTCCGGAACCTTGGCTGCCCGGCTCTCGCTCAGCCATCGGGCGGGCGGGATCGCCGTGCCGGTGGCGACGGTCGTCCTCGCGTTCCTGCTCGGCGGCCTCGTCGTACTCGCCACCGGCCACAACCCGCTCACCGCCTACCACGACATCTTCAACGGCGCCGGCCTGAACTGGATCTTTCATCCGGCGACGAGCACCACCCAGAGCGCCGCCGCCTACAACCTCTCTCAGACGCTGCTCGTCGCGACGACGCTCATCCTCACGGGCCTCGCCGTCGCCTTTGCCTTCCGCTGTGGAATGTTCAACATCGGCGGCCAGGGTCAGTATCTCGTCGGGATCGTCGTGGCGAACTGGCTCGGCGTGAACTTCGCCGGCCTGAGCCTGCTGCCGCACGCCCTGATCGCAATCGTCGGTGCGACGCTCGCGGGCGCGGCCTGGGCGGGTATCGCCGGCGTGCTGAAGGCGACGACCGGGGCGCACGAGGTGATCTCGACGATCATGCTCAACTACATCGCGATCTACACGGCGTCCTGGCTCTTCGGCGACGGCGGACCGCTGCAGAACTCGACCCAGCCGACCGTGCCGATCTCGAACCCTGTCTCGTCCAGCGCTCAGCTGCCGGTCATCTGGGGGACGAAGGGCTTCCAGGGGCTCGATATCGGGTTTCTCATCGCCATCGCCGCGCTCGTCGTCTTCTGGGCGCTCATCAACCGCACGACGCTCGGCTACGAGGTTCGCGCCGTGGGCTTCAACCCCGAGGCGGCCGCGTACGGCGGCATCAACGTGAAGAAGAACATCATCCGGGCGATGGCGATCTCGGGCGCGTTCGCGGGGCTCGCAGGCGCGCTCGACATGCTCGGCTACCTCTACCAGTACGGCCAGCTCGACGTTGCGGTCAGCCAGATCGGCTTCACCGGCATCGCGGTAGCGCTGCTCGGTCGCAACACAGCGGTCGGAGTGTTCCTGGCTTCGCTGCTCTTCGGCGGCCTCTTCTACGGGACGACGCAGGGTCTCAGCTCGAACGTGATCCAGCCGGAGCTCGCGACGAACCTGACGTACATCATCCAGGGCCTCGTCGTGCTGTTCATCGGCGCGGACATCCTCATTCTCTACCTCTGGAACTCGCGCAAGCGCCTGCGCGCGCGGCGGCCGCCTGCACAAACTCCCGCGAAGGCGACGACAGCGTGACCGCCTGGGGACAGGGTCTGGAAAATCCCGTCAGCGAGCGGCTCCGGGATCCCGCCTCCACCGGCTACGTGGCGATCTTCCTCGGCGCGCTCGCCGCTTTCCTCGCGATTCCGCCGATCGAGGCTCGCTCGCCGACGTGGCCGATCGCGATCGGCATCGTCGCCATCGCCCTGGGGATCTGGACGGCGACCCGCGGACGGAGGAGGCTCGGCTGGGGCGCCGCCGTGGCCGGACTGCTCGGAATCGGGCTCGGGATCCTCGCGACGCGCTCCGGGACGGGGAACCTGGAGACCGTCTTCGACACGACGCTCATCGCCCAGACGTTCGGGCTGGCGACGCCCCTCGTCTTCGGCGCGATCGCCGGCATGTTCTCGGAGCGGAGCGGCGTCGTGAACATCGGCCTCGAGGGGATGATGCTGATGGGCGCCTTCTGGGGCCTCTACGGCTCCGACCGGGGCGGCACATGGGTCGTCGGGCTGCTCTTGGGAATGGCGTCCGGCGGCCTGCTGGCGCTCGTGCTCGCGTTCTTCGCGATCCACCTCCGTGCCGACCAGATCGTCGCCGGCTTTGCCATCAACTTCCTCGCGCTCGGCATCACCGGCTACTTCTTCCAGCAGTTCTACAACGGCCAGGTCACCGGGAACATCTCGGTGGTGCCGAACCTCCACATCGCAGGGCTGGGGAACTTCTTCGAAGGCTCGATCGGCGATCTGAGCATCCTCACCTGGGCGAGCTTCGTGCTCGTGATCCTCGCGTACGTCGTGCTCTTCAAGACGCCGGTCGGGCTGCGGATCCGCGCCTGCGGCGAGCATCCGCGCGCCGCGGACACCGTCGGCATCAACGTCTATCTCGTCCGGTACTGCTGCGTGGTGCTCTCCGGTCTGCTGGTCGCGATCGGCGGCGTCTACCTGTCGCTGGGCCCGCAGGGGAACGGGACGTTCATCTTCAACATCACCAGCGGGAAGGGCTTCATCGCCCTCGCCGCGATGATCTTCGGCAACTGGCGGCCGGCGGGCGCGTTCGCGGCCGCACTTCTGTTCGGCTTCTCGAGCGCGCTCGCGCTCAAGCTCCAGGTGTACTCGAGCCAGGCGGCGACGCTGTTCCAGATCCTCCCGTACGTGCTCACGCTCGTCGCGCTTGCAGGCGTGATCGGGCGCACGGTCGCCCCGGCCGCCGACGGCAAGCCGTACGCGAAGCAGTAGCTCGCGAAGCCGGCGCCTAGCTCCCTGGGAGACGGAGCCTCGAGCCGGGTTCCGCGGTCACAACTTGGACACAATCCCCTGGCGGTCTGATAGACAACGGCCTGCCGTGGCCCGCCTGACGCTGACCCCTCAGAAGCGCGAGTTCTTCGGCCTCTACAACCGTTCGGCCGAGAACATCGTTGCGATCGCCGAGCTACTCGTCGAACTGCTCGACCGGTTCCCGGACGGCGCGGATGACCTCGGACGGCAGGTGAAGGAGCTCGAGCACCAGGGAGACGAGCTGACGTATGAGCTCGTCGACCTCCTCAACCGCACCTTCGTGACCCCGTTCGACCGCGATGACATGTACCGGCTCGCGGGCGCCCTTGATGACGTCTGCGACCACATCGACGAGGCTGCGAGCAAAGTCGTCAGCTATGGAGTGGAGGAGATCCGCCTGCAGGCAAGAGAGCAAGCGCAGACCATTCGGCGCTCCGCGGGGAAGCTCGCCGACGCCGTCGCGCTGCTCGAAGGCTTCCAGGACTCGCGGGCACATCTGGCCGAGCTACGCGAGTTCGAGCACGTGGGCGACCGGATCCTGCACGACAGCGTCTCGACCCTCTTCATGGCACGTGCCGATCCGCTCGAGGTGATCCGCTGGAAGGACATTCACGAGAGCCTCGAGGAGGCCATGAACGCCTGTGAATACGCGGCCAATGTCCTCGAGGCCATCGTCGTCAAGAACCGCTGACGCGGAGCTTCTAGACCATGGTGCTGCTCGTTTTCGTGGTTGCAGTTGCACTCGCGTTCGACTTCACCAACGGCTTCCACGACACGGCAAACTACGTCGCGACCTGGGTTGGGACGCGAGCGCTCTCACCGCGCCCGGCGGTGCTCATCTCGGCGGCCGCGAACCTGGCCGGAGCGTTCGTAACCACCGCCGTCGCAACCACGGTGGGTAGTGGGCTCGTCAACACCAATCTGGTTACTCAACAGACGGTGCTCGCTGCGCTCTTCGGCGCGATCACCTGGAATCTTCTTACGTGGCGGGCTGGTCTACCGTCGAGCTCGACCCACGCCCTCATCGGGGGTTTGATCGGTGCCGCGCTCGTTCAATCGGGCACGGCTGGGGTCGAGTGGTCGGGCTTATGGCACAAGGTGATAGTCCCTGGTGCGGTCTCACCGGTGATTGGCTTCGCCGGGGCGTTTGCGCTGCTCGTGGTCATCTACTGGCTCTTCCGCCGGCTCACGCCTGGTATGGCCAACCGGGGGTTTCGTACCGGCCAGCTCTTTTCCGGCACCTGGGTCGCCTTCACACACGGCGCGAACGATGCGCAGAAGACGATGGGCGTGATCGCGCTGGCCCTCTATACGCACGGCTCGATCTCGAGCTTCTACATCCCGAGTTGGGTGAAGATCACAGCGGGATTGACGATCGCGGCCGGAACCTACGTCGGTGGCTGGCGCATCGTCCGCACGCTTGGACAACGGATTTACAAGATGCAACCCGAGCACGGCTTCGCAGCCCAGATCGCAGCCGGTACCACCCTCTACGCAGGCACCCGCCTCGGCTTCCCGATCTCGACCACCCACGTCGTCTCCGGCTCGGTCATGGGCGCCGGCGCAACCCGACGCCTCTCGGCCGTCCGCTGGGGCGTAGCGGGCAACATTGTGGTCGCCTGGCTCGTGACCCTTCCAGCCGCAGCCATTGTCGCGGCCGCCCTCTATTACCCGGTCAACTGGATCTTCTAAGCGCCGTCGAGCATGACTCTCGACGCGGCTCGCGAGCTACGTGATCGAGACCATGCGCTCGATCGCGAGGCGTGCGCGGTCGGCGAGCTCCGGCTCGACCGTGATCCGGTGCTTGCCGTCGCGGAGCGAGTCGCGCACCTTCTCGAGCGTCGTCAGCTTCATGTAGCGGCACTCGGCGTCGTCGCGCACCGGCTCGAACCGCTTGCCGGGCGCCTCCTGCTGGAGGCGATGGATGATGCCCGTCTCGGTCGCGACGAGGAAGCGCTGCTTCGGCGACCGCTTCGCATAGTCGATCATCTTCTCGGTCGAGAGGATCTGCGTCCGCTCGTTGCCGAACGCCATCGCCTGGCTCGCGCAGCCGCATTCGGGATGGACGAGCAGCTCGGCGTCGGGCGCCTCGCTCTGCCACCGCTCGATGTCGGCCGGGCGGATCCCCGCGTGGACGTGGCACTCGCCGAGCCAGATCGTGAGCTTCCGGCCGGTCACCTTCTCGAGCCAGAGCCCGAGGTACATGTCCGGCAGGAAGAGGATCTCCTGCTCCGGTGGGATCGCCTCGATCACGGACTTCGCGTTCCCGGACGTGCAGCAGTAGTCGCTCTCCGCCTTCACCTCCGCTGTCGTGTTCACGTACGAGACGACGACCGCGCCGGGATGCTGCGCCTTCCACTCGCGCAGCTGCTCGGCGTCGATCGAGGCGGCGAGCGAGCAGCCGGCGCCGAGGTCGGGGAGGAGGACCGTCTTCTCCGGGCTCAGGATGACCGCGGTCTCGGCCATGAAGTGGACGCCGCAGAAGACGATCGTCTGCGCGTCGGTGGCGGCCGCCTGGCGCGAGAGGCCGAGCGAGTCGCCGACGTAATCCGCGACGTCCTGCACCTCCGGCCGCTGGTAGTTGTGGGCCAGGATCACGGCGTCCTTCGCCGCCGCGAGCGCGCGGACTTCCTCATGGAGCTCGGTGGTGGTTGGGGCTGTAGCGGTCATCGGACCTCCAGTGAGACGTGGAGCGAACGTGCGGAATGGGTGAGCGCGCCGACCGAGACGAAGTCGACTCCTGTCTCGGCGTAGGCGCGAACGGTGCCGAGGGAGACGCCGCCGGAGGCCTCGAGCTCTGCCCGGCCGGCGGCGAGCTCGACCGCCTCGCGCACCTCCTCGGGGCTCATGTTGTCGAGCAGGATCCGCGGCGCGCCGCCCTCGAGCGCCTCGCGCAGCTGGGAGAGGGTCTCGGCTTCGACCTCGACCGGCAGGCCGTCGACGCGGCCTTCGAGAGCCGCAAGCGCCGCGGTGACTCCGCCGGCGACGCGGAGGTGGTTCTCCTTCACGAGCACGCCGTCGTAGAGGCCGGCGCGATGGTTGCGGCCGCCCCCGCAGCGGACGGCGTACTTCTCGAGCGCTCGCAGGCCCGGGGTCGTCTTGCGCGTGTCGAGGACGGTCGTGCGAGTCCCCTCGGTCAGCTCGACGAAGCGCCTGGTGAGGGAAGCGATGCCGCAGAGCCGCCCGAGCAGGTTGAGCGCGACGCGCTCGCCGCTGAGGATCGCGCGCGCGGGCCCCTCGGCCACGGCGAGAACGGCGGGCACGTCGGAGACTGCCGTGCCTTCGTCCAGCTCGGCCCTGGTCTCGACTGCCGGATCGAGCGCGCGAAAGACAGCCGCCGCGACCGGGACGCCGCAGACGACGCCGGGCTCCTCGAGCAGCAGCTCTGCCCTGCAGCGCGCGTCCTCAGGAACGAGCGCGAGCGTCGTCGCGTCGCCCGGCCCGACGTCCTCGGTCAGCGCCGCGGTCACGACGCGCTCGATGTCCGCCTGCGTCAACTCCATCGCTCGAGCACCGGCTCGCGATCGGGGTGGATGACGAGATGCCCGGCGAGGGCCTCGCTCTCGACCGGGAAGTCCTCGCGGAAGTGGACGCCTCGGCTCTCTTCCCGCGCCAGGCCGCAAGCGGCGATCTGGCGCACGAGCGGGTGCGGCGAGTCGAGCAGCCGCCCGAGGCCCGCGGCGCTGCGGATCAGCCCGGCGTCGCCCCAGAGCTCGGCGCCAACGTCGGGCGCAGGAGCGATCGGCGCCGCGTCGGCGTCGAAGCGGGGGCCGTCGAGGGCCGCGAGTCCTGCGCGGCGGCCGAAGACGAGGCATTCGAGCAGCGAGTTCGAGGCGAGCCGGTTCGCGCCGTGGATGCCGCTGCAGGCGCATTCTCCGGCGGCGTACAGCCCGGGTACCGACGTGCGTGCGTCGAGGTCGGCGACGACTCCGCCGATCGCATAGTGCGCGGCGGGGGAGACGGGGACAGGCTCGTCCGCCGGGTCGTAGCCCGCCTCCGCGAGCGTCGCCATCAGAGTCGGGTAGCGGTCGCGCTCGACCGGCCGCAGATCGAGGCGCGCTCCCGCGTGGGCCGCGACCGCGCGCGCGACGACGTCGCGCGGCGCCAACTCGTCGACGAAGCGCTGGCCGCCGTCGTCGAGCAGAGTCGCGCCGGCGCCGCGGAGCGCCTCGGAGAGCAGGAAGCCGTCGTGGCCGTTGTCGTCGCGCAGCGCCGTCGGGTGGAACTGGACGAGCTCCAGATCGGCGAGGGCGGCGCCCGCGGCGTGCGCGAGGAGCAGACCGTCGCCGACCGCGCCGCGTGGGTTCGTCGTCCGCGCCCAGAGGGCGGCGTAGCCGCCGGTGGCAAGGACGACTGCGGTTCCACGAACCGTTTCGAGCGTCGTGATGCGCTCGCCCTCCGCGAGACGGATGCGCCGGTGCTCGCGAACCCGCGCCGTGAGGACGTTCGCGACGTGACGCCCGGTGTCCGCGCCGCCGGCGTGCACGACGCGGGCGCGCGAGTGGCCGCCTTCCCGGCCGAGCCCTTCGTCGAAGCGAACGCCGAGACCGCGCAGCTCCGCGATCCGCGCGGGAGCCTCGGCCGTGAGAAGCTCGACGGCACCGGTCCGGCAGAGGCCGCGGCCTGCCGCCAGCGTGTCGGCAGCGTGGAGGGCGGGGTCGTCGTCCGGGCCGACCGCCGCAGCGACGCCACCCTGAGCCGCATAGCTGTTGGAGCGCGTGTGCGAGGCCTTCGCGAGCACGACGACCGAGGCGCCGCCATCGGCTGCTGCGAGGGCAGCAGAGAGGCCGGCGACACCGGCTCCGACGACCAGAACGTCGGATCTCTCGCGTTTTTGCCTCACAATCGATAACCTCGATCCCGAGTCTACATGGTTGACGACTCCCAGGCGAAAACTTCCGTGCATGCCGTGCTCGCGGCCGTTCTCCAGGTGCGCGACGGGCGGCTGCAGGCGCTGCTCTGGCAGCGGGCGCGTGAGCCGTTCGCCCACTGCTGGGCGCTGCCGGGCGGGACACTGGCGGCAGACGAGACGCTCGAGGAGTCGATGCGCCGGCACCTGGCCGAGAAAGTCGACGTGCGGGAGGTCGCGCATCTCGAGCAACTCGAGACGCGGAGCGAGCCGTCCCGCAATCCGATCCGGCGTGAGCTCGCGACGGCGTTCCTCGGGCTCGTTCCGAGCGGACTCGACCCGCAGGTGCCGGAGGACACGCGCTGGCATCCGCTCGATGCGCTGCCCGAGCTCGCGTACGACCACGAGTCGATCCTCCTCAGCGCACGCGAGCGGCTCCGCGGGAAGCTCTCGTACACCAATCTCGGCTTCGCCCTCGCGCCCCCGAGCTTCACGCTCGCCGAGCTGCGCGACCTCTACGCCGCCGCGCTCGGCCATCCGGTGAGCGCGACGAATCTCCAGCGTGTGCTGCTCCGGCGACGGGTGCTCGAGGACACGGGGGAGCAGCGCCACTCCGGTAGCGGCGGCGGCAGGCCGGCTGCGATCTACCGCTTTCGCAGCACCCGGCTGGAAGTCACCGACCCGTTCGCCGTCCTGCGGCCGCCTACAATGGCTCCCTGAGTGGCAGTGCGCATTCAGACCCTCTCCCAGCCGAACAGGCCGAACATCCGCGCCTGGCTCGCCTTCCTCTTCGGCGTGGTGGCCGTCGCCGCGATCCCGGTGGCCGTCGAGCTGACGCGGAAGGTCCCCGGCGCGGTCCTCCTCGATGCCGTCTGGGCGATTCCGGTCGCCGCCGGTGCGGCCACCGTGTCGCTGCTCTTCGCCCGCGGCGCGCGCGGAGCGATCGCGCGGACGCTCGGCCACGTGGGCGGGTCGGCGTGGATCCGCCTGGGCCGCATCCTCGCGGTGGCGGGAATCTGCGTCACGCTTTCGGCCTCGATCGCAGTCGGCCTCTACGAGTTGCTATTGCGTCTCGAGCACTAGGGAGGGGACGCACCACCGCGCCCTCCGCGCTCTAGACTCCCTGCGTGTTCGAGATCGGCAACAGCCTGCGTGAGGCCCGCGAGAGGCAGGGAGTGGGCTATCCCGAGATCGAGCTCGCGACGAAGATCCGCGCGAAGTACATCCGGGCGCTCGAGGAGGAGGACTTCACGTCCATTCCCGGCGACGCGTACATCCGCGGCTTCCTGAGGACGTACGCCGACTACCTCGGGCTCGACGGCGACGTGTACGTCGACGAGTACGCATCTCGCTTCATCACGAGCTGGCGCGACGAGCTGCCTCCGCGTACGGAGCGGCCCCGGATCCGAACGCGCGGACGCCCCGTCGACCGGCGCGTCGTCCTGATCGCGTTCGCCGGCGTCGTGGTCGTCGCGGCACTCGTCTTCGCGGCCTTCAGCATTCCCGGCTCGTCGACGCGCGTGCCCGGCCTCGGCTCGAACAACAAGCAGCACCACCGGTCGACGCCGGCCCGCCAGCTCGTCCTCGAGGGCGTGAAGCGGGGAACGTACGTCGAGGTGCGCCGCGGGAGCGCCTCCGGCAAGCTCGTCCTGCAGGGAACCGTGGCGCCGGGCCAGACCGACCGCATCCCGGGCGACCGGTTCTACTTCCTCGTGCGCACGCCCGCCGGCCTCCACATCACGCTCGACGGCCGGGCCGTCGCGCTGCCGGCCGCGCGCAACCACCGCCTCCGCGTCCTCGTCACACCGCAGCGGACGACGCGCCTCGGAGGGTGACCGATCCGCGGCCGCGCGCGGTCGTCGTCGTCACCGGCAGCGAGCTCGTCCGCGGCGAGCGCACCGACAAGAACGGTCCGTTCCTCGCGGCCGAGGCGCTCGGCCACGGGCTCGAGCCGGCCCGGATCACGATCGTCGGGGACGCTCCGGCCGAGCTCGAAGCGGTGCTGCGTGAAGGACTGGAGGCCGACGCATGCCTCATCTCGGGCGGTCTCGGCCCGACCCACGACGACCGCACGGTGGAGCTGCTCGCGCGGGCGGCAGGGCTCGATCTGGTCGTCGACGACGCGCTCGAGCGTGAGATCGAGTCGATCTCACGCACGGTCTCCGAACGTTTGCGGAGGCCGTATGCGGACTTCGCTCCCGGGGTCGCAAAGCAGGCGACGCGTCCGTCTTCGGCGGTGTCGATCGGCCTCGCGGGCACTGCCCCGGGGCTGGTGCTGCAGGCGCCGACGGGGTGTGTCGTCGTCATCCTCCCAGGGCCGCCGGGCGAGCTGCGGAGGCTCTGGCCGAACGCGCTTGCGAGCGAGCCCATGCGTGACCTTCTCGAGCGGACGCGTCCGCCCGGGCGTCGGGTGCTGCGGCTGTTCGGCGTCAGCGAATCCGCGGTCGCGCGCGCGCTCGAGGATGCGGGCGGCGACGGTGACGGCGTAGAGGCGACGATCTGTGCGCGCGAGTTCGAGATCCACATCGACCTGGTGGTCGAGCCTGGGGCCGAGGAGCGTGCGGATGCCCTCGAAGCCGGGCTCGCGGACCGGCTCGAGCAGTGGCTGTTCGCGCGCGACGAACGGCGGGTCGAGGAGCTCGTGCTCTCGCTCGCGGGCGCACGCGGCCTGCGGCTGGCGACAGCAGAATCCTGTACGGGAGGGATGGTTGCTGCGCGGCTCACCGACGTGCCCGGCTCGAGCTCGAGCTTCGTCGGGGGCGTGGTCGCGTACGCGGACGAGGTAAAGCGCTCGGAGCTCGAGGTTCCCGAGGAGCTGCTCGTGGAGCACGGCGCGGTGTCGGCGGAGGTCGCAGCGGCAATGGCAGAGGGAGCGCGGCGGCGGCTCCGCGCCGACGTGGCGGTGGCGGTCACCGGCGTGGCGGGTCCCGGCGGCGGGACGCCCGAGAAGCCTGTCGGCCGTGTCTACCTCCATGCGTCCGGTCCGGACGGCTTCCGAGCGCGCACGCTCGACCTCCCCGGCGAGCGCGCACAGATCCGCGTCCGTGCAACCGTGACCTCGCTGCACCTCCTGCGTGCGCTTCTGACGGGAACCCGCGAAGAAACCGCATGAGTTCCACCGCTAGCGTGGGCGGCGATGAACGACTCCGGCTCTTTCTCGCCCTGCGCGTGCCCGACGACGTCCTCGACGAGATCGAGCGCTGGCAGCGGGAGCGACTCGGGAGCGTCCGGGTCGTCCCGCGAGAGCACCTTCACGTCACGCTCGCGTTTCTCGGTCACCGTCCGGCGGGCGAGCTCGAACCGATCGTCGGCGCGCTGCGCGCCGCTGCGGCGGGGGCGGGGGAGATCCGCCTCACGCCCGTTCGCTACCGCGAGACGCGGAGCGTCGGCATGCTCGTGCTCGCCGACGACGGAGCCCGCGCGGCGCGGTTGGCCGGAAACGTTCAGGAGCGGCTGGAGCAGCTCGGCGTCTACCACCGCGAGAGGCGCGACTGGCTGCCGCACCTCACGGTCGCGCGCTGGCGCGACCGGCCGCGGCTCCGGCTCGATCCGCCGCCGGTACGAACGTTCGTTCCGTCCGACGCGGCTGCTTACCTATCCCGGCTGCACCCCGGTGGGGCGCGGTACGAAGTCTTGGAATCTGTCGCTCTAGGAGGCTGAGGTGGACAAGCACGAAGCACTCGACGTGGCGCTCGGCCAGATCGAGCGGCAGTTCGGCAAGGGCTCGGTCATGAAGATGAACGACCGCGCCGCGGTCTCGGTCGGCGCCGTCTCGACCGGCTCGCTCGCGCTCGATCTCGCACTCGGAATCGGCGGGCTGCCGCGCGGCCGCATCGTCGAGATCTTCGGTCCGGAGTCCTCCGGCAAGACGACCCTCGTTTACCACGTGATCGCCGAGGCGCAACGCAGGGGCGGCATCTGCGCCTTCATCGACGCCGAGCACGCGATGGACCCGGCCTACGCGAAGCGGATCGGCGTCGACATCGACAACCTCCTCGTCTCCCAGCCCGACACGGGCGAGCAGGCGCTCGAGATCACGGAGCTCCTCATCCGCTCGGGCGCGCTCGACGTCGTCGCGATCGACTCGGTCGCGGCGCTGACCCCGAAGGCCGAGATCGAGGGAGAGATGGGCGACAGCCACGTCGGTCTCCAGGCGCGCCTCATGAGCCAGGCGCTGCGCAAGCTCGCCGGCACCCTCAACCGCACCGACACGATCTGCCTGTTCACGAACCAGCTGCGCGAGAAGATCGGCGTGATGTTCGGGAACCCCGAGACGACGCCGGGCGGTCGCGCGCTGAAGTTCTACTCCTCCGTGCGGCTCGACATCCGCCGCATCGAGACGCTGAAGGACGGCGTCGAGGCGTTCGGCAACCGGGTGCGCGTCAAGGTCGTGAAGAACAAGGTCGCGCCGCCGTTCAAGCAGGCGGAGTTCGACATCATCTACGGCTCGGGCGTCTCCTGGGAAGGCACGGTGCTCGACTCCGGCCTCGACCGCAAGGTCGTCACGAAGTCTGGCTCGTACTTCAGCTTCGGCGACGAGCGGCTCGGCCAGGGCCGCCAGAACGCGACGGCCTTCCTCCGCGAGCACCCCGACGTGACGCAGCAGATCCTGCAGCAGATCCAGGTCGAGCTCGGCTCGGACCAGATCGCGTCGGCTCGGCTGCTGCCGGTCGCAGCTGAGGAGTCGGCAGCATCGAACGGCAAGGCGGAGGTGGCGGCGGAGGCGCTCGCGTCGGCCGAAGCCGAGGCGTGACGCCGACCATAACGGCGCTCCGCGAGCGGAAGCGCGGGCGGGTCGCCGTCGAGCTGGACGGCCGCCAGTGGCGGGTGCTGCCGGCGGATGTGGTCGTGCGGGCAGGGCTCGGGGTGGGGCGCTCGCTGGACCGGCACACCGCAAGGCAGCTCGCGCGAGAGATCCGCCGCGCGAGAGCGCTCTCCCAGGCGACGCGGACGCTCGCGACGAGTGCGCGGTCGCGAGCCGAGCTCGAGCAACGGTTGGCACGCGCCGGGCACGTCGGAGCAGCGCGCGAGGATGCGCTCGAGAGCCTCGGTCGCGCCGGCCTCGTCGACGACGTACGTCTGGCCGAGGACCGTGCCGAGGTGCTTGCACGCCGCGGCTACGGCGATGCAGCTATCCGGGCCGACCTTCGGCGGCGTCAGATCCGAGCCGAGGCCGCCGCTGACGCGATCGCGGCTCTCGAGCCCGAGCTCACCCGCGTCGGGCGGCTGGTCGCCGGCAAGGACGTCACCCCGTCGCTTCTCCGCCGACTTGCCGGGCGCGGCTTCTCACGCGAGACGCTCGGCGAGATCGGGTCCGCGTTTGCGCAGGAGGCCTGAGACCGATACCATTCGTACGCATTCCATTCGATGTTTTGCCTGCAAAAGCAGCTTTTCCGAAACCAGGTCCGATGATCAACCGTTCACTCTCGACAACTCGGAGGTCGCGCGCGAGGTAGCGCTGCGACTGTCCGGCAGTTCCCTGTCTGCCGGAGAAAGGCTTCTCGGATAGCTGCCGGGTAGGTCCGGCGCCGGATGGGACGTGCCGCCACAGGCGGCTGGGTCCCCGACCAAGGAGCCGGCACGTGCTGATCGGGATCGGAATCGCCATCGGGATCGCCGGAGGCGTTGCCATCGCCCTGCTGGCCGTCTCGGTCTTCGGCACGACCGGAGTGACGAAGGCGCGCCGGATCCGCGACCAGCTGCTGGACGACGCGCGGCGCGAAGGCGATGCGGTGCGGCGAGAGGCGCAGGTCGAAGCGCGCGAGCAGGCCGTCCGCCTGCGGAGCGAGATCGACGCGGAGCTCACCGACCGTCGTGCGCAGGTCCTGAAGATCGAGGAGCGCGTCCTGGCGAAGGAGGTCGAGGTCGAGAAGAAGCTCGAGGAGCTGGCGCGTCGCGAGCAGGGGCTCGCAGACCGCGAGGAGCACATCCGCCAGCTCCAGGACGAGCTGAAGGACACGAAGCATGCGCAGCTCGCCGAGCTCGAGCGCGTGGCCGGATTGACACAGGCCGAGGCGAGGGAGCTGGTACTCGACCGTGGAGAAGAGCAGGCTCGGCACGAGCTCGCTCGCCGCGTCCGGATGCTCGAGGACGAGGCGCGTGCGGAATCGAAGCGCCGGGCCCGCAACCTCGTCGCCGACGCGCTGCAGCGCGTGGCCGCCACTCACACGGCCGAGACGACGGTGACCGTCGTGGAGCTTCCGTCCGACGACATGAAGGGACGGATCATCGGGCGGGAGGGTCGCAACATCCGGGCGCTCGAGCACCTCACCGGGGTCGATTTCATCGTCGACGACACGCCGCACGCGGTCGTCCTCTCGTCTTTCGACGGGCTCCGGCGTGAGGTCGCCCGCCTGACGGTCACGAAGCTCCTCGAAGACGGCCGAATCCACCCCGCGCGGATCGAGGAGACGTATTACGAGTCGAAAGCCGAGGTCGAGGAGGTCGTACGCCAGGCGGGGGAGCAGGCGGTCTTCGAGGCGAACTGCGGCCCGTTCCCCGACGAGCTCGTCCAGATTCTCGGCCGGCTTCGGTTCCGCACGAGCTACGGCCAGAACGTCCTCAAGCACACGCTCGAGGTCGTGCACCTCGCGGGGATCATGGCGACCGAGCTCGGGGCGAGCGTCCAGACCGCGAAGCGCGCAGCGATGCTCCACGACGTCGGCAAGGCGATGACCCACGAGGTGGAGGGCTCGCATGCGCTCATCTCGGCTCAGCTTGCCCGGCGCTACTCGGAGTCCCAGGGGGTCGTCCACGCCATCGAGGCACATCACTACGAGGTGCAGCCGCAGACGGTGGAGGCCGTCCTTCTGATCGCCGCCGACGCCGTCTCGGCGAGCCGGCCCGGCGCGCGGGGCGAGAGTCTCGAGCAGTACATCAAGCGTCTCGAGGCACTGGAGGAGTTGGCTGCGTCGAAGCCCGGCGTGGAGAAGGTCTACGCCCTCCAGGCAGGGCGCGAGATCAGGGTCATCGTCAGCCCGGGCGACGTCGACGACGACGAAGCAGCGCTGCTCGCCCACGAGATCGCACGCGAGATCGAGGATCGCCTCGAGTACCCGGGCCAGGTGAAGGTGACCGTCATTCGGGAGAGCCGCACCGTCGACGTGGCAAAGAACCATGCGGCCAGCGCACCGCCGCCCACACGAGATGGTTCCGACCGGGCTGCCGACTCGCCGATCCAGGCCGCGTAAGCGGGCGGGGCTACGCTACGCGCCGTGAAGCGGTACCACGTCACGACGTTCGGTTGCCAGATGAACGCCCACGACTCCGAGCGGATCAAGGGCCTGCTCGAGGAGCTCGGGCTCGGCGAGGCGCCCTCCCAGGAGCTGGCCGACGTGATCGTCCTCAACACGTGCACGATCCGCGAGAAGCCCGACACGCGCTTCGCCGCGCACATGGGGAACGCCGCGAAGTCGAAGCGCGAGCGGCCCGGCACGATCGTGGCCGTCGGCGGCTGCTACGCGGAGGCACAGCGGGAGCGGCTGTTCGCGCTGTATCCGGACGTCGACGTCGCGTTCGGGCCGGGCACGATCTCTCACCTCGGCGCCTGGCTGGGCGCAGGCGGGGAGGGGATCGAACGCGGCTCGTTCGGCACGGGCGAGGAACGCGCCTTTGCAGCAGAGCTCCCGACCCATCGCGAGCGCCGGTTCCAGGCTTGGGTGCAGGTCTCCATGGGCTGCAACTCCGTCTGCTCCTACTGCATCGTTCCGGCCGTCCGCGGGCGCGAGACGTCGCGGCGTCCCGGCGAGGTCCTCGCCGAGGTGGAGCAGCTCGCCGCAGCGGGCGTCCGCGAGGTGACGCTCCTCGGCCAGAACGTCAACTCGTACGGCCGCGACGTCGGCGCGAGCTTCGCGGAGCTGCTGCGCGCGATCGACGCCGTCGAAGGCGTCGAGCGGGTCCGCTTCACGAGCCCGCATCCGAAGGACTTCCGTCGCGACGTGATCGCCGCGATGGCCGAGTGTCCGGCGGTCTGCGAGCACGCGCACCTGCCGCTCCAGTCCGGTTCGAGCCGGGTCCTCAAGGCGATGCGCCGGACGTACTCGCGTGAGCGGTATCTGCGGCTCGTCGTGGAGCTGCGAGGCGCGATCCCGGACCTTGCTCTCACGACAGACATCATCGTCGGCTTCCCCGGCGAGACCGAGGACGACTTCCTCGAGACGCTCGAGGTCGTGGAGGAGGTCGGCTTCGACGGCGCCTTCACCTTCGTCTACTCGCCGCGGGCGGGCACCGAGGCGGCTGCGATGCCGGATCAGCTGCCCGACGAGGTCAAGCGCGAGCGAATCGAGCGGCTCGTCGAAGTCGTGCAACGAGTGGCGGCGGAGCGAAACTCGGGACGGGTGGGGATGGTCGAAGAGGTGCTGGTCGAGGGTCCGAGCCGCACCGAGCCGGAGCTGCTCCGCGGCCGGACGCGGCGGAACACGACGGTCAACTTCAGCGGGGACGCTGCTCCGGGCGAGCTTGTCTCGGTTGCGATCGCGAGCGCGACCTCGACGACCCTTGCCGGCGCGCAGCTCGCGCTCGCCGCGGCCTGACGCGGTGCTCGTCATAGGTGTGTTCGGGCCGACCGCAAGCGGGAAGTCGGATGTCGCGGCGGCCGTAGCGGAGCTGATCCCGGCCGAGGTCGTCTCGGCCGACGCCATGCAGGTCTACGACGGCCTGCCGATCCTCACGAACCAGTCCCTCAACCCGGAGAGACTGGTCGGAATGTGGCCGCTGTCGCATGTCGCCTCGGTAGGTGAGTACGCACCGCTCGCGCACGCGGCCGTCGACGAGATTCTCGCCGCCGGACGAACGCCGCTCGTCGTCGGCGGGACGGGTCTCTACTTCCGCGCTGCGCTCGCCGAGCTCGAGCTGCCGCCGGCCCCTTCGCCCGGGGTGCGCGAACGCTGGGAGCGGCTCTACGACGAGGATGGCTCCGACGCAGCTCACGCGCGGCTCGGCGAGCTCGATCCGGCGGCCGCCGAGCGAATCCACCCGAACGACCGGCGACGGGTCGTCCGGGCGCTCGAGCTTGCGGAGTCCGGACAGTCGCTCGTCCCTCGTCGGGAGGCCCTGTTCGGCGGCGGCTGGCGGCATCCGACCCTTCTCGTCGGTCTCGACGTTCCGAAGGCCGAGCTCGACCGGAGAATCGCGGCACGGACGCGGGGCATGTTCGAGACCGGCGTAGAGGAGGAGGTGCGGAGCGCGGTCCTCGCCGGGCCGTCGACGACCGCGCGGAAGGTCATCGGCCTCGAGGAGGTGGCCACACTGCCCCGCCAGGATGCGATCACGGCCCTGGCCGCGCGCACGCGCCGGTATGCCGCGTACCAGCGGAAGTGGCTGCGCCGTCTCGAGGGGCTCGTTATCGTCGCGGCCGACCGGCCACCGGAGGAGACCGCTGCTGAGATCGTCGCGCTGGCACGCACACGGGAACGTCTATCTCGTCGTTGAGGGGCCGGCGGTCGGCGTCGACCTGTCCGGTACGGACGGCGCTGTCGAGGTTCTCTCGGTCGACGGTGACGACGTGACTGTCGACATCGTCAACCCCGACGGCTCCCGGGCCGAGATGTCCGGCAACGGCACGCGCATCGCCGCCGCCTGGCTCATGCGCCGCACGGGCTCGGCGAGAGCGTGGGTGCACGTCGGCGAGCGAGCCGTGAAGGTGCGGCGGGTGGAGGACGGTCTCTACGAATCGGAGCTCGGGCCGGTCGAGGTCGGGCCGCGGGAGCTCGTCGACGGGATCGAGCTGACGCCGGTCACGGTTGGCAACCCACACGCAGTGGTCGTGGGTTATCCGGGTCGGATCGAGGAGCTCGGCCCGCGGCTCGAGGCGCATCCGCGCTTTCCGGAGCGGACGAACGTGCAGGTCGCGCGCGTGGAGCGAACGGGTGAGGTGAGTGCACGCGTGTGGGAGCGCGGTGTGGGGGAGACGGCCGCGTCCGGGACGAGCGCCGTTGCGGTCGCGGCGGCCACCCACGGCGAGGGCGAGGTCCTCGTGCACTTCCCCGGCGGCGACCTGCGAGTGCGCCTCGCCGACGGCCGAGCGTGGCTCACGGGGCCGGCGGAGCCGCTCGAGGAGTGAAATCGCCGGGCTCAGGACGGGAAGTCCGCACAGACCCGTAGCAGGTTCACCGATATCGTCCATCACGAGGGCGGAGGGACAGCAACCCCACCCTGGGCGGGGGTGTGGGCCGGCTCACGTCTTCGCAGGAACCGTCCGAAAACGCCGCGTCAGGTAGCGATCTCGAACTCGCGGAGCACGTCGTTCAGGGACATGCGGTCGTGGGACTCGTCCCGCCAGCCGATGATGAGCGGCGTGGGAAGCCCATACGTTCCCGCCGGAAACTCGCGCTCGCGCACCCCCGGTACGACGACGGCGCGCGGCGGCACGAGGCCTCTGTGCTCGACGGGCTCCGAGCTCGTGACGTCGACGATCGGTACCGACGCCGTGAGCACGACACCTGCCCCGAGGATCGCGCCCTCGCCCACGATGCAGCCCTCGGTCACGACGCACCGCGACCCGACGAACACGCCGTCCTCGACGATCACCGGCCGGGCGTTCACCGGCTCGAGCACCCCGCCGATTCCGACGCCGCCGGCGAGATGGACGTCGGCGCCGATCTGTGCGCACGAGCCGACCGTCGCCCACGTGTCGACCATCGTGTTCGGGCCGACCCAGGCACCGATGTTGACGTAGCTCGGCATCAGGATCACGCCGGGCGAGAGAAACGAGCCGTATCTCGCCGTCGCCGGCGGCACGACGCGCACGCCGCGCTCGGCGTGGTCGTGCTTGAGCGGGATCTTGTCGAGGTACTCGAACGGCCCGACCTCGATCGGCTCGACCTTCCGCACCCGGAAGTACTCGAGGATGGCCGTCTTCGCCTCCTCGTTCACGCGCCACTCGCCGTCGATCTTCTCCGCGACCCGCACCTCGCCGCGGTCGAGCGCCGCGATCGTCGCCTCGACGTCCATCACGAAACCTCCACCAGGATCTGCGCTGCCCGCTCGCACTCTTCGAGCGTCGGCACGAGCGCGAAGCGGACATAGCCCTCGCCGCTCGGTCCGAACATCTCGCCCGGCGAGACGATGATCCCGCGCTCGAGCAGCGCAGCAGGATCGGGCCCGACGACCCAGAGGTACATCGTCGCCTCGCTCGCCACGATCTCCCAGCCTCGGTTCTCGATCGCCGGGATCAGGACGTCCCGCTTGGCGCGGTACCGCGCGCGAGTCTCCTCCACGTGCCGCTCGTCGTTCCACGCGACGACGGAAGCCCGCTGCACGAACTCCTGCGGCGCCGTCCCCACGGTTGGACGGTAGGCCTTCAAAGCCGCCACGATCTCCGGCGGCCCGGCCACGAACCCGGAGCGGTAGCCGGTCATCGAGGACCGCTTGCTCAGCGTCTGGAAGACGACGAGGCGCGAGCGGTCGGCGGCCTGGAGAGCCGACGGCGGCGGCTCGTCGAACCACAGCTCCGTATAGGCCTCGTCGGAGCCGACGACGAAGTTGTGACGCTCGGCCGCCTCGGCCAGCTCGTCGTAGAACTCGCGCGGAGCGACGGCGCCGGTCGGGTTGTGGGGGTAGTTGACCCAGACGAGCGCGACGTCGTCGTCGAGCTCCTCCAAGTCCGGCAGGAAGCCGTTCTCGCGCCGCAGCGGCATCGTCCTCACCTCGGCGCCGGCGAAGAGCGCGCCTCGCTCGTACACCGGGTACGCCGGCTCGCCGAACGCCACGACGCGGCCGCCGGTCTCGAGCACCTGCGCCAGCGAGAAGATCGCCTCCTTCGAGCCGTACGTCGGCACGATCTCGCGCTCGGGGTCCACGGTGACGCCGAACCGGCGCTCGAGCCAGCCCGCGGCCGCGTCGCGCAGCTCGGGCAATCCCTGCGCGAGGGGATACGGCGCCCGCTCCGGCAGCGCCTCGACGAGCGCGCGGCGGATCATGGGGTCGGTCGGCTCGTTCGGGTCGCCCTTGCCGAAGTCGATCACCTCCACGCCGGCCGCCAGCAGCCTCCGGCGCTCCTCCTCGAGCCGCGTGAACGGGTACACCGCCATCTCGGCCAGAACCGGATTGATCATGAGAGGAACCTAGCCAGCGTCTCGTACACCGCGTGCAGGTTCGCGATCGGGATCCGCTCGTCCTGCCGGTGCGCGTACGACGTCGCGCCGGGGCCGTAGTTGATCCCGTCGATGCCCTGCTCGGCGAATTGCGCGACCGGCGTCCAGGCCTGCTTCGGCGCCACCTCCAGGACGAGCTCGCGGAGCCGCTCCACGAGGGGGTTGCCGAGGGCGGGCGGAGCCGACGGCGAGTTGTGGAGGACCCGGAGCTCGCCGACCGGCAGAAGCTCGCGCAGCCGCGCCTCGGCCTCCTCGCGCGAGCGGCCGGGCGCATACCGGAAGTTGAGCTCCGCCGCTGCCCGCGCCGGTACGACGTTTGCCGCGATCCCGCCCTCGACCCGCACGGCGCTCACGACCTCCCGGTAGACGAGGCCGTCGAGCTCGACCTCCAGCGGGTCGAGCCCGGCGAGTGGCGCGAGGCCTTCGACGAGCGCGTGGATCGCGTTGCTCCCCGTCCACGGGCGGGCCGAGTGCGCGCTCTCGCCCTGGAAGTCGACCCGTGCCTGGAGGTTGCCGAGACAGCCCGCGTGCAGGATCGCGTCGGTCGGCTCGAGCACCACGGCGAGCTCGGTGCCGTCGAGCACACCGCTCGCGAACACGGCGGGCAGCGGGCTCTCCTCGAGCGGCACCTCCTCCCGCGTGAAGAACACGTAGCGCGCCGGAGCCTCCGCGCGGGCGAGCTCGAGCATCACCGCGACACCGCCCTTCATGTCGCTCGCCCCGAGGCCGTGCACTGCATCGTCGGCCATCCGGCCGGGGACGTTCTCCTGCGCCGGCACCGTGTCGACGTGGCCCGCGAGGGCGACCGGCGCCGCAGCGTCTCCCCAGACGATCGCCTCGCCGTCGTCGTAGAGCACTTCGCCGGGCAGGAGGCTCCGCACGAGCTCCATCGCGGCGCGTTCGTGGCGGCTCTCCGAGGGGACGTCGACGAGCTCGAGCGTCCTGGCCGCGAGATCTGAAGCTGGCATGGCAGGAGTCATAATGACCGTCGGATGGCGGTGAGACAGCCCGATCGCTCCTCGGCGGCCGAGCCCGAGCGCGGGCTCGTGCTTGCCGTGCTCGCACCCGGGGCCGACGGCGCCGACGAGCTGGCGGAGCTCGAGGAGCTTGCACGGACGGCTCGGGTCGAGCCCGTCGGCCGCGTCGTCCAGCACCGGCGGCTGCCCGACGCGCGCACATACGTCGGCAAGGGGAAGCTCGAGGAGCTGAAGGACGCCTACGGCGGCGCGCACGCGGAGGTGCTGATCGTCGACGGCGAGCTGAGCCCTCCCCAGCAGCGGACGCTCGAGAACGCGCTCCAGGCGCGCGTCGTCGACCGCACCCAACTGATCCTCGACATCTTCGCCGAGCACGCGGTGAGCGCCGAGGGAAAGCTCCAGGTCGAGCTCGCGCAGCTCGAGTACAACCTGCCGCGGATGCGGGGGATGTGGCAGCACCTCGAGCGGCTCGGCGGCGGCACCGGCGGCCTCGGCGCCGGAGTCGGAACGCGCGGCCCCGGCGAGTCGCAGCTCGAGACCGACCGGCGTCTCGCGCGCCGCCGCATCACAGTCCTCCGCGAGCGGCTCCGCAAGCTCAGCCGCCAGCGCGACGTCCGGCGCAAGGAACGGCGCCGCACCGAGACGCCGACCGTGGCGCTCGCCGGCTATACGAACGCCGGCAAGTCGACGCTCCTCAACGCGCTGACCGACGCAGATGTCTCGGTGCGCGACCGCCTGTTCGAGACGCTCGACCCGGTTACGCGCGGCTTCGAGCACGAGGGGCGCCGTTACCTGGTCACGGACACCGTCGGCTTCGTCCGCCGCCTGCCGCATCAGCTGGTCGAGGGCTTCGCGGCGACGCTCGAGGAGACGCTGGTCGCCGATGTCATCCTCCACGTCGTCGACGGATCGGCCTCCGAGCAAGACCTCGTCGAGCAGATCGCCGCCGTCGACGGGGTGCTGCGGGAGATCGGCGCGAACGAGCTACCCGTCGAGCTGATCGTCAACAAGATCGACGCCGTCGACACCCTAGGGAGGCGACGGCTCGCGAACCGGTATCCCGACGCACTACAGATCTCGGCCCTCACGGGCGAGGGGCTCGAGGAGCTGCGTGCGCAGATCGCCGAGCGTTTCGGCGAGCGGTTCGAGCGCGTACGCCTGCTCGTGCCGTACGACGAGGGTGGACGCCTGAACGAGCTGTACGCGCTCGGCGCGCCGATCGACGAGCGGCAGGACACGCCCGAGGGCGTCCTCGTCGTCGCACGCCTGCCGCGGCGTGAGCTGCGGCGCTTCGCGCCGTACCTCGTGGCCGAGGAAGCTCCCCGGCGCCGCAGGACGGGCGCGTGACCGAGCTGCACGTCAGGCGCGTGCACGCCGAGGCGACGTTGCCGACGCGCGCGTACGACGGGGACGCGGGACTCGACCTCTCCGCCTGCGAACGGGCCGAGCTCGGACCGGGGGAGCGTGCCGTCGTCTCCACCGGCCTCACGGTCGCGATCCCCGACGGTCACGCCGGCTTCGTGCAACCGCGCTCGGGGCTCGCGGCACGCCATGGCATCGCCGTCCTGAACTCGCCGGGCCTCGTCGACGCCGGCTACCGAGGCGAGCTCAAGGTCGTGCTCCTCAACACCGACCGGAACGAGCGGTTCGTCGTCGAGCCGGGGATGCGGATCGCCCAGCTCGTGATCGTCCCGGTGGTCTTGACCGAGCCCAGAGAAGTAATGGAGCTCCCGGGGAGCGAACGCGGCGAGAAAGGCTTCGGCAGCTCCGCCCACTGATGACGCTCGAACCCCGCATCCGCGTCTCGGCCGTCCTCAGCTGGGAGGGCCGCGTGCTTCTCTGCCGGCACGAGAAGTCCGGGCGGGGCGAGTACTGGCTGCTCCCCGGCGGAGGCGTCAACGGCGGCGAGAGCCTCGTCGAGGCGCTGCGGCGCGAGCTGGAGGAGGAGGTCGCGATCGGCGAAGACCTGACGTTCGAGGGGCCTGTCGCGGTGGTCGACTCGATCGCGCCCAAGCGGCCTCTCGTCGGGCGCCACGTCGTGCACATCATCTTCGCGGCGGACCTCTCCGGACGCTCGCTCGAGCGAGTCACATCGACCGACGCGGCCGTGCGCGGGCATCGCCTCTTCGACCCGACGGAGCTCGACGAGGTCGTGCTCCACCCGCCGATCCAGCGCTTCCTCGGCCGCTGGGAGCCCGGAGACCCGGCGGTGTACCTCGGCGCTCTCTGGGCACCCTGAGCGTGCCGCCGCCGGTCAGACGAGTCTCGATCCAGGGATACCGCGCGGCGCGAGAGCTCGACCTCTCACCGGGCTCCGTCTGCGCGCTCGTCGGAGAGGCGTCGAGCGGAAAGTCCACCGTGCTGACGGCGATCTGGACGCTGCTCGAAGCCGCGGCGCCGCCGCCGACGATCGACGACGTCGCCCGCGACGGAGCAGGAGGGAGGATCCGCCTCGAGGCGGACCTGGCCAAGGGGACGATCTTCCTCGACGCCCGGCCGCCCGACACGCTCAACCTCAACCGGGCCGGTGCCCCGCCCGTGCTCTTCCTGCCGGCGAACCTCCGCTCGCGGACGCTCGTGGCGCCGGCCACCGGGCGGGGCGCGGCCGAGGTCGCCGAGCTCGTCCAGCCGCCGGCGGTGGATCGTCACTGGGCTGCGGCCGACGGCGGGCTCGCGCTCGTGGCGGGCATGGAGCGGCTCCTCGCGTCGCACCTGCGCCACTTCGTGCTCCTGATCGAGGAGCCGGAGCTGTACCTCAGCCCACACGCGCAGCGTCATCTCTACGGCCTTCTGCGAGGACTGAGCGAGGCGGGAAACCAGGTCCTCTACTCGACCCACGCACCCGTCTTCCTCAGCGTCGACAAGCTCGAGGAGCTCGCGCTCGTCCGCCACACGGCGTCTGGCGGGACGTCGCTCTTCCAGCCGGAGCCGCTCGCAGAGGCCGAGACGTTCCGCGCGCTCTCGGAGTTCGACAGCGACCGTGCCGAGCTCTTCCTCGCGCGTTGCGCCGTGCTCGTCGAGGGGCGGACCGAGAAGCTCATCTTCCCGCTCGTCTTCGATGCCCTCGGCATCGATCTCGACAAGGAAGGGATCCTCGTGCTCGAGTGCGGCGGCAAGGGCAACATGCCGCTCTTCGCGCGCATCGCGAACGCGTGCAGCATCCCGTACGTCGTCGTCCACGACCGCGACGCGCCGCGCGGCATGCGCCCGGTCGAGTCGGAGCGCGTCGTCAACCGCCTCATCCGCGAGGTCGCAGGCAGCCGGCGCACCGTCGTGCTCACGCCGGACTTCGAGAGCGTTTCGGGACTGCGGGCCGGCACGCGCGGCCGCAAGCCGCAGAAGGCCTGGCAGCGCTTCCGCGGCAACGGCGAAGTGCCCGAGCCGCTCCGGGTCGCGGTCGAGAAGGTGCTCAAGATCGCGCAAGCCGGCTAGTCGCCGAAGCGGCCTCCGCGGGAGCGGGCACGTCCGGCGGAGACCTCGTGCGCGCGGCCCTCGAG
>DATBAH010000026.1:0-14434 GCA_036271615.1 Gaiellaceae bacterium
GAATGTCCAGCTCTCGCCGCCCGCCCTGGCCGGTGACGAGTACTTCGACGCCAACCTGACGCTGACGTTCAGCGGGCAAGGCTCGACGACGGCCGGCGCCCTCGATTACAACGTCGTCGCAAGCGACAAGACGTCGTACAACCCGTCCGGCAACGCCTGTCCCGAGCCCGGGCCGCAACCCCCTCTGGACCTCAGCGCTCCCATCAACTCGGGCCAGTCCACGAGCGGTTACGTGTGTTGGACGATCGTGGCGAACGACGAGGGCAGCCTCGAGCTGTACTTCGGGTCGGGCACGCTCGACTACCCCGGCACCACCTGGTTCGCACTCCACTGAGGAAGGCGCTGCCCCGCTCTCCGCTTCACTCCGTGAGCACGTCTGCCGAGCAGCTCGCGACGAGCGCACTCCGCCAGTCTTCGACTCCCGCGAGCTGCGGGTGGGTCACGTCGACGGCGACGTCCGGCCACGAGGCGAGGTCGAGCGCCTCGGCACCGCTCGCGGAACCGATGCTCAGGAGATCGTCCACGGCGAAGACGTCGCGCCGACCGGATTGGCGCCGGGCGATGCCGTCGAGCTCGCGCAGCTCCTCGAGCGGGTCGATCCGCACGTTCGAGTCCGAGCCGATGCAGAGCCGGATCCGGCGGTGCAGCAGGCGCTCGACCGGCAGGAAGCCGTCGCCGAGGTTCGCCTCGGTCGTCGGGCAGGCGCAGACGCGCGCGCCCGCCGCCGCGAGGAGGTCGAGCTCGTGGCCGTCGGCGTGGGTGGCGTGGACGACGGTCGTGCGCGGCCCGAGGCAGCCGCAGGCGTCGAGCAGCTCGATGGGACGCAGGTCGTGCTCGGCGAGGCACTCGTCGATCTCGCGCGGCTGCTCGTCGGCGTGGACGTGCAGCGGCAGCTCGTGCTCGGCGGCGTAGAGGCCCAGCTGCTCGAGCCAGTCGCGCGGACATGCGCGGACGGAGTGGGGGGCGACGCCGACCCGGATCCCGTCGGCCCGCAGTTGCTCGAGCTCGCGCAGGTACGCCGCCACCGACTCCTGCCGGAACCGCTCGATCCCGCCGCGGGCGTACGCGACGTGGAGCAGCACGAGCTCGACTCCCGCCTCGGCAGCAGCCTCGGCCGCTGCGCGCCCCTCCTCGAGCCCGAGGTAATGGAACTCGCCGACGGCCGTGTAGCCGGCGGCACGCAGCTCGCGGTAGACCTCGGCGTAGCTCGTGCGGACGTGTTCCGGAGTCTGGCCCTGCGCGAGCTCGAGCATGGTCTCGCGCCAGGCCCAGAAGTCGGCGCCCTCGGCGCGCCCGCGCAGCGCCCGCTGGAACGCATGGCAGTGCGCGTTCACGAACCCGGCGATTCGAGGCAGCTGCGGCACGCCCGTATCCTTTCCACATGGAGGCTCCGGCCGTCTCGCCACCCCTCGCACAGCTCCCGAACGCGCTCACCATCGCGCGGCTCGCGCTGATCCCCGTTTTCGTCGTGCTCATGGTGCGCGCCGGCCACCGCTCGAGCTGGCCTGCGGGCGTCGCATTCGGCATCGCGGGGATCACCGACCAGGTCGACGGCTTCCTCGCGCGCCGCTGGCACGTCGAGTCCCGCTTCGGTCAGCTCGCCGACCCGCTCGCCGACCGGCTGATGATCGACGCCGCCGTGATCCTCCTCGCCTACTACGACCGGCTCCCCTGGCTGGGGCTCGCCGTCATCCTCGGACGCGACGTCCTCCTGCTCGCCGGCTCCATGCTGCTGGCCCCGCGGGGCATCGAGATCGAGGTGAACGCGGTCGGCAAGACCGCGACCTGGGTGCTCTACGCGGCGATCTTCTTCCGGATCGTCATCGCCTCCGCGACGAAGTGGCCGCTCTACCTCTTCTGGGTCGGCATCGTGCTCGCCGTCGTCGCCGGCGTGTTCTACATCGCACAGGCCCGGAGAGAGCTGCAGCGATGAAGGCCGTCGTCATGGCAGGGGGAGAGGGCACGCGGCTGCGCCCCCTCACGTCGAACCAGCCGAAGCCGATGGTCCCGATCGTCGGCAAGCCGTGCATGGAGCACATCGTCGAGCTCCTCCGCAGGCACGGCTTCGAGGACGTGATCGTCACCGTCGCCTTCCTGCCGCAGGCGATCCGGAGCTACTTCGGCAGCGGCGAGACCCTGGGCGTCGACATCGGCTATTCGGTCGAGGAGTCGCCGCTCGGCACCGCGGGCTCGGTGAAGCGCGCGGCCGGCAGGCTCGACGACACCTTCCTCGTCATCTCCGGCGACGCACTCTGCGACGTCGATCTCACGCAGCTCGTGGAAGTCCACCGCGAGAAGCAGGCCTCCGTGACGATCGGCCTCAAGTCCGTCGAGAACCCGCTCGAGTTCGGCATCGTCGTCACCGACGAGGACGGCCGCGTCGAGCGGTTCCTCGAGAAGCCGTCCTGGGGGCAGGTCTTCTCCGACACGATCAACACGGGCATCTACGTGCTCGAGCCGGAGGTGCTGAGGCACATCCCGCAGGACCGGCCGTACGACTTCTCGAAGGAGCTCTTCCCGCTGCTGCTCGAGATGGGCAGGCCGATCTACGGCCACGTCTTCGACGGCTACTGGCAGGACATCGGCAACCTCGACCAGTACCGGCAGGCGAACTTCGACGCGCTCGACGAGAGCGTGCAGCTCGAGATCCCGGGAATCCGCATCCGCGGCAACGTCTGGCTGGGGGACGGGGTGGACCTCGACGACCTCGACGCGATCGCCGGGCCGGCGTACCTCGGCAACTACTGCCGGGTCGGCCGCGGCGCCCACATCGGTCCGTACAGCGTGCTCTCGACGAGCGTCACCGTGCGCGAGCGGGGACGCGTCGTGCGCTCGATCGTCGACACCTCCACGTACATCGGCAGGAGCACCGAGGTCGTGGGTGCGATCGTCGGCCGCAGCTGCGACCTGCGCGCGCACGTGCGCGTGCACGAGGGAGTCGCGATCGGCGACGAGGTGACCGTCGGCGCCGAGAGCGTGATCCTGCCCGGCGTCCGGATCTATCCGTTCAAGGAGGTCGAGACCGGGTCGACGCTGCACGAGAGCCTGATCTGGGAGTCGCGGGGCACGACCCGCGTCTTCGGCAAGCACGGGGTCGCGGGGATGGTGAACGTCGACCTGACCCCGGACGTCGCGGTCAGGCTCGCGGCCGCGCTCGGCACCGCGCTGAAACGAGGCGCCCGCGTCGTCGCGAGCCGCGAGGGTGCGCCCGCCTGCCGGATGATCAAGCGCGCGATGATCTCCGGTATCTCGTCGACCGGCGTCCACGTGGAGGATCTCCGCGTCAGCCCGGCCGCGGTCGCCCGCCACCTCGTGAAGTCGGAGGCGCACGACGCCGGCTTCCACGTCGGCATCAGCGCGAACGACCCCGAGGTGATCCGGATCACGTTCTTCGAGCCGCTCGGAGTCGAGATGAGCGCCGCGATGCAGAAGGAGGTCGAGAAGCACTTCACGCGCGGCGAGTTTCGGCGCGTCGCGGCCGCCGAGGTCGGCGGCATCTCCTATCCCGCACGCGTCCGCGAGACGTATGCCGCCGAGTTGCTCTCGACGATCGACGCCGAGGCGGTGCGCGCCCGCCGCTTCCGCATCGTCGTCGACTACGGCTTCTCGGGCGCCTCGTATGTCCTGCCGCTCGTGCTCGGACCGCTAGGGGTCGAGGTCGTCTCGGCGCACGCCTTCACCGGGGAAGGCCCCGACTACGCCGACGCCGCTCCCGGGCTCGCCGCCTCGATCGGGCAGACGAAACGGCTCGTACCCGTGGTGGGGGCGGATCTCGGCGCCGTCTTCGACCGCTCCGCCGAGCGGCTGCATCTCGTCGACGAGCAGGCACGCGAGGTGCCGGTCGAGCAGGCGCTGCTGCTCTTCCTCCGCCTGCTCGGTTCGAACGGCCGCCGCCGCGGGAAGCTCGCGTTCCCCGTGACCGTGACGAGCCAGGTGGAGCGGCTCGTGGAGAACTCCGAGCTGGAGGTCGTGCGGACCCCGACGTCGCTCCCCGAGCTGACGAGCGCGGCCGCCGAGGGAGGCGTCGTCTTCGCGGGCGCCGTGGGAGGCGGCTACGTCTTCCCCGAGTTCCTGCCCGGCTACGACGCCGTGGCGAGCCTCGCGAAGCTGCTCGAGCTGTTCGCGCCCGTCGACCGGCCCCTCTCCGAGCTCGTCGCCGAGCTGCCCGAGCCGACGCTCGTGCACCATCAGATTCCGTGCCCCTGGGCGCTCAAGGGGCTCGTCATGCGGGTGCTCAACGAGCGCCTCGCGGGCCGCGACCTCGACTTGACCGACGGCATCAAGCTCTTCGACGAACGGGGCTGGGTGCAGGTGCTGCCGGATCAGGACGAGCCGCTTCTCCACCTCTACGCCGAGGGAGACACTCGCGAGGTCTCGGACGAGCTCGCACGCGAGATGCGGGCGCTCGTCGACGAGATCGAGCAGGGGGAGGCGGCAGCTACCCGCGCCTAGCCCCAGCCGTTCTTTGCTCCCTCCGAACGCAAAGGCTAAAGTTCAGCTTCACCCTCGACGAAAGGGCACGATGGAACCGCTGCCGGATCTTGCGACGCTGGCCGACGACGACCTCAAGAAACTGATCGACGAGCTCACGCAGGAGGAGCACGAGGTCTCGTACCGCCGGCGGCTCCTGCACGGAAAGATCGACATCCTGCGCGCCGAGCTCGTGGCCCGGCTGCAGAAGACCGAGGGGAGGAGCGTCCTCGAGACGGTCGACGTCGAGTCGCTCACGGCGATCCTCACCGGTAAGGCCGCCCCGCCTGCCTGATGGCGAACGTCTACTGCCCCGAATGCGGGTACAGCAACCCGGAGTCCGCCCACTTCTGTGCGAAGTGCGGCGCGGCGCTCGTCGTCCCCGAGGAAGGGGAGTCGACGGAGGCGTTCACCGCTCCGGAGCTGCCCGAGAGCCTCGATCCGCTCGAGGATCTCGGCGTCCACGGCGCAGCGCTGATCGTGCGCTCGGGCGGTGGACGCGCCGGTGAGACCTTCCCCGTCGAGCCGAGCCCGACCACGATCGGACGCTCGCCCGAGTGCGCGATCTTCCTCGACGACGTCACCGTGTCCCGCAAGCACGCCGTCTTCTCGCAGGACGGCGACCGCTGGCAGATCGAGGATCAGGGCAGTCTCAACGGGACGTTCGTCAACCGCGAGCGAGTCGAGACGGCAGAGCTCAGGGACGGTGACGAGATCCAGATCGGCAAGTACCGGCTCACCTTCCTCCAACGCTGATGGCGGCCACCGAAGCACCCTCGCACCGCCGGTTGCTGACGATCGGCACCGTGTGCAACCGGCTCAAGGACGAGTTCCCGGACATCTCGATCTCGAAGATCCGCTACCTCGAGGACCAGGGGCTCCTGAACCCCCGCCGGACGCAGGGCGGTTACCGGCTCTTCTCGGAGGACGACGTCGAGCGCCTGGAGACGATCCTGCGCCTGCAGCGAGACGAGTTCCTGCCGCTGCGGGTGATCCGCGAGGAGCTCGAGGCAGGCGCCGGCGCGAAGCGGCGGCGGCGTCGCAGCGTCGTCGACGACGGGGAGGAGGAGCTCGATCTCGGCGAGCTTTGCGACCGGGCCGGGATCACGGTCGACCGCGCACGCGAGCTCGAGGAGTTCGGGCTGCTCGAGTCGCGCCTCGAGGACGGGCAACGGCTCTACGCCGAGAGCGAGGCGGAAATCGCGGCGGCGTGCGAGTCGCTCGCGCAGTTCGGGATCGGAGCGCGGAACCTGCGCGCCTTCCGCACCGCGGCCAACCGTGAGAGCAGCCTGCTCGAGGCGGTCCTCGGACCCGCCCTCCGCTCTCGCAGCGCAGAGCGCCGACGGGCCGCCCTCGGCGACCTGCAGCGGCTCTCGCAGAACGCGCAGGAGCTCGCCGACCTCCTGTTACGGCGCAACGTCCGCCGCTTGGTCGAGTAGCCTCGCGCACGTGGCGGGGATCGATCTCACGACGCGCGTCCGCGAGGTCCCGGACTTCCCGGAGCCGGGCGTCGGCTTCAAGGACATCTCGCCGCTCCTGCTCGATCCGGAGGCACTGAGGCAGGCGGTGACGGAGCTCGCCGACTGGACGCGCGAGCGCAGGGCGGATCTCGTGCTCGGCGCCGAGGCGCGCGGCTTCTGGCTCGGCCCTGCGATCGCGGTCGAGGCCGGGTGTGGCTTCGTCGCCGCCCGGCGGCCGGGCAAGCTCCCGCCGCAGACCGTTTCCGCGACCTACGCGCTCGAGTACGGGCAGAACACGCTGGAAGTGGCGGCCGATGCGATCGGAGGCGGCGCCCGGGTCGTCATCCACGACGACGTGCTTGCGACGGGCGGGACGGTTGAGGCGATCGCGGGGCTCGTCGAGCAACTGGGGGGCACCGTGGTCGGCGTCAACTTCGTGATCGAGCTTTCGTTCCTGGGCGGCCGCGAGCGCCTTGCGGACTACGACCTCTTTGCGCTGATCACGTACTGAGAGCTCTCCGCCGGTCGTCCGGCGCTGTCTCTACAACGTCCCCATGTACGACCCGCTCACGGGCCGTTACGCATTCGCCTGCCCCGTCCGAGGTGAGACGCAGGTGCCGCTCTCGGCCTTCCTCAGCATCGAACAGCTCCCCGGCGCGGCGCATCCGGCCGTCTTCCGGGTCCGGTTCAGCTGCGGCTGCGGCGGCGAGCACGACGGTCTCCTCACCCACGAGGAGCTGGATTGGTCGCCGCTCGGGCTCGAGGCAGGGGAGTTCTTCAACCTCATGACCTCGCAGGTCGACCCGGTGGGCGCCGAGCTGGGGGCACTCGCAGCCGTGCACATCAAGCGGGGCGAGTGGCCGTGGAGCTTCTTCTGCTACCCCGAGGAACAGGCGCGTCCGGTGTTTCCGTCCTCGTTTTCGCTGCTCACCGCCACGGACGGGCCGGTGGGCCTCGCCGTGCGCTGCCCGAACTGTCGCCGGTTGTCGCTCAACCTCGTCTCGCCTACGCACGTCGACGTCCCGTTCCACAACGACCGCGAGATAGGGGTGGTGGAACACGTGTTCGCCGAGGACGCTCTCACGACGGTCGACGAGTTCCGGACGGAGCTCTGGTCGGCGTCGTTCGACGTACGCAGGCTTGCCCTCGAGTAATCCGGGTAGGCGCACCCCGAGGTGGGACTCGACCGTTCCACTCGCATCGGGCAACGGAACGAGGTGACAGGAATGCGCAGGTACAGGATGTACGACACGTCGCGCGGTCTGACGCTGGCGCTCGCAGCCGCGCTGGTGGGACTCGGGCTCTGGGGCGCCGCGCAGATCGGAACACAGACGACCGGACGCTTCTGGCTCGCGATGGCCGTCGTGGCCGGCGCCGGGCTCCTGATCGCACTGGCGAACCACGTGGGGACCTGGACGAAGGGTCTCAGGCTGCGGATGTCTCCGGGCACATTCGCCCTTGCGTTCGTGCCCGTCCTCGTCTGCGTCGGCTGGATCCTGCTCGCGAACCAGCCGGGCAGCGGCTGGCAGGAGGGCAGGATCGACTCCTGGAGCGACTCGCTCGGGATCCTCGGGATCGTGCACTCGGTCGGCCTCTGGCACGGTGTACTCGCGTTCGGACTCGGTCTCATGCTCGGCCTCTCACTCGACGGCGTTCCGGCGCCGGTGGACGAGACCGAGGCAGCCACGGCGGACGAGCCCGTCGCGGCCGAGCGGCAATGGTCGGCCACGCGTGGTGCGGCAACCGAGCCGGAGACGTCCGCCGACGAGACGACGCAGACGCGCACCCGAACGCCGGCTCGCTGACCCGCACGAAAGCGATTCGCGGTCGCTTCCTTTCCTCCCGAACGAGTGAAGCGGCCGCGGATCCCTGCCGGGAGGGATCACGCTAAAGGGGTAGGTCCTCCGATATACGGGATCAGGATGAACGTCCTGGCCCAGGAGACGACTCACCGCGGCGTGCGGCTGCTCGTCGCGCACTTGGAGAGCCTCGATCCGCAGGCCGTTCCGGCGCGCGAACGGCTCGACGAGCGGCTCGGCAACGAGCTCGCGCACAAGCTCGTGTTCGCGCTCGCGCCGCACAGCTCGGATCGGCGACGCGCGGCCTGAGCCAGGGCCGGGCCTACGAGCGCCGGCGGCGGCGCGCCGGAACGTCCTCGCCGCGCAGACGAACGACCAGCCAGATCGCGGCGAAGGAGACCATCGCGATCACGACGGCTGTGGCACCGGTTGCTCCGACAGCCAGGAGCCCGAAGTAGATGTACGCCCCGAGGCCGACGGCCCAGATGAGGGCGATCACGCCCTGGTCGATGCTCGGCGGACGAGGCGGGTGCATCGAGCCGATCCTAGTCGAGGCGGGATCCGCGAGGCGCAAGGAGAGGGCGGACCAAAAAAATTCGCCGAGCCGGTCGCGGTTTCGTCCACAACCCCGACTGACTTTCCGCTTCGGCCCTTGCGGGCCGCCTCGTACAGCCTCCCGGTGTTGCTTCGTCCTACTCCCGCGCCGTGCTCGGCGCAAGAGGGAATGTATGGCCTATCGAGACACGTCGCAAGGGTCCCGGAAACGGAAAATGCCGCAATTTGCGAACGTTGAATAATCAACATTTCCACAGCCCTCTGTGCATCCTGTGGATAAGTCGGGAGGAAGGGCTCGAGAACGTCCGACGATCGAGGCGGGGCACAGGCCGTCCTGGCGAGCTTTGCTGCTACTTGACATAACATTGCTTATCGTGCACTGGACTTGACCCGCAGGGGGTTGCCGTGTTTCGGTAGCTTCGACAGGCGGGACAACGTCCAGGGAGCGCCGATTGAGGGGGAGCGTGTGACCACGGTCGAGATGGAGTCGATCCTCGCGAGCGAGGAGCTTGCGACGCTGTTGGAGGCGTCCGAGTCGAGCGGACAGCTCAAGCAGGTCGAGCTGGTCGAGGTGCTGGAGCCGCTCGAGCTCGATCCGCTCGAGACGGAGGCGGTCTACCAGGAGCTCGACCGGCGCGGGATCGAGCTGCTTGCCGAGCCGGAGCGCGAAGCCGAGCCCGAGCCGCCGCCGCGGCGCGAGAAGGTGCCGCCGGCGGCCCAGCCGCTGGAGACGACGACCGACGCGCTGCAGCTCTTCCTGCGCGAGGCGGGCCGGCACCAGCTCCTCACCGCTGCACAGGAGGTCGAGCTCGCGAAGCGGATCGAGCGCGACGACGGAGCCGCGAAGCAGCGGATGATCCAGTCGAACCTCCGCCTCGTCGTCTCGATCGCCAAGAACTACCGCAACCAGGGCCTCCCCTTCCTCGACCTGATCCAGGAAGGCACGCTCGGGCTCATCCGCGCCGTCGAGAAGTTCGACTGGCGCCGCGGCTACAAGTTCTCGACCTACGCCACCTGGTGGATCCGCCAGGCCGTCGCGCGAGCGCTCGCCGACAAGGCGAGGACGATCCGGATGCCGGTCCACATCGTCGAGCGGATGCAGAAGATGAACCGGGCCGAGCGGACACTCTGGATGGAGCTCGGCCGCGAGCCGACGCTCGACGAGATCGCAGCCGAGGCGTCGCTGCCGATCGAGCAGGCACGCGAGGTCCGCGCCGCCGCACGGGCATCGGCGAGTCTCGACCAGCCGGTCGGCGACCAGGAGGATGCGGTCTTCGGCGACTTCGTCGCGGGCGACGACCCGCTGCCGGAGGAGCGCGTCGAGGGCGCTCTCCGCAGCCAGGCTCTCGCCGTCGCGCTGCAGGCACTCGGCGAGCGCGAACGGCAGGTGCTCGTCCTGCGCTACGGGCTCGTCGACGAGGAGCCGAAGACGCTCGAGGAGATCGGCAGGCGTCTGGGCCTCACGCGCGAGCGAGTGCGGCAGATCGAGCTCGACTCTCTCCGCAGGCTCGCGAACCTCCGCGAGATGCAGATGGTCGCAGCCCCATAGCTCGCGAAGCTGGCGCTTCGCTCGCTGGGAGAAGGAACTCCGCCGCCGGGAGAGCGCGGTCTCCCGGCGGCTCCGTGCTGTTTTGCTTTGGAGTGTGCGGACGGGAGGCCGCTGTCGTGCGCTCGCGCGCGGCAGAGGCCGGCGCGAGCGCGGTCCGGCCTGCGGCTAAGCCCCGCTGGCGCGGAGGCTTAGCCTCCGGCCTTCGGCGCCCGCGTGGATTGAGCGTTTCGAGCCTCACGTGCGTCGAGGCGGCGGCGTAACGGCACGTTACGACGCCGCGGACCAGCGGGCGCGCACGCCTCCTAGGCTTGCGCGCCCGCGACGGAACAGACGCTCGAGCTCCCGCGGCCAAAGCAAAGCCCTACTGCACGGAGCCAGCGGGAGACCGCGCTCTCCCGCTGGCGGAGTTCCTCAGCCTCCGGGCGAAGAGCGCAGCTCTTCGCCCGGCTACTCGGTGCGGAGATAGTGCTCGAGGCCGGGCGCGGCCATCCGCAGCTCGCGGAGTGCCCGCGTTTCGAGCTGGCGAACGCGTTCGCGCGTGATGCCCAGCTGGGAGCCCACCTCTTCGAGCGTCTGCGGAAGCTCGCCGTCGAGGCCGAAGCGAAGCGAGAGGACGCGGCGCATCCGCGGATTGAGCTCGTCGAGCGCTCCCGCGAGCTCCCTCCCCCGCGCCTGCTCGGCCGACTGCTCGTGCGGAGCGAGCGAGTTGACGTCCTCGATCAGGTCGCCGTACATGCTCTCGCCGTCGCCGACGGGCGTCTCGAGGCTGACGGGATTCTCGACGAGCTCGAGCAGCTCGCGGACCCGCTCCTCGGACTGCTGCGTCTCGCGAGCGAGCTCGGCGAGCGACGGCTCGCGATTGAGCTTCTGCGCCAGCTGGCGGCGGGCCCGGAGCAGCCGCCGCACCTGGTCGGCCACGTGCACCGGCAGCCGGATCGTCCTGCCCTGGTCGGCGAGCGCGCGCGTGATCGCCTGGCGGATCCACCAGGTCGCGTAGGTCGAGAGCTTGAACCCGAGCCGGTAGTCGAACTTCTCCACGGCGCGGATGAGGCCGAGGTTGCCCTCCTGGATCAGGTCGAGCAGCGGGACGTTGGCCCTCGTGTAGTTCCGCGTGATGGCCATCACGAGCCGCAGGTTCGACTCGATCAGCCGTTTCTTCGCCCCTTCGTCGCCCTCGTCCTTGCGGCGCGCGAGCTCGCGCTCTTCCTCACGCGTGAGCAGCGCGCCGCCGCCGATCTGGCGGACGTAAAGCTTTAGTGGGTCGGCAACCGGCGCCGCCATCTCCGGAGCCGGCTCCTCAGCCGCAAAAGAGGATTCCATCGCGGCTTGTATCGGCTCCATCCGGTTCCGCCTTTAGAAAGCCCTAACTGACTTGGCCTACGGTGGAAGGGTTCGGATACCGATAGGGAGAAAGCTTTCCTAGGACGTTATGTGCGGCATTGCGGGATATAGCCTCTCGTCTCGAAGCGGCGTCGACCGGACGCTCGCTGCGCAAGCGCTGCTCGCAGGAATCGCCGATCGAGGTGCCGACGCAGTCGGCTACGCGTATCGCGGCGGACACGACACGTATCCGGTGGTCACGAAGCAGCGGACGGCCGCGAGTCGCCTGCTCGAGCGAATCAGCGTGCCGGAGCACTCGACCGAGCTACTCGTCCACGTCCGCGACTACACGAAGGGCCACCCGTCGATCCCCGCCAACAACCATCCCGTCCGCCACGGGCCTGTCGTCGGGATCCACAACGGGATCATCGTCAACGACGACGAGCTGCTCGCCCCCTACTCCTGCGCGCGCGCCGAGCCGCGGATGACCGTCGACTCCGAGGCGATCTTCGCGCTCGCGGCGCACTCGCAGAACGACCCTCGCGCCCTCGAGGAGATCGCCGGCTCGATGGCGACGGCCTGGCTCGACCAGCGCGAGCCCGGGACCGTCTTCGCCGCTCGCGGCATCGGACGGCCGCTGTGGCTCGGCCGTGGCCGCAACGAGGTCTTCTTCGCCTCCACCCGGAGGGCGCTCGAGATCACCTCCGAGTACACCGGCGTGCGTCTGCGACTGAGCGAGGTGCGCGACGGAACGTTCCTCGGCCTCCGCGACGGTCGCGTCGCGCGCAAGGCCGGCTTCCGTCCCGACCGGAGCTACGTCGAGGAGAGGTCGCTGCCGGCCGTCCGGGCCCCCGGACAGAGCGCGTACTGCCTCAAGCGGCTCGCCGTGATCGCCGCGACCGCGGCGTAAGAGCTAGACGAGCGTTCCGTCGCTCGCGACGTCTCGGCCCTGCTCCGAGAGTCGCTGCCGCACGAGGAACTGGAACGTCGACCACGCGCCGCGCCGCGCCTCGAACATCCGATAGACCTGCCACTCGGTCAGCAGCGAGTCGTCCTTGCGCCGCGCCTCGGCCCAGTCCGCGAACTTCGGGAGCCGGCCGAGCCCCTCGGCGAGCGCGACACCCTGGTCGACAGCCCGCTCGAGCCTCTCCTCCCCCACCGGCACGTCGAACCCGGCCTCGCGAAGCGCGTTCGTGAGGGAGCCGAACGTGTGCCAGTAGAGCGACTTCGACGGCAGCCGGCCCTTGTGCTCGTCGATGTCGCGCGCCGTGGGTGGCCGGCCGAGCTCTTCGCCGAGGTTCCGGAGCAGGCCGAGTAGCTCCTCTCGCGTCGCGAAACGGCGCGGGACGAGCCCGGCGGCGCGCTTCGCCGCATTCCAGGAGCCGAAGTGCTCGATCACCGTCTGGGGGTGCACGGCGGTCTCGGGGTCCGCGGCGAACTCCCGCATGGTGGGCGAGCGGCCGAGCCGCTCGGCGCACGCGACGATCTCCGCCACGATCTGCTCGTCGGTGTAGCGCTTGCGGATGCCGGCCTGGAAATCCGCGAGCTCCTGCGGGTCGATCGAGGCGAGCGCCCGGTAGCGGGGCTTCTCCGCCATGTCAATAAGTGTAGAGCAGGTTGAGTAATACGCAAGTAGTCCCGTGCAGGCGTGTCTAGCTACGCTCGCGCGATGCGTCCCCGTCCCCCGCTCGCGCTCGAGATCGCCGCGGCACGCGGCGTCGCGGCGCTCTCGCGCCGTCTCGGTACCGGCGGCGGGACGACGATCCCGGGCAGGCTCCTCGCCGAGCTCGACCGAGATGCCGTCGACCGCCTTGCGGCTCGGCTGGTGGACGGGACCGCGGTCGTCTCCGCCACGAACGGGAAGACGACGACGACGTCGATGGCGGCCGAGATCCTCCGGCCCCGATACCGGCTCGCACACAACGCGGCGGGAGCGAACCTCGTCTCGGGCATCGCCTCGGCTCTGCTCTCCGCCGGAGACGCCGAGCTCGGGCTGTTCGAGGTCGACGAGGCGGCACTGCCCGAGCTCGTACGACGCCTCCGGCCGAGAGCGGTTTGCCTGGGGAACCTCTTCCGCGACCAGCTCGATCGCTACGGCGAGCTCGAGCTCGTCGCCGACCGCTGGCGGGACGCCGTGGCCGCGCTGCCCGACGACGCCCAGCTCGTGTACAACGCCGACGATCCGCAGCTGGCCGCGGTCAGCGAGGCACGTGCCGGCAGCGTCGCCTTCGGCCTCGACGACCCGCGCGTGGCCCGTCCCTCCCTCCAGCACGCTGCCGACTCGAAGTTCTGCGTCCGCTGCGGCACCCCGTACGACTACGCGGCCGCCTACGTCGGGCACCTGGGCGACTACCGCTGCCCGCTCGGCCACCATGCCCGACCGACGCTCGAGGTCGCCGCACGGGATGTCTCTCTCCACGGCCTCGAGCGCGCGTCCTTTCGGCTCGACACGCCGGAAGGGTCGGCGCGGATCGAGCTCCGCCTGCCGGGTCTCTACAACGTCTACAACGCGGTCGCGGCTGCGGCTCTGGCCCGCGCGCTCGGCGCGGAGCTCGACGAGATCGCGGCGGGACTCGACCGCTTCTCGGCGGCGTTCGGCCGCTTCGAGCGGGTCCCGGTCGGTGAGAAGCGGATCCTCCTGCTCCTGATCAAGAACCCCACCGGAGCGAACGAGGCCGTCCGCACGCTGGTCGACGGCGGAGCGCCACGCGTGCTCGTGGTGGCGCTGAACGACGAGATCGCCGACGGTCGCGACGTCTCCTGGATCTGGGACGTCGACTTCGAGCCTCTGCTGCCGAGCCTCGAGAGGTTCGTCTCCAGTGGAGAGCGGGCGGCCGAGCTGGCGCTGCGCTTTCGCTACGGCGGCCTCGCGGAGGACGCGATCGAGCTCGAGCCGGACCTCGCGGCCGCACTCGACCGCGGGCTCGAGCTGACGCCGGACGGAGGCGAGCTCGTCGTCCTCCCCACCTACACCGCGATGCTCGGCCTGCAGCGTCTCCTCGCCTCGCGCGGGCTCGCGAAGCCCTACTGGGAGCGCTCCGAATGACGTCGATCCGCGTCGGCCACCTCTATCCCGACTACCTCAACATCTACGCCGACCGCGGCAACATCGCCGTCCTCACGCGGCGGGCCTCGTGGCGTGGCCACGAGCTCGAGGTGACGGCGCTCGGAATGGGCGATGCCGTCGAGCCCGGCGCGCACGATCTCTACTACGTCGGCGGCGGGCAGGACCGCGAGCAGCTTCTCGTGGCGGAGGATCTCGTTCGCAAGGCGGAGGCGCT
>DATBAH010000027.1:0-8672 GCA_036271615.1 Gaiellaceae bacterium
GGACTGCGCGGTTTCGACCAGCGTTACCAGAACGGCTTCGACTGCCAGGGCCTCTGGATCGAGGTCGGGGTCGAGCGCTCGCTCGGGCTCAACTCGAAGCGCGAGATCGAGGAGTTCGGCCTCGAGGAGTTCGCTCGGCGCTGCCGCGAGGTCGTCGTCAACTCGTCCGAGGCGCTCACGCGAGGGTCGATTCGGCTCGGCCAGTGGATGGACTGGGGCCGCGACTACTTCACGTTCAGCGACACGAACATCGAGTACATCTGGAAGTTCCTGCAGATCGTCCACGGCCGCGGCTGGCTCTATATGGGGCACCGCTCGACGGAATGGTGCCCCCGCTGCGGCACGTCGATCTCGCAGCACGAGCTCGCGATGTCGGGCGTCTATCAGGAGCGCGCCGACCCGTCGCTCTTCGTCCGCTTCCCGCTGCTCGACGAGGAGCGGCAGTCGCTCGTCGTCTGGACGACGACGCCGTGGACGCTCCCGGCCAACGTCGCGGCTGCGGTGCACCCCGACGAGGAGTACGGACGCCGCGAGAACGGCGAGTGGGTCGCGGTGAAGCTCTTCCCCGACGACAAGTTCGTCGAGCGCGTGCCGGGTCGCGAGCTCGTCGGCCGCCGGTACCGCGGCCCGTTCGACGACCTCCCGCCCGGCTCACAGGTCGAGCATCGCGTCATCCCCTGGGACGAGGTGACGATGGACCAGGGAACCGGGATCGTGCACATCGCGCCCGGCGCGGGCGGCGAGGATTTCGAGCTCTCGCGCGTCCACGACCTGCCGGTGCTCTCGCCGGTCGACGAGTCGGGCCGCTTCTACGACGACTACGGCTGGCTCCACGGGCTGACGACAACGGAGGCGGCGGATCAGATCATCGGCCGGCTCGGCGAGACCGGCCTGCTCGTCGAGGCGGGCCTGTACACGCACGCATACCCGCACTGCTGGCGCTGCGACACGCCGCTCATCTTCCGCCTGTCCGACGACTGGTTCATCGCCGTCGACGAGATCCGGCCGACGCTGCTCGACGAGAACGCCAAGGTCGAATGGGTGCCGGAGTACATGGGCAAGCGCATGGACGACTGGCTGCGCAACATGGGCGACTGGAACATCTCGCGCCGTCGCTACTACGGCCTGCCGCTCCCGATCTATCCGTGCGCGTGCGGCCATCTGACGATCATCGGATCGCGCGCCGAGCTCGAGGAGCGGGCGCTCGGCGGCCTCGAGCAGCTCGAGGAGCTGCGCCGGCCCTGGATCGACAACGTGCCGATCCGCTGCGAGTCGTGCGGCGAGCCGGTCGAGCGGATCAAGGAGGTCGGCGACGTGTGGCTCGACGCCGGCATCGTCCCCTTTTCGACGCTCGGGTGGGAGAACCCGCAGTGGATCGAGGAGGGCTACGCGACGGGCGCGGCCCGCGGGTTGACGAAGGCTGACCTGCCCGACCACGCCTACTGGGAGAAGTGGTTCCCGGCCGACTGGGTCTCCGAGATGCGCGAGCAGATCCGGCTGTGGTTCTACTCGCAGTTCTTCATGGCGGTCGCGCTCGTCGGCCGCTCGCCGTACAAGCGCGTGCTCGGCTACGAGAAGATGCTCGACGAGCAGGGCCGCGAGATGCACGCGTCGTGGGGGAACACGATCCCGGCCGAGGACGCGTTCGCACAGATGGGCGCCGACGTCATGCGTTGGCAGTACTGCGCGCAGCCGCCCGAGCGCAATCTCCTGTTCGGCTTCGGGCCTGCCGAGGCGATCAAGCGTGAGTTCCTCACCTTCTGGAACTCGGTCAAGTTCTTCGTCGACTACGCAAACACCGTCGAGTTCCGGCCCTCGTGGTCCGCGCTCAACCTCGACGGCGCGTTCGATCCACTCGACCGCTGGCTCGTCGAGCGGACGCACGCATTCGTTCGCGAGGCCGAAGGCGCATACGAGGGATACCTCACCGTCGGCGTCATGCGCGCGTACGTGGAGTACGTCGACGATCTGTCGAACTGGTACATCCGGCGCTCGCGGCGCCGCTTCTGGGACGGCGATGACCACGCGCCGTTCCAGGCGCTCTGGTACGCCATCGTCCAGACGCTGCGCGTGATGGCGCCGATCCTCCCGTTCGTGACCGACCGCCTGTGGCGGACGCTCGTCCTCGACGGGCCGGAATCGGTGCACCTCGCCGGCTGGCCCGAGGGCGACGAGCCGGATCGTGCGCTCCTGGACGAGATCGCCGCCGTACGGCGCGTCGTCGAGCTCGGCCGGCAGGCGCGTTCCTCGTCGGGCATCAAGCTGCGCCAGCCGCTGCGTCGGCTCGTGGTCGAGGGTGCGGGCCTCGACGGCCATCTCGAAGAGGTCGCCGACGAGCTGCGCGTCAAGGCCGTGGAGCTCGGCCCGGTGGAGGCGGTCGAGCTGCGTGTGAAGCCGAACCTGCCGAAGCTCGGCCCGAAGCTCGGCGCAGAGCTCGGCACCGTGCGCGAGGCGCTCGCGGCGGGGGAGTTCGAGGAGCTGGAGGACGGACGGTTCCGCGTCTTAGGACGCGAGCTCGAGCCGGACGAGGTGCTCGTCGAGCGCGGCGGGCGCGAGGGCTGGGCCGTCGCATCGGGCGACGGCGTGACGGTCGCGCTCGACCTCGGTCTCGACGCAGAGCTCGTGCTCGAGGGCGAGGCGTATGAGCTCATCCACCGCGTCAACTCGCTCCGCAAGGAGCAAGGCTTCGAGCTGACCGACCGGATCGTGCTCACGGTGCCCGGCGAGCAGCGCGACCTTGCCGACCGGCACGGCGACTGGATCGCACGCGAGGTGCTCGCGACGTCGGTCGACGTCGGCGAGGCGCTCGAGATCCGGAAGGTCTAAGCCGCCGAGCGCTCGGCGCGCCGGAGCTCGATCGGCAGCTTGAAGCTCACGTCCTCGTGCACGGGAGCCTGCTCGCGCACCTCGGCGCCGCGGGCGGTGAACCACGCGCAGACGTCCGCGACGAGTCGCTCCGGCGCAGATGCGCCAGAGGTGAGGCCGACCGTCTCGCAACCTTCCAGCCAGCTCTCGTCGATACCGCGCACGTCGTCGACGAGGTGGGCCGGAGTCCCCTCGGCGCGGGCGACCTCGACGAGCCGCAGCGAGTTCGAGGAGTTCGTCGAGCCGACCACGAGCAGCAGGTCGACCTGGCCCACGAGCTCCTTCACGGCCCACTGTCGGTTGGAGGTCGCGTAGCAGATGTCCTCGCGCGCGGGTCCCTCGATTCTGGGGAACCGGCGGCGCAGCACTGCGACGATCTCCCCGGCCTCGTCGACCGAGAGCGTGGTCTGGGTGAGGTAGGCCAGCGGCCGGTCGGCGGGGAGCGAGACGCTCTCGGCGTCTGCCGTGGACTGGACGAGGACGATCGCCTCGGACGCCTCGCCGAGCGTCCCCTCGACCTCCTCGTGCCCCGCGTGTCCGATCAGCACGAGCGCGTAGCCGGCCTCGGCGTAGCGGCGGGCCTGCGCATGCACCTTGGTCACGAGCGGGCAGGTCGCGTCGATCGTCGTCAGGCGCAGCTCCCGGGCCTCCCGGCGTACGGCCGGCGCGATCCCATGGGCGGAGAAGACGACGGTCGCGCCCTCCGGCACGTCCGCGAGCGCGTCGACGAAGACGGCGCCTCGGGCCTGCAGGTCCTCGACCACGTGCGAGTTGTGGACGATCTGCTTGCGCACGTACACGGGGCTTCCGTAAAGCGCGAGCGCACGCTCGACCGTCTCCACCGCTCGTTCGACTCCCGCGCAATAGCCTCGCGGTGAGGCGAGGAGAAGGCGTTTCACCACGTCGCCGCCACGATAGCCAGTGGGCCGTTGGGGCGTAGGAACTCTTGCACGAGGCGATCTTTCGGCGTTGCAAAGATGGGCCGGACGGCCCATTGTCCGACTCGCAAACGCGCTCTACCCTCCCTTGCACTGGGCGATGCGAACCGCGGCGTCTACAGACGTCTTGCGGGGAGCAATCGGGAGAGCCCGCCGCACCGACCCCCCGAGCGGCGGGCTTTTCCATTTCCGGACGTCCGGAGGGGGGTTTTCCGGCCCGGTTGAGCCGCTCGCCGTACAATCTCTCGGCCCAGTGCGGAGACCAGACGAGCACCTGACCGGCCGCGCGCTCGGCCGTGCCGCGGCCGCAGCGATGCTCCTGCCTGCGATTCTCCGCCGCGGCGGCACGCCGCCCGGGCAGCGGGCCGGCGCCACGAGGGAGTTCGAGAGCGTAAGCCGGGTCGCCGACGTCCTCGCGCGGAGCGCGGACGTCGAGGGGGTGGCGCGGGCACTGCTGGACGAGTTGGCGACGCTCTTCGGCGTCGGCTTCACGGCCCTCACCTTCGTCTCCGACGACGCGCGCGAGGCCGCGGGCTATCTCGCTCGCTCCGGCGGCGAGGACGTCGACTGGTGGCATGAATTGCGCCTCGACCTCGAGCGTGAGCCGTCCGGGATCGCGAGCGCGGTCTTCGAGGCCACGGCGTTCACGATCTACGACATGGAGAGCTCCGGCGTGATCAGCCCGCGGCTCGCGAGCGCCGTCGGCGCGAAGAGCGCCGCCTTTGTCCCGATGCTCGTCGAGGACCGGGTCACGGCAGTGATCTCCGTGGCAACTCTCGACGAGCCTCGGGTCTTCTCGACCGAGGATCTCGCGGTGATGCAGACGCTCGCCTCCGAGGCGGCCGTTGCGCTCGAACGGCTGCGCGCCGGCCTTGCGCTCGAGGAGGCGCTGAAGCAGAACGAGGAGCAGCTCGCACAGCAGACCGCTCTGCTTCGGGCGGCGCACGTGCTCAGCAGCGAGCTGGACCTGCCGGTCGTCCTGCAACGGCTGGCCGACCAGCTCGCCCAGCTGCTCGACGCCGATGCCGCCGACTGCTACCTCTTCGACCCCGAGCGCGGCACCTTCCGTTGCGTCGCGGTGCACGGGTTCGACAGTGCGCTGCTCGGCTTCGAGTTTCCGATGGCCCACGGCCTCGCCGGCGCAGCGGTGCGCGAAGGTCGGCCGTTGGTCGAGAGTGCGTACAGCGAGATCGCGGCGCCGGTTCCCCACCCGGCCTACGACGGGTTCACGGACGTGATCACCGCACCGATGTTCTGGAGCGACGAGGTGCGCGGCGTGCTCGGCGTCGGTCGCCGCGCGGACCGCCGCTTCGCCGAGCGGGACGCGAGCATTCTCGAGGCGTTCGCAGGGCTCGCCGCGCTCGCACTGCGCAACGCCGAGATGTTCACGCAGAGTGCGCAGCAGGCCCGGATCCAGCGCGGCTTCTACCGGATCGCGTCGGTGCTCGGGCAGTCGCTCTCCCGGGCCGCGACGCTCGAGGCGATCGCCCAGGCCGCCGCGGAGGCGTTCGGGGGGAGCTCGGCAGCCGTGCTCGTGCCGTCGAGCGGACGCCTGGAGGCCGCTGGCGCGTACGGGCTGCCGCCGGACCTCGGACGCATCTTCGAGCAGCGGGCGGCGGAGCATCACGGGCCACTCTTCCGCGCCGCCACCGAGGGGCGCATCCTCGTCTCCTCCGCCGTAGCCGACGACGAGCGACTGCTACCCGATCTTCGGCAAGTCGCCGAGACGAACGGCTACCTCTCGCTCATCTCCGTGCCGGTGGACGCGCCGCGGGACTCCGGGCGCGGCCTCGTGCTCATCTTCTTCGCCGAGGAGCGCACGTTCAGCGACGACGACCTCGAGCTCGCCCGCCATCTCGCCGACGCCACGCGCGGCGCGCTCGAGCGGAGCGAGCTGTTCGAGGCCGAGCGCGGCGCGCGCGCCCTCGCGCAGCAGCTGACGCGCACGGGGCGGCTGCTGACGAGCGAGCTCGACCCGGCCGCGGTTCTCGACGAGGTCGTGCAGCAGGCGCCGGCGCTCGTCAACGCCGAGGCCGGAGCGTTCAGGCTTCTCGAGGGAGAGGATCTCGTCGTCACCGCGGCCGAGGGCGAAGGCGCCGAGGCTGCGCTCGGCTCGCGGAGCCCGGCCGGCGGCTGGCTCTCGGGCGACGTCGTCCAGTCGGGAGCTCCCGTCGCCCTCGCGCAGGCAGGCGACGACGAGCGCTTTCGCAGCCTCGACCCGATGCTCCAGGCGGGGCATTCCGCCTTCCTCGGCGTGCCGGTCGGTGGAGCCGAGGGTTCGACGCTCGGGGTTCTCGCGGTCTATGCGTCCGCGCCGCGCGAGTGGCGCGAGGAGGAGATCGAAGCGCTCCTGGCCGTGGCCGCCAGCACGTCGGCCGCGCTCTCGAACGCCGAGCTCTACCAGCGCGTCGCGCTCGAGCGAGAGCGGTCGTTCGCGATCCTCGCGAACATCGCCGAGGGGATCGTCGCCGTCGATCGCGACGGCGGGGTCGTCCTCTGGAACAGCGCCGCGGAGGCGATCACCGGTGTCCCCGCCACCGTCGCACTCGGCCGCGCTCCGCTCGACGTACTGCAGCGGAGCCTCGAGGCGCCCGACGGGAGCGCGCGGGGCGACAGGCTCGTCCCGATCATGCGCGGCCGGGAAGAGGTCTGGCTGTCGGTGACCGAGGCAGTGATGCGCGACCCGCTCGGAGCCGTCGCGGGCCGCATCTTCGCGTTCCGCGACATCTCGAGCGACCGACTCGTCGAGCAGGTCAAGTCGGACTTCGTGAGCACCGTCTCGCACGAGCTCCGGACGCCTCTCACCTCGATCTACGGCTTCGCCGAGACGCTTCTCCGCCAGGACGTGATGTTCGGCGAGGAGGAGAGGCAGACGTTCCTGCGTTACATCGCGTCGGAGTCGCAGCGACTCACCTCGATCGTCGACACGCTCCTCAACGTCGCCCGACTCGACACGGGCGACCTCCAGGTCAACCTTGCTGCAACGGACGTGCGCGACGTGGTCGGTCAGGTGGTCGAGATGATCTCCGGCAGCGAGCTCAACGGGCACCGCTTCGTCGTCGACCTGCCGGACGAGCCGCTCGCGGCGCGGGCGGACCCCGAGAAGCTGCGGCAGGTGTGCACGATCCTCGTCGAGAACGCGGTTCGCTACTCGCCGGACGGAGGCACCGTGACCGTCGGCGCCGCCCGGCGGCAGGACGCCGTCGAGATCAGCGTGGCCGACGAGGGAATCGGCATCCCGCAGTCCGATCAGGAGCAGATCTTCCGCAAGTTCTACCGAGGCTCCGACGCCGAGCTGCGGGCCGGCGCCGGCGGCACGGGGCTGGGGCTCTTCATCGCCCGAGGTCTGGTGACGGCGATGGGCGGCAGGATCTGGGTCTCGTCCCAAGAAGGGGAAGGGTCCCTGTTCGCATTTGAGTTACCGGCGGCAGTTGCCGATTCTGTCGAGAGCGGACAGGAGCGAGTATGAGCGGCGATATGGACGGGCATACAAGGCCGGTGCCGGACAGGGGCGAGGTGCGGGTTCTGGTGATCGACGACGAGGCGCCGATCCGCCTGCTCTGCCGCGTCAACCTCGAGGCGGAGGGGATCACGGTGCTCGAGGCCGCCGACGGCACGACCGGGCTCGATCTCGCGCGGGACGAGCAGCCCGACGTCGTGCTCCTCGACGTGATGATGCCCGGCCTCGACGGTTGGCGGGTGGCCGAGGAGCTGCTCGAGGACGACCGCACGCGCGGGATCCCGATCATCTTCCTCACGGCGCGCGCCGAGTTTCGCGACCGGGCGCGCGGCCTCGACATCGGCGGCGTCGACTACGTGACGAAACCGTTCAACCCGCTCGAGCTCGCTCCGCTCGTGCGCGACCTGCTCGTCCGGATCGACCGTGGCGAGCGCGACGAGCTGCGCGGCGAGAAGCTCGCCGAGCTGCGCGCGCTCATCGAGTCCGAATAACGCGACTTACACTGAGCCCGCGCGGGACGTAGCTCAGCCTGGTTAGAGCGCTGCCTTTGGGAGGCAGAGGCCGAAGGTTCGAATCCTTCCGTCCCGATTCCGCAACCGGATCGCAGCCGGCTCCGTTCAGAGGGCATGCGGGCAACCGTGCAGCGGCGGCCACCCGACGAGGCGCCGGTCGAGGAAGAGCCGGCCGGGCACGCGCCGCTGCCCCAGCCGGAGCGGCACGAGTCGCGCCTCGTCGATCCCGGGCTCTTCGATCTCTCGTTCCGGGACTGGCGGGCGATCCTCGTCCGCGCGTACAAGGAGTTCCTCGAGGACAACGGCACGATGCTCGCCGCCGCGCTCGCGTACGCGACGTTCTTCGCGATTCCGTCGGTTCTGCTCATCGCGGTCGGCGTCTTCACGCTCCTCGTCGGACCGGAGACGATCTCGTCCCTGATGGGGCACTTTTCGCACGTGATGCCGGGACAGGCGACGAGTCTGCTCGGCGGGAGCCTCCACCGTCTCGACCAGCGTCCGGCCGCCGGAATCGCGATGACGATCGTCGGCCTCGTGCTCGCCGTCTGGTCGACGACCGGTGCGATGACGGCGTACATGACGGCCGTCAATCTCGCCTACGAGCGCAAGGACGGCCGCTCGTTCGTCCGCAAGCGCCTCGTCGCGCTCGAGCTGGTCGCGGCGATCGGCTGCGCGTTCCTGCTCGTGGCCGTCCTTCTCATCTTCGGGCCGGTGCTCGAGCAGCTCGTCGCGGCGCACGCCGGCGCGGCCTCGGGTGCGATCGGCTGGATCTGGTGGATCGCCGAGTGGCCGATCCTCGTCGCAGGCCTCCTGGCGGCGTTTTCGACGCTCCTCTATCTCGGGCCGGACGTGGCGCATCGGCACTGGCGGTTCATCACGCCCGGCTCCGTCCTCGCC
>DATBAH010000028.1:0-13352 GCA_036271615.1 Gaiellaceae bacterium
TGGTCGTCGTCGATCGAGCACATCCGCACGACGCCCGGTTGGGAGACGAGCTCCTGGCCCGACGAGCGCAGCCTGGCGGACAACCTCCGCGACCTGCAAGGGCACGCCGACGACTTCGAGAGCAGAAAGGGCTTCACCTACACCGTCCTCGACCCTGCGACCGGCGACGTGATCGGCTGCGTGTACATCTATCCCGACAAGAGCGAACAGCGCGACGCACGCGTCCTCTCATGGGTGCGTGCGAGCCGCGCCGAGCTCGACGTGCAGCTGTGGCGGGCGGTCACGGACTGGCTCGCGGACGAGTGGCCGTTCGAGCGCGTGACCTACGCCGACCGCGCCGGCGACCTTTGACGACGGCTAGTTGTAAGACCCAAGCAGGTTGGTTCTGCTGACCGGGGGTTGGCGGCCGAGGGCTGAGTGTCGTCGTTGATGGTTGTAGTGCCAGAGCCAGCCGTCAAGGGCGCGGGTCCGTTCATGGCTTGAGTGGTAGATCGCGCCGTAGGCCCAGCCGTTGGTCAGTGTGCGGATGAAGCGCTCCGCTTTCCCGTTGGTTTGTGGACGCCGCGGTCTCGTGCGCAGGTGGCGGATGCCGAGTTGGCGGCAGGCGAGCGCGTGCATGGTCGCGATGTAGGCGCTGCCGTTGTCGGTGAGGATGCCTTCGACGCGGATGCCGTAGCGGGCGAAGAAGGAGACGGCGCATCGCATGAAGCCGATCGCGGTCGTTGCTTTCTCGTCGCCGAGCACCTCGGCGTAGGCGAGACGGCTGTGGTCGTCGACGGCGACGTGCACGAACTCCCAGCCGATCGTGCCGCGATCGCGGCCGGCTGCGTCGCGTTTGCGCGGCCTGCCGGCTCCGGCAGTCCGACCGCCGACTCGCTTGCCGGCGCCGCCTTCGATTCGGCCGAGCTTTTTGATGTCGATGTGGACGAGCTCGCCCGGCCGTGAGCGTTCGTAGCGCACAGGTTGCTCGAGCCCGATCCGGCCGAGCTTGCCCATGCCGCTGCGCTTGAGCACGACCGAAACGGTCGAGAGTGGCATCGCGAGCGTCTCGGCGATCTCAGCCGCCGTCATTCGCAGCTGCCGCAGCGCCAAGATCACGGCCACCCGGTCGGCAGGGGTGCGATTCGCGACCCGTCTCGGTGCCGAGGAGCGATCGAGGAGGCCGGCTTCGCCGGCCGCCTTGAATCGATCAACCCACTTACGCGCGCAGCGCACGCTCACCCCGCCAGCCAACGCAGCCGCCGTCACGGTCCAACCCTCCTCGAGCACCCGCCGCGCCAGCAGCCTGCGTCCACTCCAACTGAGAGCAGCGTTACGGTGAAGCCTCATCCGGTTGCCTCCTTTGGACTGAGATGCCTTGGACAGCTCTCAGCCTCCAAGGAGGCCCGGATGAACCAACGCGCTTAGGAACTACAGCTAGTCGGCCCACCAATCGCGCCGGCCGTCGACGTCTCCGCGCGGATCGTCGCCGAGGTTCGGCGCGCCGATGACGAGGAACTCGAGGCCCTCCGGCCCGGCCTCGTAGCCTCGCCACATGCCGGCCGGGACGCGCACCGCGTCCCACTCCCGAAGCTCGACGATCTCGTCGTCGACTTTGATGCGCCCGCTGCCGCGCACGACCACGTACACCTCCTCTTGCGTCGCGTGCGTGTGGCCGTACGGAAAGCGATAGCCGGGCGGGACGCGCTGGTAGCTCAGGGCGGAGTGCTCGAGCTCGAGCGCCTTGGTGGCAGCACGGAACTCCAGGTCCGGCGCGCCGTCGAACCTCGAGCCGAGGTCCTCGAGATCGTCCTTGATGTTCGTGACGGTGAACGACACGGCTGGTTCATACAGGAGAACGGCCGCGGAGGAGAGCCGGCTTCGCCCGGCTCTCCCTCCACCGCTGGTCAGCCGCTGCGGATCGTGTTGCTCTGGCCGGTCAGGTAGCAGGAGCCGACCTGCCTCGGCCCAAGGCTGGCGCGCACTCGCAGGTGTGCCCTGAGGCCGGAGCGGAACTTCGCCGACGTCACCATGGTCGGGGCCGTCCCGGCGACGCTCGCGCCGAGCGTCACGCGCTTGACCTTCACCCAGCGCTTGAGCGCAGGGCGGAAACGCTGGAAGGTCGCGACCTTGCCCGTGAAGCTCTGGGCGGCCGAGACGCTCAGCGTGTAGCGGTGGTGTCCCGCCCTCTTGAGCTGCAGGAGCGGCTTGACACTCACGGTGACAGCGCTGCTCGTGCTGCCCTTGGCCTGCACCGTGTAGGTCGTGTGCTTCGCCGGCTGCGGCTGATAAGTGAACGCGCCGCCGGCCGTCGTCGTGATGGTCGTGAGCGCCTTCGCCTTCGTGTCCCCGCACGCCAGCGCGAAGACCTTGAGCGATTGGCCGGTCTGCCCGCTTGCGAGCTTGCCTGCGAGCGTGGACTTGCCGCCGTAGACGACGGCCTTCGGCGTGACCGCGAAGCTCGACACGAGAGCCGCCGCGACGGTCACCGTGCCGTGGAAGGCCTTCTTGTTGCTCGCCGCGTCCGAGAACTTGAACTTGCCGGCGCTCGAGAAGGTGCAGCTCGCGCTCTGGCCCGCTGGAATCACGAGCGGAACCACGCTGCCGCAATTCACTCCGGTCGTCGAGTTGAAACCGACCGTGTGGGCGACGGTGTCGGTGTTCTTGAAGACCACGGCGTCGCCCACCGTGATCGAGACGGCTGTCGGCTTGTAGCCGCTCTTGGAGATCGTCACCGTCTGAGCTGCCGTGGCCGCTGTCCTCCCTATGCCGGCGACAGCGCCTGCCGCCGCAAGCAGGACGACCACGAGCAGAGATAGGAGAACCTTGCGCATCGGATATCCCTCCGGCTCGGGTGCGTTGGTACACGTCGAATTCCCGTCCGAGCCCGAATTGTCGTCCCTCCCGTGTAAAGCCGCGGTAAACGGTAGACCGGGATCCGAGCATTCGTCCGGCTCGCCGCAGCCGCTCACCCGGCCCCTAGGATGCGGGCGTGGACCGGGCCGAGCTGCAGGCGGCGCAGAGACCGCTCAAGGACCGCTACCGCGAGGAGCCCGGAGCCGCCCTCGTCACGCTGCGCGCGGACGGAGTGCTCGACTCCGAGCAGATCGCCTGCAAGGTCGAGACCGGGCGCGTGCTCGTCGAGGCCGGCCTCCACCCCGCCACCGGCGGCACCGGCGCGCTCGCCTGCTCCGGCGACATGTTGCTCGAGGCGCTCGTCGCCTGTGCCGGTGTCACGCTCCGCTCGGTTGCCACGTCGATGGAGCTCGACGTCTCGGGCAGCGTCCACGCCGAAGGCGACCTCGACTTCCGCGGAACGCTCGGAGTCGACCGAGAGGCTCCCGTGGGCTTCGCGGCGATCCGGCTCCGTTTCGACCTCGCGTCCGGCGCGTCGCAGGAGGAGCTCGACAAGCTGCTCGAGCGAACCGAGCGCTACTGCGTCGTCTTCCAGACGCTCGCCGGCGGAGTCCCGGTCGAGTTGGCCTACTCCACTTCGTAGGCCATCAGGATCGCGTCCACGTACTCGCCGCCCCGGCGGTAGTGCCGCTTCCGATAGCCCTCGCGCACGAAGCCGAACGTGTCGTAGAGGGCGATCGCGGCGTCATTCCACGGGAAGACGTGCAGCTCGAGCTTGCGGACGCCTGCTTCCTGCGCCCAGTCGACTGCCGCCTGCAGCAGCGCCGTGCCCACGCCCTGCCGGCGCGCGTCGAGCGCGACCATCAAGCCGACGTCCGCGACGTGAGTGCTCGCAGGGTGAGGATCGCGCCCGACCGAGAGCCGGCCGACCAGCGTCCCGTCGTCGCGCTCCGCCACGAACACCGCCGCGTGCGCGTAGCGCCGCAGCGCCTTGAGGAAGCGGCGCTCGTCGCCGGCACTGCGCCACTCGCCCGCGACACTGATCAGCCAGCCCTCGGACTCGGCGCTCACGGCGTCGGCGAGCCTCGTCAGCTGCTCGGCGTCGGACGGGTCGGCGTGGCGGATCGAGTAGCTCACACAACCACCACGGCAGCGCCGCCGCGGCGCGGATCCCCCGCCGCCGCAAGCGAGCCGTCCTCCCGGATCTCCACCGCCGAGACGCCGCCGAAGAAGAGGTTCCGCTGCCGCCAGCGGACGACGGGGTAGTCGGCTGCCTCCAACTCGTCGGCGACACCCGCGTCCTCGCAGTGCACGACGCCCTTCTCGAAGTGGAGCCGCGGCGCCGCAACCGCCTCCTCGACCCCGAGCCCGCGCGCAGCGACGTTCGCCATCACCTGGAGGATCGCGCCGTGCAGCCGGGTGCTGCCGGCAGACCCGATGACGAGCCGCGGCGCGCCGTCGCGCAGCAGCAGCGACGGGGCCATCAGCGACATCATCCGGGCGCCCGGCCGCTCTTCGCCCACGAGATGCGACTCCCCGAGCATGTTGTTGAGCTGGATGCCGGTGCCGGGGACGACCACGCCGCCCGACGAGCCGAGGGAACACGAGAGCGAGGCTGCGTCGCCGTTGCCGTCGACGGCGCTGATGTGCGTCGTGCCGCCGAGCGCTTCGGCGCGCATCGCGTCCAGCACCTCCATCGCCCGGACCGTGGCCAGCGGCGTCGGCTCGGCGTCCCCGAGCGTCTCGAGGCCGACCTTGAGCAGGCGACCGCCGCTCGAAGGAAGCGGACACGTCCAGAGTTGCTCCCCGCGGTACGAGCCCGCGAGTGGCTCGCGCTCGACGACCTCGTAGCGGGCGAGATCGGCGACGGTGATCGGCACGTACGCAGCGATGCGCTCGGCGAACTCGCCGCGGTAGAGGAAGCCGGCCCCTTCGGCCGCGACCTGCTCGAGTGTTCGCGACAGCTCCGGCATGACGAGAAGCTCGCCCTCTTCGAGCGCGCGTCCCGGCCCGTAGAGCGCGTCGCCCTCGGGCGAGTAGCGCAGCAGCGGATCGAGGATCCGATGCAGAAACGCCTGCGCCTCGTTGAGGACGACGCCCTCACGTGCGAGTCTCGCCGCGGGAGCGATCAACTCCGCCCACGGCATCGATCCCCAGCGGATATGGGCCTCCCAGAGCCCGAGCGTGGCTCCGGGCACGGCCACGGACATCGGGCCGGTGTAGAAGATCTGCTGCGAGTCGCCGTAGTCCACCACGAGCCCGACGAGATCCTCGGGCGAGGCCGCTCGCTCCGGGAGCGCGACGAAGAAGTCCAGGAGCCGCGCGCGCGCTTCCGCCGCGCGGTGGACGAGCAGAAAGCCGCCGCCGCCGGGACCGGTGAGCGGGCTCTCGCACACCCAGGAGACAGCTCCCGCAGCGATGCACGCGTCCACGGCGTTCCCGCCGGCCCGCAAAACGTCCGCCCCGGCCTCCGCGGTGAGCGGGTGCCCGGCTGCCAGCGCACCTTTCATGCCGCGAGCGTACGCTGTCGCGGATGGCCGACGTGTCCAACGACGGCGCCGAACGGGCGTCGTGGTGGCGGCTGCCCGTCCCGCGCGAGGCTCTCGTCTGCATGGGACTAGCGACGGCCGCCGCGTCGCTGCTCTTGTGGCTCGCGCCGCCCGGCGTCGACCTCGCTGCGCACGAATACCAGCGCTCGCTCTTCCTCGGGCACGGCCTCACGCTCTGGGACAACTTCTGGTACGCCGGCCGCTACGCCTTCGTCGACTACAGCGTCCTCTACTACCCACTCGCGGCGGTGCTCGGGATCCGGCTCCTCGCCTTGCTCTCGATCGCGCTCGCCGCCGGTGCGTTCGCCGTCCTCCTCGAGCAGGAGTGGGGATCTGCGGCGCGCTGGGCGGTCCGCGCCTTCGCGGTGTTCTGGGCGGGAGTGCTGATCACCGGCCAGTACCCCTTCGCGCTCGGTGTCACCCTGGCCTTGTACGCCTTGCTCGCGTTTCGGGCCGGGCGACGCTGGCTCGGGGCGGCGCTGACTCTGGTGGTGCTCGCAGCGAGCCCGGTCGCGCTCGTCCTGCTCGCCGTGGTGCTCGTCGGAGTGGCGGTTTCGCGGCGCGCCCCGCTCCGCGGGCGTGCGGTGCCGGCACTCGGGCTCGGAGCTGCCGCGGTCATAGAGCTCGTGCTGCTGAGGCTCTTCCCCTTCGGCGGCGCGCAGAGCTTTCCGACGCTGTCCATGGCGGGGGCGCTCCTCTTCTGCGCGATCGGAATCGCCTGCACGCTGCGCCTCGAGCGGGCACGTGTGCTCCGCTTCGTGTTCGTGACGTACGCGGTCACGATCCTGATCGCGTACGTCGTCCCGTCGGGGCTCGGCGACAACGTCGCCCGTCTCCGCTTCCTGGCGGTGCCGCTCGCCCTGCTCGTCCTCGCGCTCCGCCGCTGGCGTCCCGTCAAGGTCTCCGTGGCCGTTCTCGCGCTGGCGCTCACCTGGAACGTGACCCCGCTCGCCGCAGGCTGGGCTCGGGGGACGCAGGACATCAGCTCGCACCCCGAGGTCTGGCGCGCTCCGGTCGCCTACCTCCACGCCCACCTCCGTCCCGGCTATCGCGTCGAGGCGGTCGACACGACGGATCACTGGCCCGCGTACTACCTCGCCACGGCGCGGATTCCGCTGGCACGCGGCTGGTTCCGGCAGGACGACTTTCCGTTCGACGCACTTCTCTACCGGGAAAAACCTCTCGGCGCCGTGCCGTATCGCCACTGGCTGCGGCGTCTGGGCGTCGCCTATGTCGTGCTTACGCGCGCGCCGCCGGACTACAGCTCACGCGCCGAGGCGCGCCTCGTACGCAGTGGCCGCGCCGGCCTGCTCCGCATCTTCTCGACCCCGGAGGTCTCGATCTACGCCGTCCCCGGCGCGCGGTCGATCGTGACCGGACCCGGCCGGCCGACCGTGCGCGCGTTCCGCGAGTCGCGGCTGACGATTCGCGTCTCGCGCGGCGGGACGTTCCTGGTCGCCGTGCGCTGGTCGCCGTACTGGCACGCCTCGACCGGCTGCCTGGTTCGCAGCCCAGACGGAATGGTCGAGCTACACGCACGTGGAGCGGGAGTCGTGCGGATCGCGTTCGACGTCGACGTGCACAGCCTCATCGCCGCGTTCGCCGGCACGAGCCCGCAGTGCCGGGAGAGCTACGACACCTCGCGCACGAGCTCCGACAGCGGCTTCCGATTCGCCCGCAACGACCACTCCTCGGCGGTGTGGCTCGCCGGCGTGCGCGCGCGCAACGGGTAGCCGAGGGAGAGAATCGCGCGCACCTCGCCGCCGCAGATCTCCGCAGCGGCAGCGGCGTCTCGGATGCCGTTCGGGCACGAGACGACGCCTTCGCCCCACGCCGCGAGCATCATGTTCTGCGCGCAGCGTCCGACGTCGAAGCCTCCGGCCTCGCCGACGATCGCGACGACAAGCGGCGTCGAGCGGACGTTCTCCGGTGCGTAGACGGCGTCCGCCAGGCGGTCCTGCGCCTCCCCGGACACGACCACGAACTCCCAGCGCTGGCGGTTCCTCGAGCTGCCCGACAGCCGGCCGGCGTCGAGAATCCGCTGCCTCACCTCGCCGGGAACCGGGGCGTCGGCGTACGCCCGCTCATCGCGCTTCGAAGCGATGGCGAGATACGGCTCCACCGCGGGTCAGGTCTTGAGGAAGGACGGCACGTCGAGGTCGCCGCCTTCGCCCGGCGGGCGGCGCTGCTGCTCGGCCTGCGGCGTCCCGAGGTCTCCGCGCGGACGTCGTCCGCGCCCGCCGAAGCCGGTGGCGACCACCGTCACCCAGACCTGGCCGTTCAGCCGGTCGTCGACGGTTGCGCCGAAGATGATGTTCGTCTCGTCGGTCGCGGCGCCACGGATCACCTCCGCCGCGTCGTTCACCTCGACGAGCGTCAGGTCGTCACCTCCCGCAATCGAGAGGAGGATGCCGCGCGCGCCGGTGATCTCCGCGTCGATGAGCGGTGAACGCAGCGCCCGTTCCGCGGCTTCCCGCGCCCGCCCGTCGCCGGTCGACGAGGAGAAGCCGATGCCCATGAGCGCCGTGTCGGAGTCGGACATGATCGTGCGCACGTCCGCGAAGTCGAGGTTGATCAGGCCGGGCATCGTGATCAGGTCGCAGATCCCTTGGACGCCCTGGCGCAGGACGTCGTCCGCCACCTTGAAGGCGTCGAGCATCGACGTCGACCGCTCGAGCACCTCGAGCAGCCTGTCGTTCGGGATCACGATCGTCGTGTCGCAGGCGGCGCGCAGGTCCGTGATCCCCTGCTCGGCCTGGCTCTTCCGCTTCGTCCCCTCGAAGCGGAACGGCGTCGTGACGATCCCGACCGTGAGCGCGTCGAGCTCGCGCGCGATCCGCGCGACGATCGGCGCGGCACCCGAACCGGTGCCTCCGCCCTCGCCGGCGGCGACGAAGACCATGTCCGCGCCGCGCAGCTCCTGCTTCAGCTCGTCGTACGCCTCGTCGGCCGCGCGACGTCCGACGTCGGGGTCGGCGCCCGAGCCGAGCCCCTGCGTGAGCTCGCGACCGATGTGGATCTTGACCGGCGCGTCGCTCGTGCGGAGAGCCTGGATGTCGGTGTTGACCGCGATGAACTCGACCTGGCTGATGCCGGCGTCGATCATCCGGTTGACGGCGTTGAGGCCCGCTCCGCCGACGCCCACGACCTTGATCACGGCGAGATAGGCACCGCTGTCGGGGCTGGTTCTGTGCAGCCGCGCGGGTGACTCGGGCAGCGGCTCGAGGTAGTGCGAGACCGGCGGCAGGTCGGCCGGGCGAAGCTCGGGTTCCGGCGGCGTCGGGTCGGGCGGCGGCGGCACCGGCGCGGGTTCCGGGGAAGGCGTCGGCGGTGCGGGTTCAGGCGCAGGTGTCTCGACACCGGCCTCTTCCCAGCTCGGGACGTGCTCGACCGTCCGCTCGTCCGGCTCTGCCGGAGCTTCGGGAGGAGCAGCGGTCGCGGCATCCTCAGGCGGCTGCGGCTCGGTCTCGCCGCGCTGCTCCGCCTGCTTCTGTGCCGCTTCGGTAGCCCGGAAGAGCTCCGCTAGCGGTCCCTCACGCATGCTGGCGCGCCGACGCGCCATCGAGCACCTCCTTCGCCAGGTCACGGTACATCGAGGCGGCTTCGCCGCTCGGGTCGTACTTGAAGATCGACTGCCCCTTCACCGGCGCCTCCGCATAACGCACTGTCTTGCGGATCCTCGTGTTGAGGACGAGGTCGCCGAAATTCTCCTTCAGGATCTCGACGGCCTCGCGCGAGTGGAGGAGCCGCCGGTCGAACATCGTCGCCAGGATGCCCTGGATCCCGACGTTCGGGTTGAGGTTCTCGCGGATCATCGAAAGCGTGTTCTCGAGCTGGACGAGCCCGCGCAGGGACAGGTACTCGCACTGGACTGGGACGATCACGCCGTCGGCCGCGACGAGCGCGTTGATCGTCAGCAGCCCGAGCGACGGCGGCGTGTCGACGAGGACGTAGTCGTAGTTCTCGCGCACGGGCATGAGCGCCTTCTCGAGCGCGCGCTCGCGTCCGATCATCGAGGCGAGAGCGAGCTCGGCGCCGGCGAGGTCGATCGAGGAGACGGCGACGTCGAGCTCGTTCGAGCGCACGATCTCGGTGATCGGCAGCCGGTGAACGAGGACGTCGAACATCGAGCGGTCGATCTCGTCCGGGTTCCAGCCCTGCGACATCGTCAGGTTGCCCTGCGGGTCGAGATCGACCAGGAGCACGCGCAGCCCCTGCTCGGTCAGCGCCACGCCGAGGTTGAGCGTCGTCGTCGTCTTCGCGACGCCGCCCTTCTGGTTGGCGAAGGCGATCACCCGAGCCATTGCCGGACCGCTATCGGCCGTCCGCGCCTGCGGACGCCCCAGTAACCGCGTGAGCGCCATCCCTGCTGACCTTTCGTAGCGCCGTAGCCGACTCCTTCTCGATTAGGTTCCCCGGAATGGAGCGGAAATGGCGCGTCCTGACGGTGGTGTGCGTGGCGGTCTTCATGCTGCTCCTCGACATCACGGTAGTCAACGTCGCGCTCCCGAACATCGACAAGGAGCTGAACACCTCCTTCACCGACCTGCAATGGGTCGTGGACGCGTACGCACTTACCCTCGCGGCGACGCTCCTGAACGCCGGCTCGCTCGGGGACATCCGGGGCCGCAAGCGCGTGTTCCTGGGCGGAATCGCCCTCTTCACGTTGGCTTCGACACTCTGCGGCGCGGCGCAGTCGCCGACCTGGCTGATCGTGGCGCGCGGCGTGCAGGGGATCGGCGGCGCGGCGATGTTCGCCGTGTCGCTCGCGATCATCTCGCAGGAGTTCTTCGGCCGCGAGCGCGGGACCGCCTTCGGGATCTGGGGTGCGACCGTCGGCGCCGCGGTGGCGATAGGGCCACTGGTCGGGGGCGCCCTGACGACGTACGTCGGCTGGCGCTGGATCTTCTTCGTCAACGTCCCGATCGGGATCGCGTGCGTCGCGGCCGGGATGCGGGTGCTGCACGAGACGCGCGACGAGGAGGCCGGCAGCTTCGACGTGGCAGGTCTCATCACGCTGACGGGCGGCCTGTTCGCGCTCGTCCTCGGCCTGCTGCGCGGCAGCGACTGGGGCTGGTCGAGCGGGCGCGTCGTCGGTCTCTTCGCCGCAGCCGCCGTGCTGCTCGTCTCCTTCGGGCTCGTGGAGCTGCGACGGGAGTCGCCGATGCTCGACATCCGCCTCTTCCGCGTCCCGACCTTCACCGGCGCGCAGATCACCGCCTTCGCGATCTCGGCGGGGATGTTCGCGCAGTTCCTCTTCCTGCCGCTCTACCTCGAGAACGTCCTCGGCTACTCCGCCGTGGCGACCGGGGTCCGCTTCCTGCCGCTCTCGCTGCTCGCGTTCGTCGTCGCGCCGATCTCCGGACGCCTGTCGACGCGCGTGCCGGTGCGTCTTCTGCTCAGCGGCGGCCTCGCGCTCTGCGGCGTTGCGCTGCTGCTCATGTCGGGAATCTCCGTCGACTCGAGCTGGACGACGCTCCTCCCCGGCTTCCTCGTCGCCGGCGTCGGCATCGGCCTCGTGAACGCGCCGCTCGCGTCGACCGCCGTCAGTGTCGTCGAGCCGCGGCATGCCGGGATGGCGTCCGGGACGAACAACACGTTCCGGCAGATCGGGATCGCGACGGGCATCGCCGCGCTCGGCGCGATCTTCCAGGACCGGATCGCGTCGTATCTCGTCGCGACACACTCTCTGCCGGCCAACGCCGTGCAGCCGTTCGCGCAGGCGATCGCGTCCGGCGCCGGCCGGCTGACCACAGGCCCGGGCATCCCGGACACGGTGACGGCGCAGACCGCCCACTCGGCCTTCATCCACGGCCTGAACGGGATCCTCTTCGTCGCCGCGTTCGTGCTCTTCGCCGGCGCAGCCCTTGCCTTCGTGCTCGTGCGGCGACAGGACTTCGTCGCGAGCGGACCCGTTGTGGAGGCGGCTCCCGGCTAGGCCGCGGCTGCTGCTGCCGCCGCACGGGCGCTGCGCGAGCTCTTGAGCCGGAGTGCCAGCTGCCAGCTGGCGATGAGGAGGATCACGGCCGCGCCGGTCACGATGACGAGCGCCTGGGCGGCGATGGAGAAGGCGATTGCGTCGGCCGTATGGACGCCGCTGAGGACGAGGATGGCTGCGCCCGCACCAGCCTGGGTCGCGGCGCCCGCGGGGGCGATCGGGAGAGCTGCGGATGCGGCAGAGGCGACGAGGAACGCGAAAGCGAGCACGAACGAGCCCGGCATGGACAGGGCGTTGAGCAGGAGGAAGACGGCGAGGCCGCGGAGGCTCCACGAGACCGAGATGAGAAGCCAGGCCGCCCACGCCTCCTTCGTGCAGTGCGTGTGCTGGGCGAGCCAGCGTCCGAACCGGCGACGCGTGACGAACGGGAGGCGGGCGATGCGCGGGAGGAAGGCGACGACGGCGGCTGCGGCGATTCCCGCGGCCGCGACCACGGCGAAGCCCGCGCGGGTCGTCCAGTGGCTCGAGCCGGCCGCAGCAACCGACGCCATCGGCGTCAGCGCCGCGTTGTCGAGCATCCCCAGCACGATCAGGCTCAGGCCGAGCGTCCCGATGCCCGTCTTCGTGCCCGGGTAGCGCTTCACGACCGCGATGCGGACCGCGTCGTCCACCCGACCCGGGAGGGCGATGCCGCCGACGCAGGCGGCGCCGCCGGCGAAGGCGAGCGCGTCGGCGGTCGGCCGCTCGCTCGCTTGGAAGAGCCGCTGCCAGCCCCACGCCTTGAAGGCGTAGGCGGCGAGGAAGAGGAGGGCCGCTCCCGACACGAGCACCGGATCGGCGTGGTGGATCGGCCAGCCGCCGCCGACGAAGTGCCGAATGCTGACGAACGCGACGCCGAGGAGGACGAGCGCGAAGCCACCGTTCAGCACGAGCTGAACCTTCCGGTTTGAGAGAAGCCGCATCACCGCAGTTGCAACGGTGCTATCGGCGTATGGGATGGGAAGTTGAGTCACTCGTTTGGGGCGCCGCCGCCACCGCGCAACGTACTGGCTGCTCGTGTGAACGGTGTAAGGCGCGACCCGGATTCTCTCCGGCGGCTCGCTCGGCCCCGGCGAGCGCGGTCACGGCGGCGCGTGCTCGCGGGTCCCGCTCTCGCGCCGCCCAGACTCCGGCCTCGCGCACGAGCTCCCGCAGCTCGGCGAGGAGCGAGGGCGCACCGGCTCCCTCGCGCTCGAGCGCCTCGATCCGCTCCAACCGGGCCAGCACGGCACGCGCCTCGTCCATGCCTCGAACGTAGGCGACGAGTAGTGACGTGTCTGTGGCAGCTAGCTTGCGCGTTGCTGGAGATTGGCGACCGCGCCGGTGGCGCCGAGCAACGCCTCGTCGAGGTCGCGAACGAGCGCTCGCCGGTCGTCGTGCAGGAGCACTGCCACGAGAAGGCGGCGCACGAGCTCGCAGGTCGGCCTTCGCAGCTTCTCCGCCAGCTCCGAACGCTCGGCCGGCGTTGCGCCCAGCAGCGCAGCCGCACGCATGGCTGCTGCCCAGCCTCCGTCCCCCTCGCCGAGAGCGGCCTCGAGCGCGTGCCTGAGCTGCTCGCCCCGGAACGGCTCCGACTGGAAGAGCGCGAGCTCCCAGCGGTCGAGGGCGTCGCCGAGGTGCACATCCTCGTCGGCCGTGGCGAGACGAACCCGCACGTCGCTTGCCACCGAGGCGCGGAACGGGTCGAGGCGCGTGGGCTCGCCCGGAGGAGCCGTCGCGGCGATCGGCAGCACCGGGCGGATGCCGTACGGCCGCCAGTCGAGGCGCTCGAAGAGGACAGGCCCAGCCGCGACCGGCGCCGACGTGGCGAGCCGGATCGCGGTGACCGCGTCCGCGAGCTCGCCCGGCGCATCGGGCGCCTCGGCGGCGCCACCCGGCAGCGACCGCTCGAGCTCGAGCACGCAGATCCGGTCGGGCTCGCGGCCGAAGTCCCGCGGGAGAAGGCCGGCCGCTTCCGGCCACATCGCCGCGAGCTCGCCCGTGGCGGCGAC
>DATBAH010000029.1:0-7438 GCA_036271615.1 Gaiellaceae bacterium
TCGATGCGCGTAACCGGCAGCTCGGGCACCTGCCCGCGCAGGCGCTCGACGAGCTCCGCCGGCGGCTCGACCGGAACGAGGTCGGGCTCGGGGAAGTAGCGGTAGTCGTCGGCCTCCTCCTTCGAGCGATGCACCGTCAGCCGGTCCGTGTCGGGGTCGTAGTCGTATGTCGACTGGACGACCTCCTCCCCGGCCTCGTGCGCCGCGACCTGCTGCCGGAACGCCGCCTCGATCGCCCGCCCCACGAACCGGAACGAGTTCATGTTCTTGATCTCCCAGCGGGGCCGGAATCCTTCCTCGCCCGGCCGCCGCACCGAGACGTTCACGTCGGCGCGCAGCGTGCCCTTCTCCATGTCGGCGTCCGAGATCCCGAGCTCGCGGATCGTCTGCCGCATCAGGCGGAGATACGACATCGCCTCCTCCGCCGAGCTGAGATCGGGAGCGCCGACGATCTCGAGCAGCGGAGTGCCGCCGCGGTTGAAGTCGACGAGGCTGTAGTCCGCGCCCACCGAGCGGCCGGTCGCGCCGCCGGCGTGGACCGTCTTCGCCGCGTCCTCCTCGAGGTGGGCGCGCACGATCCCGATCTCGCGCCCGTCCGGGAGCTCGAATCGGCCCGGGCCGCAGAGGGGAGCCTCGTATTGGCTGATCTGGTAGCCCTTCGCGTTGTCGGGATAGAAGTAGTTCTTGCGGGCGAAGACCGCGCGCTCGGCGATCTCGCAGTCGAGGGCGAGCCCGAGCAGGATCGTCATCTCGATCGCGCGCGCATTCGGCACCGGCAGCGCGCCGGGATGCGCGAGGCAGACGGGGCAGGTGCGCGTGTTCTCGGCCGCGCCGTACGAGAGCTCGCAGCGGCAGAACATCTTGGTGCGGGTCTTGAGATGCGCGTGCACCTCGAGACCGACCACCGTCTGCCAGTCAGCCATCCTGAGGCTCCTGGCTCGTCGCTTGCAAGCGAGCCAAGCGAGCGAGGCGAGGACAGTACGGGTGGTACGGACTCGCCGAGCGAGCGCGGGATCGCGCAGCAAGCGGCGAGAGCGCACCGCGGAGGCCGGCTCCGCCGGCCGGGAGCGGTGCGCGACCAGGGGCCTCAGGCGCGCTCATCGAGCTTCTCTTTCGCCTCCTTCAGTGCTCTCTCGACGTCCTCTCCCACCCGGACCATCGCGACGCGGTGCTCGAGCGGGCCGTGCGTCTCGATCAGCCAGAGCTCGTGCTCGCCCGCTTCGAGCTGGAGCTTCACGTCGCCTACGAGTACGGCACGCGACCCGTCGAGCACGCGCGGGTGCTCGCCGAAGACGCGCTCCACCGCGAGCACGAACTCGGCCGCGGGATCCTCGAAGCGGTAGGTCACCTCAGGCGCTCCGGCACGGGGTCGAAGCCGATCGCCTGCTCGAGCGCGTGCCCAATCCGGAAGAGCGTGTTCTCGGCGAACTGCGGCCCGATCAGCTGCAGCCCGACCGGCAATCCCTCCGAGAGACCGCACGGGACGTTGAGCCCCGGCAGGCCGGCCATGCAGGACGGGATCGTGAGCAGGTCGCACAAGTACATCGCGATCGGGTCGGCGGTGCGGGCGCCGAGCGGGAAGGCGACGCACGGCGAGGTCGGCGAGACGAGCGCGTCGAACGTCTCGAAGAGCGCGTCGTGCTCGCGCTTGATCACCGTCCGCACCTTCTGCGCCTGACCGTAGTACGCGTCGTAGTACCCGGCCGAGAGCGCGTACGTCCCGACCATGATCCGCCGCTTCGGCTCGTCGCCGAAGCCCTCCTCGCGCGTGCGCTCGTACATCTCGAGCCGTTCCTCCGCGGCGGCTCGGTAGCCGTAGCGCACCCCGTCGTAGCGGGCGAGGTTGGCCGAGGCCTCCGCCGGCGCGATCAGGTAGTAGCACGGCAGCCCGTACTCGACGGAGAGCGGCAGCGAGCACTCCCCCACCTCGGCGCCCAGCTCCTCGAGCCTCGCGATCGCCGCCTGCACCGCCGCTGCGACGCCGGGCTCGATGCCGTCCGCCTCGTTCAGCTCCCTGGGGACGCCGATGCGCAGGCCGCGGACGTCTTCGGCGTGCGGCAGCTCGACGGGCTGTGGCAGCTCGACGGTCGTGGTGTCGGACCGGTCGCGGCCGGCGATGATCGAGTAGAGAAAGGCGCAGTCGCGGACGGTGCGCGCAACCGGGCCGACCTGGTCGAGGCTCGACGCGAAGGCGACGATGCCGTAACGCGAGACGGTGCCGTACGTCGGGCGGAGCCCCACGTTGCCGCAAAGCGCGGACGGCTGCTTGATCGAGCCGCCCGTGTCCGAGCCGAGCGCCCACGGCGCCAGGCCGGCGGTGACCGCCGCGGCCGAACCGCCTCCCGAGCCGCCGGGCACGCGCGAGGGATCCCACGGGTTGTGCGACGGGCCGAAGGCGGAGTTCTCCGTCGACGAGCCCATCGCGAACTCGTCGGTGTTCGTCTTGCCGAGGATGCGCAGGCCGTGCGCCTTCAGCCGCTCGACGACGGTCGAGTCGTAGACGGGGAGGTAGCCGTCGAGGATCTTCGAGCCTGCCGTCGTCGGGATCCCCTTCGTTCCGATCACGTCCTTGAGCGCGATCGGCAGGCCGTCGCCTCCCGGGTCGTCACAGAGGTGGAGGTAGCAGTGGAGCTCCTCGTCGCGGTCGTCGATCGCGGCGCGGTAGGCCGCGAAGAGCTCGGCGCCCGAGATCTCCCGCGCCTCGAGGAGCCGCTTGGCCTCCTCGGCAGTGAGCCGGAGCGTGTCGATCACGCGGCGCCTCCCGGCGGCACCTTGAAGAAGTCGCCCTCGCGCTCGGGCGCGTTCGCCAGCGCCTCCTCGGCAGTCAGGCACGGCCGCGGCTCGTCGTCCTCCCAGACGTTGGCGACGTCGAGCGGATGCGAGGTCGGCGGCACGTCGGAGAGGTCGAGCTCCGAGACCTTCGAGACGGCCTCGAGGATGTCGTTGAGCTGCCCCTGGAGCCGCTCGAGCTCGCCCTCGCGCAACTCGAGCCGCGCCAGGTGCGCGACGTGGAGAAGCTGTTCTCTATCTATGGCCACGACCCCGATCCTCGCAAAAACACGTTCCCCCGCCGCGCCCGACATGCGCGGGCGCGGCACGCGGGCGCGACGTCGTCAGCGGTCTCGCGAGCGGGAAGCGAAGCGGGCGACGCGAGACGGAAAGGGCCCCGTCAGGGGCCCTTTCCAGCAGATAGTCCGTCGGGGTTCCCTAGAGCGCTATGACGTTGGACGCCTGCGCGCCCTTGTCGCCCTGAACGACTTCGAACTCCACGCGCTGGCCTTCGGTCAGCGACTTGTAGCCGTCCCCTGCGATCGCCGAGAAGTGGACGAAGACGTCGTCGCCGCCTTCGCGCTCGATGAAGCCGTAGCCCTTCTCGTTCGAGAACCACTTTACGGTGCCCTCAGCCAACCCGTCCTCCTTGCAGAAAAACGACGGCCCGGGCACCGAGCCGCCGACCTTTGCTGAAACAGGCCGGAGTCTAGCTCAGTTTTGCCGCGAAGCAAGAGCGCCGGAGGCGCGCAAACGCGCTGCGGTAACGGCGTTCTGGAGCACCATCGCGATCGTCATCGGCCCCACGCCGCCGGGCACCGGCGTCATGTAGGCCGCCTCCTCCATCGCACCCGGGTCGACGTCGCCCAGGACCTTGCGGCTCTCCTCGTCGCGGTTCATCCCGACGTCGATCACCGTGGCGCCGAACTTGACCATGTCGGGCGAGACGAGATGGGTGCGCCCGACGGCGGCGACGAGCACGTCGGCGTCGAGCGTGTGGCGCTCGAGATCCTGCGTGCGCGAATGGCAGATGGTGACGGTCGCGTTGCGCTGGAGAAGGAGGTGCGCCATCGGCTTGCCGACGATGGCCGAGCGGCCGATGACCACGGCGCGCGCGCCCTCGAGCGGGATCTCGTACTCGTCGAGCAAGCGCATGATCCCGAGCGGCGTACCCGGGACGAGTGTCGGCCGGCCGAGGTACAGCCGGCCCGCGTTGATCGGGTGGATGCCGTCGACGTCCTTCTCCGGGGAGATGGCCTCGATGACGCGGTTCTCGTCGATGTGATCCGGAAGCGGAAGCTGGACGAGGAGCCCGTCGACGTCGTCGTCGGCGTTGAGCTCGGCGATCGCGGCGAGGAGGTCGTCCTCGGACGTGTCGGTGGGAAGCTTCAGGTCGCGCGCGTCCATGCCCGCCTCCTGCGCGGCCTTCTGCTTCAGGTTGATGTAGATGTGCGAGGCGGGGTCGTCGCCGACGAGCACCGTGGCGAGGCCGACGTGCCCGAGCTCGGCGACCGACGCGGCCACCTCCTCCCGGACTTTCGCGCCGAGCGACTTGCCGTCCATGAGCGTCGCCGTCATCCCCGCTCCCGCCGCCGGCAAAGCCGGCGCCTTCGCTCTTTGCTGAGCTCCGTCGAGCCTACGCTCATAAGGCGAGCGTACCCGTGTCCGTGCGGAGGTGGCCCCCGCCCCGGAGATGGTCGCCGAGCAACCGCTCGAGCGTCGTCTCCCGCGGCAGCCGGTCGAGGTCCGGCTCGAACGTGTGGAAGACGAACTCGAACACGTCGGCGTCCCCGGGACGCGATTCTCCCGTCGGCTGGAACCGCCGCTGGAAGGCGACGATGTTGGAGCCCGCGGGCAGCAGCTCACTGAGCTGCGGATCGAGCAGCCACGACGTGCAGCGCGCCTCGGCGTAGTCCGGGAAGATCTCTCTCGCACGCAGGAGCGACGAGTCCACGGCGGCCGGCGTGAGCGGCCCGCCCTCCTCCGGAATGTGCATTGCGAGGTAGCCGTCACGCGGCTCGAATTGCACCCGCCCGAGTTCGCAGATCTTGCCGCTGAAGGCGAGCTCCACCCACCACTCCTTGCGCAGCCCCGGCGTCCCGTGGAGGATCCGGTCGAGGCGCGCGTGCCGCGGCAGGTCTCGCAGCGTGCACCACGACTCTTCGTCGGTCAGGCCGAGGCCGGCGTGCAGCCGCCGCGCCGCGGGGATTCGAGCGAGGAACGACTGGACGACGGGGTCGGCGAGGTCGGCCTCGTCGTCGAAGGAGAGCTCGGGCGGTGGCTGCACTAGGCTCCTCACGATGCCACGGCTGACCCGCAAGAACGACCCGGATTCCGTGCTGGCGCGCCAGCAGGCGCTCGGCGTCCCGGAGGTCGACGTCGAGCCGTATGCCCGCGCGGCCGAGTCGGTCACCGGCCTCGTCTCGATCCCCGTCTCGGTCGCGCAGCTCGCCGTCTCCCTCGGCGCGTACGAGCTGTCGGAGGACGGTGAAGTGGTCGAGACCGGCCGCGACGACGAGGAGGTCGTCGTCCCACTCGCGCATACGGAGGGTGGGCTCACCGCGTCGGTGCAGCGCGGTGCGAAGGCGATCGCGGAGTCCGGCGGCTGCAGAACGTACGTAATCGCCGACAGAATCACCAGAGCATCCTGCTTCATCTGCAAGGACTCGCGTGATGCGCTCACGCTCGCGCGGTGGATCGAGGGCGAGGTGCCCACAATGCGCGCGTTTCTGCGTGACGCCGACTCGGCCGAGCTGTCGCGGTACGCGATCCTGCGCGAGGTGAAGACGCACGTAGTTGGGCCGATGTGCCACGTCCTCTGGCGCTTCACGACGGGTGACGCCTTCGGCGCGAACATGATGACCCGCAACGCCTACGCACTGAACATGGCCTACGTGCTGCCGCAGGCGCCGGTGCCGGTCGAGCGCACGATCCTCGAGGCCAACATGGGCGGCGACAAGAAGCCCTCCTTCGAATACTTCCAGCAAGGGCACGGCAAGACGGTGATCGCCGAGACGACGCTGACCGAGGCGGCGATCGAGCGCGTGCTGCGAACGAAGCTCGCCGACCTCGAGGAGCTCGCCTGGGCCGGGACGCACGGCGCGGTCGCCTCGGGGATGCAGTCGGTCGCCTTCACGCCGGCCTCGGCGATCGCGGCCCTGTTCGCGGCGACCGGCCAGGATCTCGGGCTCGTGGGCACGAGCTCGATGGCGCACGGCACCGAGCAGCGCGTCGACGGCGGCCTCCACGTGTCGATCCGCTTCCCGGGCATCGAGGTCGGCACGGTCGGCGGCGGCACGACTCTGCCGGATCCGAAGCGGTGGCTCGAGCTGATGGGCTGCGCCGGCCCGGGCAAGGTCTACCGGCTCGCGCAGCTCGTGGCCGCAACCGCGCTGGCGCTCGAGATCAGCGCCTCGTCCGCGATGGCGACCGCCGGCAGCGAGAACTTCTTCCGCGCCCACTTCGAGCGCGGCGGACTCCGCTAGCCGAAGCGCGCGACGGCGCGGGCACGGCGACGTTCCGCCTCGACCTCTCGGTCCTTCGGCACCGCGGTCGTGACGAGCTCGTCGAGCAGGTGCTGCGTCAGGTGCGCGATCTCGTGGACGGCACGGTCGAACGCGGCTTCGTTTGCCTGCGACGGCTTGTTCATGCCGCTGACCTTGCGCACGTACTGCAGCGCCGCTGACTGCACCTCTGCCGAGGTGGTGGGCGGATCGAAGTTGTAGAGAACACGGATGTTCCGGCACATGCCTCGATGCTACGCGGCGGTGTCGATCCTGAGCGGCGGAAATACCCCTGCCTAGCCCCAACGCTCGCGGGCCAGCAGCCAGCCGGCGGCCGCACCGAAGGTGTTGCAGAGCACGTCGGCGGTCGCTGTAGTGCGGCCGGGAATGGCGAGCTGCAGTAGTTCGATTCCGAGCGAGAGGACGAGTCCGGCCACGATCGTTCGGCGAAGGGACCAGCCGAACGACCAGAGCACGGCGGAAGGCAGAGCAAAGAGAGCAACATTGCCTACGAGGTTGACGGCGTTGAGTTGTTGCGTCGTCCAGGGTGCGAGCGCGACATGGTTCGGCCCGCCGGCCGGACGGAGGGTCACGCTGAAGACGAGTGCCAACGAAGCGGCGAGCGCCGCGAACTGCGGGAGCCTCCTCACTCGTCGCGTTCTACATGCTCGCCCGGGCCAGTGTTCCGGAACGACCCTTGAGCCATGACGCCGGCCCGTATTGTCTGCTCGAGGTGCCCGACGCCGAGACGTCCGTGGTGAAGGAGCTCATGCGAGAGGAGATGTGCAGCGCGTATCCGCTCGGCCCGCCGCTCGCGGTCGACGTGGGCGCCGGCGACTCCTGGGCAGATGCGAAGAGCTAACGCTCGGCACAGGGTCTTGTACGACCGATTTGCACCACCGTAGACTGCGTCGATGGCGCTCGAGACGCGGATCGCGCTGATCGGCGTCGGCGGCGCGCTTTTGGGCACGCTCGTCGGCGGTGGCGTCACCTATGCCGTCACCCAGTCCCAGATCTCGTCGCAGAAGGCGGAGTCGCGCCGGACAGAACGGCTCGACGCGTACTCGACCTACTTCGGTGACTCGGAGAAATTCTGGGTCGACGTGCAAACGATCACGCGCGAGGGTTTGCACCCGAAGGCCGTGACCGCAGCGCAGCGGGCGGAT
>DATBAH010000030.1:0-25600 GCA_036271615.1 Gaiellaceae bacterium
GCCTCCGCGCACGCGAGGTTGTAAAGGATCGCCGGGTTGTCCGGCTTCGTCTCCAGCCCCTCGCGCAACATCTGCATCGCTTCGTCGTAGCGGCCGGCGCTGAGATCCGGGAAGGCGGGGAAGACGTACTCCCACGCCGAGGCCTCGAATGGTTCGCCCGGCGTGCCGCCGATCGCAAGCACGGCAGCGTCGTCGCTCAGCTTGACCGCGCCGCGCTTCAACGAAGGGTCGCTGACGTGCACGAGCTGGCCCGGCCCGAGCTCGTGCTCGTCGTCGCCGAGCGTGAAACGGACGCGCCCGCGCAGCACGAGGTAGATCTCCTCCTGCCCGCGGCGCTCGGTGTGCTCCTCGACCACCCGCCCGCTCGCCCCGGGCGTGTACACGTTGGTGCCGAACGCGCGAATGCCGAAGTGCCGGCGGACGGGCCGCCAGACGAAGCCGTCCGGCAGCTCGATCGCCTCCAGCTCGTCGATGTGGACGACGTTCATCCGAGAAGCTCCTGGAAGCGCGGGTCGTCGCGAAGCGAGTCGAGGTCGGTGTCCTCGCGGAAGTACTGTGCGGACGCTCCTTCCGCATCGAGCTCCTTCGCGCGGCGCAGGTGCTCCAAGGCGGCGTCGGCGTTGCCGCCGAGCGCCTCGAGGCAGGCAGCGTTGTAGTGGGGGCCCCAGGAATCGGGGTGCTGCGCGACCTGCTGCTCCATGATCGTCCTGGCGTCGTCCAGCCGCCCAGCCTGTCGGTAGGCGTCTGCGAGGGCGAAGGAGTCCCAGCCGCCTGCGGTGAACGCCTCGCCGATCGTGGCACCCACCACGAGGACGATCGTTCCGTCCTGCGCCGCCACGGCGGTGCGGAAGTCCTCGGCCGGCACGAAGACGAGCGTGCCTGCGCCCGCGTCGGCCTCCTCCTCGTCGACCGTGAACGTCGCGCGTCCGCGGACGACGACATAGAGCTCCTCGTTGCCGCTGTCCTCTTCGTGCGGCGGGATCAGCTGCCCGCCGGCGTCAGCCGTCCAGGCGTTGACTCCTGCGGGCCGGAAGTCGAGCGTGTGCCGGATCGGAATCAGGTTGCTGTTGCGATGCGGAGCTCTGTCGACCTCGTCGAGGGTGAGGATCGTGTAGCCGTCGCTCATGGGCTCGCCTCTCTCAGTGCATCGAGCACCACGGGATCGATCTCGTCGCCGCCGTCCACGCGCTCCTCGAGGTTCTCGACGCCGGCCCAGGCGTCCAGCGTGTCGTACCCGAGACGGCCGAGGCGCTCGTCGATCTCGGCGCGCAGGTCGTCCTCGACCGTCAGCCAGTCTTCGCGCGGGCTGACCTCGAACAGGCGCCGGTGGAGCGCGTAGATCCGGCGCAGCTCCTGAATGGGGAGCTCGTGGTCGTCGACGCGGAGGTCGACGAGAGTGTCCGAGAGCGCGGCGTAGCCGCCGTTTCGCTGGACGACGAGAAGGGACGCGGACTGCTGGCCGCGCCGGTCGCCTCCCGCAGCCTGCGCAGCGGCGAGACACTCGATCAGACGCTGTGCGAGCGGCAGCTGCGAATTCGTCTCGAACGTCGCGGCGAGCGCCGCCACGGTCTCTTCGCCGACGAGGATGTTGCCCTGTGCGGCGTAGCCGTCGCCGGTGCGGTGTCCAGCCCAGTCGTTGCACCCCGGCCCGGTCCAGCTCGCACTGTTGCCGCGCGCGTCGACGATCCCGAGCTGGCGCTGGTCTCGGTCGTCGTCGGCTGCGGTCAGGCGCTCCACGACCTCGCTCGCGCTCAGGCCGTCTCGCAGGAGCGCCAGGCCGTTCGGGCCGTAGCTCGGGTTTGCGTACGCCTGCGTCGCGATCGCCCCCACCTCGGGCTCGCCCCACGGGACGACGGAGCCGACCGCGAGGAACTTCGACTGCACCGCGACGCCCCACTGCTTCGCCTCCAGATCGCAGGCGGCGATCGAGTATGTCGCGACGAGCGGGTCAGCCATACGTGAGCTCGGTCAGGTCGAGCTCGAGCAGCTCGCGCCGCTCCTCGGGCACGAGTACTGCCGCGACCTCGGGCCGTGCCAGCGCAGCGCGGACCTCCTCCGGCGACGACGCTCTCACGACGACGGGGCGGCCGCTCTCGAACGCCTCGGCCATCGGCTGCAGGTCCTCGACCCCGTCGAGCACGAGCGCCTCCTCGGCCGGCACCGCGGGATCCCCCTCGACCGCGAGCTCCGGCACACGCCGACCGGTACCGCCCCACCAGCGTTCCCTCACAGGGTCACCGAGTCGCCGGGCTCGATCTCCTCCACCTGCACGCCGGGTGCCAGCTCGCGCAGCTGCGCGGGCGTGCCGACGAGCGGCGGGAAGGTGCCGTAGTGGCAGGGGACGCAGCGCTTGGTGCCCAGCAGCTCGAGCGCGAGCGCCGCCTCCTTCGGATCCATTGTGTAGTGGCCGCCGATCGGGAGGATCGCGACGTCCGGCGCGTAGAGCCGGCGGATGAGCTGCATGTCTCCGAAGACGCACGTGTCCCCCGCGAAGTAGAGCTTCGTCCCGTTCTCGACCTCGACCACGATCCCGCAGGGCTCGCCCATGTACTCGCCGTCGTCGTTCGAGCTCGAATGATGCGCGTTCGTGAGCGTGAACTTGACGCCGGCCACCTCGACGGTGCCGCCCTTGTTCGGGTCGAGGACGTTCTCGAGCTCGTGCTTTCGCCCGAGCCACCAGGCCAGCTCGACCGGTGCGACGACCGTGCAGCCGTGCTTCTTCGCGAGCGCCACGGTGTCGCCGACATGGTCGCCGTGGCCGTGCGTGAGGGCGATCACGTCGATCCGTTCGGGCTGGAGCTCTGATTCCGGGCACTTCGGGTTCCCGTTCAGGAACGGGTCGACGTAGACGCGTTTCCCGCCCGGCGTGTCGAAGCGAAAAGTCGAGTGACCGAGCCAGGTCAGGGTCGTTTCGGGCATGCGGGAGCTCCTTCGAGTGGACGCCGCGAGCCTACTGAGGAAGGACCGTCCGATGCGGCCGTGAACCTTTAGGGGTGGGTTCGCGGCTCCTGCCCCTGGTGCTCGCGACGGCCGCACTGACGGCCGGAGCGGCGGGACTCGGCGGGCTCGCACTCTGGCTCGGTCTGCTGACTGTGCCCGTCGCAGCCGCGGCGGCGTTCAACGCGGTCAGCGACGCGCTCGACGGACGGCCCGCACGGCTCCAGGCCCTGACGAGCGGCACCGCACTCGCGCTCGTGGTCCTCGCATCGGCCGTACGCGAGAGCGCTCCGACGGGCGCGGCCGTCTCCCCGCTCGCGACCTGGGCGCTCCTCCTTGCACTGCTCGCCTACGCGGTTCCGCTCGTCGCCTGGGTGCTCGAGCCGGTGCGGGTGCCGTGCAGGACGCAGCGTGCGCAGCGCCGCCTCCGGCCGGCCGAGGTCGAAGAGCTTCTCTCCCGCGCGGCCTGAGAGGGAGGCGGCACCCCGCGCGCGGGCCGGGTGCCGCCAACGTTCGGCCCCTTACGGCAGGTTCACGCGAAACGCCACCGTGCGGCGGGTCGACACTCCGCCGAGCACGGGGTCGCCGGGCTTCGACGCGCGCGCAAACACCGCCAGCAGGTGCTGATGGCGGTTCCGCGCGGGGAAGCCGCGCCGCCGCTTCTCCGTCACTGTGACCGTCCCGTCAGCACCGGTCTTCTCCTCCGGCCCTGCGAACTGGTTGAACGGGATCGGGGTGGCGAAGACAGACGCGCCCTCCACCGGCCGGCCGCCGCATGCCGTGACCTTGAAGTGCAGTTGGATCGTGTGCGTCCCGAGCGTGACCAGCTTCGGCGTGATCGACGCCGAGGCGATGCTCAGGCGTGCGGGCAACTGTAGGTCGGCCACCTGGACCGCGCCGGTGCCGGAGAGGCAGCCGTTCGATGCCGGGACTGCCGCCGTCTGGGCCGACGTGAAGTGCGTCGAGCCGTCGGCGTTCGTCGCCACCACCATGATGCGCAGCGTTCCGCCTGCGTCCGCCTGGGCCACGGTGTATGCGTCGCTCGTTGCGCCGTCGATCCTCGCGCAGCCGTCGCCGTCGGCGTCGCAGCGGAGCCAGACGAGGCGGAACGCCGTCGGGCTCCCGTTCCAGGTCCCCTGGCCGGCCGTCAGCGTCGAGCCCACCTGGGGCGAGCCCGAGATGGTCGGGGGAGCCGTGGGCGTCGGTGCCGTCGCGCTCGAGACGACGGCCGAGGGCGCAGACGTGGCAGCGCTGGACCCGCCGGCGTTCGTTGCGGTCACCGTGACGCGGAGTGTTCCTCCGACGTCCGTCGTCGTGGCCAGGTAGGTCGCGGCCGCGGCGCCACTGATCGCGGAGCACGACCCGCCGCTCGAGTCGCACCTACTCCAGGCGTAGGCGTACGACGTCGGAGAGTCGGTCCAGCCTCCCTTGGTCGCTGTCAGCGTCTGTCCTTCCTGCACCGTCCCCGAGATCGTCGGGGCGGCGATGTTCCCAGGCCCGGTGCCCGCGGCTCGGCCGATGCCCGGCTGGCCGAAGACGGCGCCGATCGCCAAAGCCGCGACGGCGATCGCGATCGTCACTCCCACATTCGCTCGTGTCATGTGCGTCTCCTTCGTAATCCGATGGGTAGTTCTCCACCGTGGTACCGCCCAGAAGACGACTCCCCACGCAAAGCGGGACTTCTTTGCAGACCTTTTTCAGAGCGAAAGTGGTGGCACCCCGCCGGAGTCGGCAGGGTGCCACTCTGGTCGTTCCGACTAGGAGTGGAAGCGGAACGCGACTACACGACGGGCAGACACGCCGGTGAAGACTGCGGTCTCGCCCGGCTTCGTCACGCGGATGAACACCGCGAGAAGTCGCTGGTGCCGGCCGGCGGGGAACCCGTTCTGCCGCGCCTGGGTCAGCGAAACCGTGCCGTTTGCCGCCGTCGTCGCCTGCGTCGGAGCGAACTGGTTGAAGGGAATCGCGGCTGCATAGACCGTTGCGCCCTGCACCGGGCGTCCGCCGCACGCCGTGATCTTGACCTGGAGGTGGAGCGTGTTGGTCGAGCGGTTCACGGACGGTGAAACCGAGGCTGAAGTGATCTCCAACCGCCGTGGCGGTGCCACCTGGGTCACCGGCAACGTGCCCGTTCCGACCGGGCATCCGCTCGCGGGGACCAACAGTGTCTGCGCCGATGTAGCCGTCGCGGCACCGGAGCCGTTTCGCGCCGTCACGTTCACACGGAGCGTGTGACCCTGGTCGGCCATCGTCACGGTGTAGATCTTCGCGCTCGCCCCCCCGATCGCGAGGCACGCTGCCCCGGTCGCGTCGCACCGGCTCCATGAGAAGTGGAACGAGGTCGGCGATCCGGTCCATGTTCCTCGAGTTGCGACCAGCGTTTCGCCGACTTGAGCGGCCCCGGAGATGGTCGGCAGCTTCTTCGGAGTGGGCTTTGCAGTACTTGCAGCGGTGCCGCTGCCCGGCTGTCCGAGGATGGCGCCGAGCAGTACGCCCGCTCCAACCGCCAGCACCAGTCCCAGCCTTGTCAGGTGACCTCGTAGCATGGTCGGCTCCTTAGATCGTTCGATTGTGCGGAGTCGTACCTGCCTAGGCGTCGCGGCTAACGCGAATGCGGCGAAGCCTTGCAGCTTCTTTGCAGAGCGCTTTCAGAAAGGCAACGTGCTCGCCGCGTGCTGGGCGAGGTCGATCAGCGGCTCGACGGCGAAGAGCGACCCGAACGAGACGACGAACGCGGCTCCTACTGCGACGTGGAGGAGGCTCTCGCGGGCCGGCGCGCCGCCGGTGACCGCGACTCCGGCGTCGGGGTGCAACTGGAGCTCCGCGCCCGGGCGCATGTACATCGCACGCACGATCGCGAGGTAGTAGTAGAGGCTGACGAGCGTCGCGAGCACACCGACGATCACGAGCCACACCCAGCCGTGGTCATAGGCCGCGGCGAAGACGTAGAACTTGCCCACGAAGCCGCCGCCGAGGGGCAGCCCGGCGAAGCCGAAGACGAAGAACCACATCGCGACGCCGAGGAACGGGCGCTCCCAGCCGAAGCCGGCGAGATTGTCGAGCGTCACCGGGACCCCGAGCTCACGCTCCCGGGCAGCGACGATCGCGAACGAGCCGAATGCGGCCGCCGAGTAGGGGATGAGGTAGTACATGAGCGCACGCGCGCCGAGGGGGCTTCCCGTACTCAGTCCGATGAGCATGAAGCCCGCCTGGGCGATGGCGGAGTAGGCGAGGATCCGCTTCACGTTCCGCTGCACGAGCGCCGCGAAGTTGCCGATCGCGAGGGAGATCGTGGCGATGATCGCGAACGCCCAGCCCCAGAGGTGCTGGTTGTGCGGGAACGCAGTCGTCATGAGTCGGAACGTGAGGAGCAGGGCCGCGACCTTCGTCGCCGACGACATCCAGGCCGTCACGGTCGTCGGCGCGCCCTCGTAGACGTCGGGCGTCCACATGTGGAACGGCGCCGCGGACATCTTGAAGCCGAGGCCGGCGACGATCAGCGCGATCCCCGTCACGACGAACGCGTCGCTCGTGACCCCCTCCGACCCGATCGCCGTCGCGATGCCGCTGAACGAGATCTTCCCGGTCGCGCCGTACACGAGCGCCGAGCCGAACAGAAGCGTGGCCGCGCCGAACGAGCCGACGACGAGGTACTTCAGGCCCGCTTCGAGCGATCCCTCGAGGTCGTAGTCGATCGCGCACATCACGTAGAGGGCGATCGAGAACCACTCGAGCGAGAGGAACAGGACCATGAGGTTCGCGGCGCCGACGAAGAACGCCATTCCTGCGGCCGAGGCGAGGAGGAGCGCGAAGAACTCCGACACGTGGTCGTCGCGCCTGCCAGGGTCGGCGTCGCGGCCCCAACCCGGGAGGTGCTCGACGGCGAGGAGCGTCGTCGCGAGACCGACCGCGCAGAGGATGATCTGGCCGAGCGCGGTCCAGCGGTCGCGGTAGAAGGCGCCTGCGGCGATCGTGTGGCCGTTCGCGCTGTCGACGTACAGCCAGACGGCGAGGACGATCCCGGCGGCGAAGCCGACGACCGAGATCGACGCCGAGGCGACACGCCGGAGAGCGCGCGGCACGAGAACGGCGCAGAGGAGCGCGAAGAACGAGGCGCCGATGAGCGTGAGGACCGGGCTCAGCCCGAACCAGTCGATGTGCGGCGTGTTCAGGCTCACTTGAATCCGGTCCGCACCGCGGCGGTCGGCGAGTCGGGAGTGAAGGAGTGGTGGCTGATCCCGGCGGGCCAGACCGAGAGCGCGAGCAGCACGCCGACGAGTGGGACGATGAGCGCGAGCTCGCCGGGCCGCAGGTCGAGCGCCTCGTCCGTCACCGTCGAGCCACGCGCCTCGTGCAGGACGGCGGAGATCAGCCGCAGCATGTACATCGCGGCGAGCAGGATCCCGGCGGCACCGATCACCGCCCAGAACCACGCGCGCTGGAAGACGCCGGCGAGGATGAGGAACTCGCCTGCGAACATCGAGGAGCCGGGCACCGCGAGCGAGATCACCCCGACCGTCATGAGCAGCGTCGCGAGCGCAGGTCTTCCCCGCGCCATCCCGCCGAGCAACCGGAACTCTCCGGTCGTCGTTCTCCGTTCGACCACGCCGGCGAGGAGGAACAGGGACGCCGAGACGAGCCCGTGCGCGACCATCTGGAGCACCGCGCCGTCGAAGCCGAGATCGGTGCCGGCAAAGAGGCCGAGCGCGATCAGTCCCGACTGGGCGAGGGACGAGTAGGCGACGACGCCCCGGAAGTCCGGTGCGCGGAAGGCGAGCAGCGAGCCGTAGACGAGCGCCGCGGCGGCAAGCGCAAGCACCGTCGTCCGGTAGAAGGACGTCGGGTCGGGGAACTTCGTGATCGCGATCCGCAGCATCCCGTACAGGCCCGCCTTGGCGATCACGCCCGAGAGGACCGCAGCTACCTCCGGCGGCGCCTCACGGTAGGCGTCCGGCAGCCAGCCGTGGAACGGGAAGAGCGGCGCCTTGATGACGAAGGCGAGCATGAAGCCGAGGAAGAGCCAGCGGCTCGCGCTCGTCGGGCCGTCCACGAGGTCGAACGTCCCGGCCTTCAGGCCGTAGGAGACGATCGCGGCCAGCATGATCAGCGAGCCCGCCATCGTGTAGATGACGAACTTGATCGTCGCCTCCATCCGCCGAGCGCCGCCCCAGACGCCGATCAGGACGTAGAGCGGGATCAGCATCGCCTCGAAGAAGGCGTAGAAGAGGAGCAGGTCCTGGGACTCGAACACGCCGACGGTGGCGCCGGTGAGCAGGAGCATCAGCCCGAAGTAGGCGCGCGTGCGGTCGCGGCCGACCCAGAAGCCGTAACCGATGCACGCCGCCATCACGACGACGGTGAGGCCGACGAGCCAGACCGAGAAGCCGTAGACGCCGACGTGGTACGAGACGCCGAGGTCGCCGAACCAGTTCGCCTGCTCCGACATCTGCAGGCCCGAGCGCGAGAAGTCGAAGCGCGTCGCCTGCTCGATCCAGAAGCCGACCTCGGCGAGCGAGAGGAGCAGCGCGAGGCTCCCCGTCGCGTAGCGCGAAAGCGGCAGCAGCCAGATTCCGAAGGCGCCGGCGATCGGCAGCCAGATCAGGATCGAGGTGAGGCCGCTGGCGCTCATTGCTGATTCGTCCGGTGGTGATCTGAGGACGCCGCATTGCGCCGCTTTGCAGCCGCCAGAGGCTCACTGATCATCGCCGGGCGGATCATCGTGCGATCAGGAAGGCGAGGACGACGATGGCGGCGCCGGCCGCGAGGAAGAGGACGTAGGTGCGCAGCAGGCCGGTCTGGAGACGGCGTACGAGGCTCCCGGTGGCGAGGGTCGTGTTACCGACGTCCGGGCCGGTCTGGAGCACGACGGGCTCCTCGAACTCGCGCCGTAGGAACGCCGCAGTCGCAACGGCGGGCTCGTAGAAGATCCGGTCGTAGAGCCAGTCGAAGTAGAACTTCTCTTCGAAGAGCCGTCGCCAGAACGGCGCTGCGGGAATCGCAATGCGCCGCTCGGAGTAGATCGCCCACGCCAGGACGAGGCCCGCGAGTCCTGCGATCACCACGGCCACCGAGGTGAAGTACTCCTGGGTGTCCGTCGGCACGGCTGCCGCGAGTGACGGCGCCGCGGGCGCGAGCCACCTGGTGAACGGATCCCAGCGCGGAGTCCACTGGAGCCAGCCTGCGAACGTCGCGAGCACGGCGAGGATCCCGACCGGGACGAGCATCGTCCAGGCGCCCTCACGGCCGTGGTGGTCGTGGTAGTGCTCGCGCACGAAGGGGCTCGGCTCGCCCGGGAAGACGAGGTACCAGAGCCGGAACGTGTAGAGGCCGGTGAGGAAGGCGCCTGCGACGCCGCAGACCCAGAAGATCCAGCCGTACCAGGTGCCGAGCGCGGCCGCCGACGCGACGATCGGGTCCTTCGAGAAGAAGCCGCTGAACGGCGGGATCCCCACCAGTGCGAGCGCGCCCACGAGGAAGCACCACTTCGTGAACGGCATCAGCCGGCCGACGCCGCGCAGCTTCCGGATGTCCTGCTCGTTCGCGACTGCGTGGATGACGAGGCCCGCGGTCATGAAGAGCAGCGCCTTGAAGAACGCGTGCGTGAGCAGGTGGAAGACCCCGTTCGCGTACGCGCCGACGCCGACGCCGACGAACATGTAGCCGATCTGGGACATCGTCGAGTAGGCGATGACGCGCTTGATGTCGGTCTGGACGAGCGCGATGAGCCCGGCAACGAGCAGCGTGAGGGCGCCCGCGCCGGCTGCGATGAGCTGGATCGTGCGCGCGTGCTCGAACAGCGGGTACGTGCGTGCGATCAGATAGACGCCGGCGGTGACCATGGTGGCCGCGTGGATGAGGGCGCTGACCGGCGTCGGGCCCTCCATCGCGTCGGGCAGCCACGTCTGGAGCGGGATCTGCGCCGACTTGGCGACCGCGCCGCCGAGCAGGCCGAGCGCGACGAAGTTCGTGGCCGTCCCGGAGAGGTGCGCGTTGAAGTTCACCCCGAAGTCGAGCGAGTTCGTGTGCGCGATCAGGATGAAGAAGGCGAGCGCCATCGTCGCATCGCCGAACGCATTCATCACGAACGCCTTCTTCGCCGCCCGCACCGCGCTCGGCCGGTCGTGCCAGAAGCCGATCAGCAGGTACGACGAGAGGCCGACGAGGCCCCAGCCGACGAGCAGCATGAGCAGGTTGCCGCCCTCGACGAGCAGCAGCATCGAGAAGACGAAGAACGCGATGTACGCGAAGTAGCGGCGCTCCTCCTCGTCGCCGTCCATGTAGCCGATCGAGTAGAGGACGATCAGGCCGCCGACGCCGCTGACGATCAGCATCATCACCGTGCTCAGCGGGTCGACGAGCAGCTGGAGGCCGACGTGGAAGTTGCCCGACTGGAGCCAGGTCCACGCCGTCGTGATCTCGCCGTGGGCTGGAACGGTTACCTGGCTGGTGAGTGGTAAGAGCTCGGGCCCTTGGTGTTGCGAGTGCACGCCGAAGAAGGCCCAGACCGCGCCGCCGAAGGCGACGAAGACGCTCGTCGTGGCGATCCAGGCGGCGGCCAGGCGCGGGATCCGCGAGCCGCCGAGCAGGATCAGGATCGTGCCGGCGAGCGGCGCGAGCAGGCAGAGCCAGGAGCCGTACGTCAAGCCGGTCATCCGCGCAGCTCCGACAGGGTGTCGACGTCGAGCGAGAGGTTCCGCCGGTTGAGCGCGACCACGAGGCCGAGGCCGACGCAGACTTCCGAGGCGGCGACGGCCATCACGGCGAGGGCGAAGATCTGTCCGGCGCCGTTGTGGAAGTGCCGCGAGAGCGCGATCAGCGCGAGGTTGCCGGCGTTGAGCATCAGCTCGAGCGAGAGCAGTACGACGAGCGTGTTGCGCCGGATGAGCACGCCGAGCGCGCCGATCCCGAACAGGACGGCCGCGAGCGCGAGGTACCAGGCGACATCGGGGCCTGACATCAGGTGGTGGCCCGCTTCGTGTGGGAGCCGAGGATCACGCCTCCGACAGCCGCGATGAGCAGGACCACCGAAGTGATCTCGAAGGCGAGCAGGTGGTCGACGAGGAACACGCGCCCGATCCAGGCCGGCGTGCCGAAGGCGGTTCCGACCTCCGTCTCGTGCGAGAGGCTCCCGCTCGCCTGCATCCCGATCGCCACGATGATTTCGACCATCAGCGCGCCCGCGGCGGCCACGGCCCCGATCGTCTGCCAGCCCGGCCCCCCGGACCAGGGCGTCTCGCGTCTCGGCCCCACGTACGCGATCACGAACAGGAACATCACGACGACCGCTCCCGCGTAGACGAGCACCTGCGCCGCCGCGACGAACTCCGCGCTCAGCAGGAGGTACAGGACCGCAAGCGAGCCGAGGTTCCCGATCAGCGCGAGCGCCGAATAGAAGGGGTTCGAGAACGAGACGACCGCAACGGCCGAGCCGAGGCACGTGAACGCAGCGACGACCCAGACGATCCAGACGACAACGTTCCCCGCCGAGGCGGCGATCATGAGTCGGACCTGTAGAAGGGGATCGGCGTGTCGAAGAGCTCCGGATCGGCGACCGGCACCTGCTTGACGGGCGGCGCGAGGAGCATGTCCTTGGTGTAGATCTGGTCGTCGCGGTTGTACTCCGAGATCTCGAACTCGTTGCCGAGCGTGATCGCGTCGAACGGGCAGGCGAGCTCGCAGTAGCCGCAGAAGATGCAGCGGCTGAGGTTGATCTCGTAGATCCGGGCGTAGCGCTCGCCGGCCGAGACGCGGTTGTCCGGCGTGTTCTCGGCGGCGACGACCCGGATGCAGTCGGCCGGGCACGCTGCCGCGCAGAGCGAGCAGCCGACGCACTTCTCCAGCCCGTTCTCGTGCTTCCAGAGGCGGTGCCGTCCGCGGAACCGCGGGTAGACCGGACGCTTGTACTCCGGGTACTGCTGCGTGATCGGCTTCTTGAAGATCTGCTTGAAGGTGACTCCGAAGCCCTTCAGCGATTCCATGGGCTGCGGACTCATTGGAACGCCACCACCAGGGCGGCCGTGACGACGGCGTTGACCGTCGCAAGAGGCAGGAGCACCTTCCAGCCGAAGCGCATCAGCTGGTCGTAGCGGAGCCGCGGGAGCGTGGTGCGCAGCCAGATGAAGGCGAAGAGGACGGCCATCGTCTTGAGCACGAACCAGATCGGGCCGATGTCCCACGGCCCGTGCCAGCCGGCGAAGAACAGCGTCACCATCAGGGCTGAGATCGTGATCAGGTTGATGTACTCGGCCATCTGGAACAGGCCCCAGCGCATCCCCGAGTACTCGGTGTGGTAGCCGGCGACGAGCTCCTGCTCGGCCTCGGGCAGGTCGAACGGCGCGCGGCTCGTCTCGGCGATCCCGGCGAAGAAGAAGACGACGAGCCCGACGAACTGCGGCGCGGCGTACGGCAGGAAGGAGCCCTGGCGCGCGACGATCTCCGGCAGGTTGAGCGAGCGGCCGAGGATGACGACGCCGAGCACGCTCAACGCGAGCGAGACCTCGTACGAGACGAGCTGGGCACAGGTGCGCATCGAGCCGAGGATCGAGAACTTCGACTCCGACGCCCAGCCTCCGACGATGAAGCCGTAGATCCCGATCGAGCCGAGCGCAAAGATCGCGATCAGGCCGATCGAGACGTTCGCGATCTCGCCGTTGATCCGCCAGCCGTTCACCGTCCAGCCGGGGCCCCAGGGGATGAACGCGAACGCTGCGATCGCGGTGAACGCGGAGACGACCGGCGCGAGGATGTACGGCAGCTCGATCGCCGACGCCGGCGAGAACGCCTCCTTGCGGACGAGCTTGACGAGGTCGGCGATCGGCTGCAGAAGGCCGAACTTGCCGGCCCGGTTGGGGCCGTAGCGGAGCTGCATCCGCCCCATCACCTTGCGTTCGATCAGCGTCAGGTAGGCAAAGAGCCCCAGGAGGATGTTGACGAGGATCAGCGCCTTGATCAGCGAGATCCACCAGGGCTCGCTCACGCCACTGACCTCCTTCGGCTCCCGCCCGGCGGAGCCGGGCTCCGCCGAAGGATCGCGCCGCTGGACGGCAGGATCCTGCGCTCGCGTCGCTTGTCCGTACGACGTGTACTGTCCTGCGCGCCGCTCGCTTGGCTCCTTTGCCAGCGACGCGTCAATGGCGTGAGGGCTGTCACGCGCTCACTACCTCCTCGGCCTTCGCGACTTCGACGACGCCCGCGAGGCCTTCGGCGTGCTCGATCGCGACACGCGCGATCCCCGCGCGCAGGCGGCGGTTGACACGGGCCGACAGCGTGATCGCGCTGCCGTTCGAGCCGGCCGTGACGAGATCGCCGGTCGCGATCTTGCGCCGGCGCGCGTCGTCGGCCGAGAGCTCTAGCTCTGGCTGCGGCCGCTGGAACTGGAGCTCCGTCACTCGTTCGACCGCAGCGCCTGAGAAGAGCGGCTTGTAGGCGACGAGGCGGATCTCCCCTCGTTTCGCCTTCTGCTCCGGCTCGGGCAGGGCCTGGCGCGCGACGTGCTCCTGCGCCTCGGGATAGCCGCGCAGCGGCGCCCGCTCGCCGACCTCGCCGAACGCGATCCCGCCGTAGACGCGGTCGGAGACCTCGGCGAAGATCGCCGCGGCATACGGCGCCACGTCGACGTCGAAGCGCGCGGCGAGCTGCGAGATCCACTCGAGCTCGTCGGGGCAGGCCGGCTCAACCGTGCGGCGCAGGCGCTGCAGGCGGCCCTCGAGGTTGACGAAGGTTCCGTCGCGTTCGAGGTAGCCCGTGGCCGGCAGGACGAGGTCGGCCCAGCCGGCGGCGAGCCCGCCGAACATCGAGATCACGATCGTCGCCTCGGCCTGCTCGGCGAGCGCGCGGACGTTCTCGTCCGCGGCTGCCTCGTCTCCCGAGACCACGAGCAGGCCGATGGAGTCCGCCGCCTCGGCCTCCTCGTCGCAGCAGGCAGCCCATGCGTCGGCGACACCGCGGCCGTTCGGCGTCTCCGGCAGGTAGAAGGCGCCGCAGCCCTCGCGGCCGGCGAGGCCCAGCTTCTCCGCGAGCTTGGCGACGGTCGCGCCGCCGCGCCCCCCGGGACCCGACCAGACGAGGACGACCCGCTCTGCCTCCGCGACGGACGGGTCGTTCGCGTCGTCGAGGATCCGGGCGCCGCTCCGTCGCGCGGACTTGATCCAGAGATCGACGACCGGCGCGCGCTCGACGACCGGCACGTCGCCGAGCACGACGACCACGTCGGCGTTGCGGATCGAGGAGAGCGGGAGCCGATACGCGTCGAGCGCGCCGGAGATCTCCTCCGGCAGCGTCGCCTGGTGCGAGTTGAGCCCATGGCGCAGCAGCTTCCCGAGCGCGTACGCCTGCTCGACGGTCTCCGAGCCGGAGAACACCGTGACGACGCGCCCGCGAGCTTCGTCCAGCAGTCGCTCCGCCTCGCCGAGTGCCTGCTCCCACGAGACCGGCTCGAGACCGTGCCGCCGCATGCGCTGCAGCGGCTGCGTCAGCCGGTCCTCGGCGCGCAGGTGCGTGTACGCGAAGCGGCCCTTGTCGCAGATCCAGCCCTCGTCGATCTCGGGGTGGTTGCGGGAGAGGATCCGCTTGACCTTCCCCTCGCGCACGGTCGCATTGATGTTGCAGCCGACCGGGCAGAGGCCGCAGACCGTCGGCATGTCGACGATCTCCCACGGCCGCCCTTCGAAGAGGTACTGCGTCGGCAGAAGCGCCCCGACGGGACAGAGCTCGGTCACGTTGCCGGTGAAGGCGCCCTTGTACGGCAGGTCCTCGAAGGTCGTGATGATGGACATGGCGCCGCGATCGGCCGCGATGAGCTGGAGGTCCTCCGAGACGCTCTCGCTGAAGCGCGTGCAGCGGTAGCAGAGGATGCAGCGCTCGCGGTCGAGCGAGATCGTGGGCGAGATCGGGATCGGCTTCTCGAACGTGAGCTTCTCGAAGCTCATCCGCGTGTTGCCGGGCCCGTACCGGAAGGTGAGGTCCTGCAGCGGACACTCCCCGCCCTTGTCGCAGACCGGGCAGTCGAGCGGATGGTTGACGAGGATGAACTCCAGCGTTGCGTTCTGTCCCTCGGCCGCCTGCTGCGAGGTGCGCGCGGTGTGCACGACCATCCCGTCCTGCGCCGTGAGCGTGCAGCCGGCCTGGAGCTTGGGAGTTCCCTCGACCTCGACGAGGCACATGCGGCAGGCGCCGATCGGCTCACCCAGCCGCGGCTCGTAGCAGAAGACCGGGATCTCGACCCCGGCGGCCAGCGCCGTCTCGACGAGGTTCGTCCCCTTGGGGACGTGGACGTCCCGCTCGTCGATCTTGACGTGGACGAGCTCGTTGCTCAAGCCGGGACCCCCTCCGGCACGGTCGTGTGCGCGTGCTGGTCGACCGGAGCAAAGAGCCCGGCGAGCTGGGAGTCGGCGCCGAACGGGCAGCCGCCGTGCTCGAGATGGGCGCGGAACTCGTCGCGGAACTTCGTCACGCAGCTTGCGACCGGCATGGCGGCCGAGTCACCCAGCACGCAGAGGCACTTGCCGATGATCCGGTCGCAGACGTCGAGCGTCAGGTCGAAGTCGCTCTCCTGCGCCGTTCCGTCCTCGACCGCACGCAGCAGCTGGACGAGCCAGCGGGTGCCGACGCGGCACGGCGTGCACTTGCCGCACGACTCGTGCATGTAGAACTGCGCGACCCGCAGGGCGAACTGGACGATGCACGAGCGTTCGTCGATCACGGTCACGACGCCCGATCCGATGAAGTAGCCCTTCTTGCCGAGCGAGTCGGCGTCGAGCGCCGTGTCGAGATCGTCGGGCGTCATCACCGGGAACGACGAGCCGCCCATCATCACGGCCTTGAGCGTGTGCCCGCCTGGCACGCCGCCGCCGATGTCGTCGATCAGGTGCCGCACCGTGATTCCATGCGGCGCCTCGTAGACGCCCGGCCGCGCGACATTGCCGGAGAGGCAGAAGAGGCGCGTCCCGGTCGAGTCCGGCGGTGCGCCGATCTGCGCGAACTCGGCGGGACCGATGGCGAGCACGGGCGGGATCGTCGTGATCGACTCCACGTTGTTGATCAGCGTCGGAGCGGCGTACACGCCCGAGATCGCCGGGAACGGAGGCTTCGAGCGAGGCTGGCCGCGCTTCCCCTCGAGCGACTCGAGCAAGGCGGTCTCCTCTCCACAGATATAGGCGCCTGCGCCGCGGTGGATCACGATCGCGACGCCGCCGAGCAGACCGGCGTCGCGCGCCTCGTCGAGCGCCGCCTGCAGCACCCTGTACTCCTCCGCGTACTCGCCGCGGATGTAGATGTAGACGTCGCTCGACTGGATCGCGTGTGCGGCGACGAGGCAGCCCTCGATCAGCCGGTGCGGAACCTTGAGCATGATCTCGCGGTCCTTGAACGTTCCGGGCTCGGATTCGTCGGCGTTGACCGTGATGTAGATCGGCTTCGCGATCTTGTCGGGTGTCGGGATGAAGCTCGCCTTGCGTCCCGTGGGGAAGAAGGCGCCGCCGCGGCCGCGGAGGTTCGACGCGATGAGCTCCTGGATGACCGCCTGAGGATCTTGCGCGCGAGCTTTCTCGAGCTGGTCGTAGCCGCCGACCGCGCGATACGCCGCGAGGCTCGTCAGCGGCTCGCCGTCGTAGCCGGCGAGGACGAGCGCGGGGCCTTCGGCGACGCGCACGGTCGTTTCAGCCATTCCGCAGCTCCTGGACGATTGCCGGGACGTTCTCGGGCGTCACCGACTGGCGGTAGCGGTGATCGACGGCGACGATGGTGGGCGTCGAGCAGCCTCCGAGACACTCGACGGCGCGCAGCGTGATCTCTCCGTCTTCCGTCGTCTCCCCCGGGCCGACGCCGAGCTCGCGCTCGAAGGCGTCGAGCACCGCCTGCGCGTTGACGAGGCCGCAGCAGACGTTCGTGCAGACCTCGATCGTGTGCGTTCCGACGGGTTCCAGACGCAGCATGTCGTAGAAGCTCGCGACCGAGTAGCAGTACGCGGGAGTGAGCTCGAGCGCGTCGGCGACCTCCTCGAGCGCCTGCCGCGACAGCCAGCCGTGCCGCTCCTGCGCGAGCTGGAGCGCCGGCAGGAGCGCGGAGCGCGTCCCTTCCGGATAGCGCGTGCGGATCTCCTGGACCTCTTCGTAGAAGGTGGTCACCGGTCGGTGTCCCCCATCACGGCGTCGAGCGAGCCCACCACTGCGATCAGGTCGGCGACGAGCGTGTTCTCGAGGCAGGTCGCCGTCGCCTCGAGCGCGACGAACGAGGGAGCGCGGAAGTGGATGCGCCACGGCTTCGGGCCGCCGTCCGAGACGAGGTAGCAGCCAGACTCGCCGCGCGGCGACTCGACTGCGACGTAGATCTCGCCCTCGGGCACGCGGAAGCCCTCGGTGACGAGCTTGAAGTGGTGGATGAGGGACTCCATCGAGGTGTGGAGCTCCTCTCGCGGCGGCAGCACGACCTTGCGGTCGTCCGCGATCCACGGCATTCCGTCCATGCGCTCGAGCTTGTCGAGGCACTGCCGGACGATCTTCGTCGACTCCGCCATCTCGTCCAGCCGCACGCGGTAGCGGGCGTAGACGTCGCCGGCCGGATAGACCGGCACCTGGAAGTCGACCTGGTCGTAGTGGAGGTACGGCTGGTCGCGTCGCAGATCCCAGTCGACGCCCGAGGCGCGCAGGGTCGGGCCCGACTGGCCGAGCGCGATCGCGTCCCGCGCCGAGAGGACGCCGACCCCCTGCGTCCGCTCGAGCCAGATCTCGTTGCGGTCGAGGATGCCCTTGTAGTCGTCGAGTGCATGCGGCATCCAGTCGACGAACTTGCGGCACTCCGGGAAGAAGCCCCGCGGGATGTCCTCCGCGAGCCCGCCGACCTGGAAATAGCGGGTGTGCATGCGCTGTCCCGTGACGAGCTCGGACAGATCGAGGAGCATCTCCCGCTCGCGGAAGCAGTACCAGAACATCGAAATCGCTCCGAGCTCGAGCGCCGACGTGCCGAGGAAGACGAGATGCGAGTGGATCCGGTTCAGCTCGCACAGGAGCATCCGCATCCACGTGGCCTTGGTGGGCACCTCGAGCTCGAGCAGCTGCTCCACCGCGAGCACGTACACGAGCCCGTTGTTCTGGTAACCGACGTAGTCGATCCGCTCGGGGAACGTGACGCCCTTCCAGTACGTCTTCGACTCCATCGACTTCTCGAAGCCGGTGTGGAGGTAGCCGATCACGGCCGAGACGCCCACCACCTCCTCGCCGTGGAGGTCGACGATCAGTCGCAGCACGCCGTGCGTCGACGGGTGGTTCGGGCCGAAGTTGACCTGGAGGACGTCCTCGCTGTCACGCAGCGCTGCGGGCACGTCGAGCACGGTCGGGACGCGCGACGGGATCCGTGAGCCGTCGTACTGGTCGTCGGCGACGATCGGCCAGCGGCGCGACGTGGGTGGCGTCACGGTCGAGCTCATTCCTCGTCCGTGAAGCGGACCGGCTCCCCGCCGATCGGGTAGTCCTTGCGTAGCGGGTGGCCTTCCCAGTCCTCCGGCATGAGGAGCCGCTCGAGGTTCGGGTGGCCGTCGAAGACGATCCCCATCAGGTCGTACTGCTCCCGTTCGTGCCAGTCGCAGGTCGGCCAGACCGAGATCACGCTCGGTACGCGCTCGCCCTCGTCGACCCAGCACCGGAGCCGCGCGCGTGGCGCACCCTGCCGCAGCGCGAGCAGGTGATAGCTGATCGAGAAGCGCTTCGGCTTGAGCTCGGGGAGCGTCTGGAGGCCCTGCGTCATCGGGTGCATGAGGTCGCGCCCCGACGCGGTGCCGATGTAGCCGGAGACGCCCTTGCCGCCCCAGCCGAGGTAGTCGGTCGCGACGAGGTCGACGCAGACGTCGAAGCCGAGCTCGTCGCGCGCGTGCTCGCAGGCCTCGCGGATCCGCTCCGTCTCGACCGTCACGGTCGGCATCTCGGGCCCGTCGCGGTGCGAGACGTAGCCCGGCAGGCGCTGCCACTCGGTCACGTCGCAACTCCCGTGCGCTCGTACGCGGGCGGCACGCCGGCCTGGTGGGCCTCGTGCAGGCGGATGATTCCCTCCATCAGCGCCTCGGGCCGCGGCGGGCAGAAGGGGATGTAGATGTCGACCGGGACGATCCGGTCGACGCCCTGGAGGATCGTGTAGTTGTTGAACATCCCGCCCGAGCTCGCGCAGACGCCCATTGCGATCACCCACTTCGGCTCGAGCATCTGGTCGTAGATCTGACGCAGCGGCTCGGCCATCTTGTGCGCGACCCGGCCCGAGACGATGAGCAGGTCGGCCTGGCGCGGCGAGGAGCGGAACGCCTCCATGCCGAACCGGGCGATGTCGTAGCGGGCCGAGACGATCGACATCATCTCGATCGCGCAGCAGGCGAGCCCGAACGTGTCGGGCCACATCGACTTCGTCTGCGCCCAGCGCACGGCCTTCTCGAGCGTCGTCAGCCCCAGCGCGCGCTCGAGCTCGTCGGCGCCCATCTCCTCCTCGAAGCGCGAAGGACCCTTCGTGGGCCAGAGGAGGCGCTCCGACTGGAGCCCGTAGTCGCGGAGACGCGTCGGCTCGTCAGCCACGAGGCGTCACCAGTTCAACGCTCCCTTGCGCCAGATGTAGACGTAGGCGACGAAGAGGATGAGGACGAAGAAGCCGAGCTCTGCGAACCCGAACCAGCCGAGGGCGTGGAGCTGCACGGCCAGTGGGTAGAGGAAGACGATCTCGATGTCGAAGACGATGAAGAGCATCGCCGTGAGGTAGAAGCTGACGCTGAACCGCTGCCGCGGCAGCGGGCCCGTCGACACGCCCGACTCGAACGGCACGGTGCGGGCGCGCGTGCGGCGTGCCGGACGCTGGGAGAACGCGAACGACATCCACAGCATCGAGGCCGGGATGGCGAGCGCGAGGATCCCCCAGATCAGGAACGGCAGCCAGCTGTGAAGCATCTACGCGCCTCTCCTTACCTGTTCGCGCAGCCCGAAGCACTCACCGACGCGCTGACGTTATCAATGTCGCCACGGCTGCACTTGCGGGTACCGAATCCCCGTAGCCGTGCCTGCAGCGGCTGTTACAAAGTCGGGTGCGAGCCGCCCATGGGCGACCCGGTGAGCAGGAGGCGCGTTGCTACGATGCGACGCGGATGGAGATTCAGGAGCGCACCGAGAGCATCGTCTCGCTGACGCCTGCGGCGGCGACGAAGATTCGCGACCTCATGGCCTCGGAGGAGGACGTCTCGGTGCTGCGCGTCGCCATCGAAGGCGGCGGCTGCTCGGGCTTCCAGTACGGCCTTGGCTTCGACCGCGGCGCCCAGGAGGGTGACCTCGAGTTCGAGTGCGAGGGCGTCGCCGTCGTCGTCGACCCGTTCAGCGCTCCATACCTCATGGGCGCGCAGGTCGACTACCTCGAGACGATCCAGGAGTCCGGGTTCAAGATCGAGAACCCGAACGCCGTCGCCTCCTGCGGTTGCGGCCACTCGTTCCAGGTGGCCGAGGGCGAGGCGCCCGAGGACGCAGCCGGCTGCGGATCCGGCTGCGCCCACTGACGCATCTCCCTGCCTCACCCCACTAGCTCGAGGAAGCGCGGGTCGGCGCGCAACGAGACGAAGTCGTCGTCCTTCTGCGCCTGGTCCTTATAGAGCTCCCACTGGGCGACCGACTCGGCGAGCGCGGCGAGCGCTGCCTCGTCGTTCCCGAGCAGAGCCTCCATGCAGGCGACGTTGTAGAGCAGGTGCGCGTTGCCGGGATACGTCTCGAGGCCACGCTTCGTGGCGGCGAGCGCGGTGGCGTACTCCTTCGCCCGGTACGCGTCCCAGAAGCCCTCTTGCGAGGCCGCGGGTGTGACGCGGTACGCGTGGTCGCGAGGACCGCCGACGGCGAGCACGATCGTCTCGTCCGCGGTGGCGACCGCCGTTCGCATCGCTCCCGGGTCGTGGACGAAGATCGCCGTCCCCTGCGGCGCGTCGACCTCCTCGCCGTCCACCGTGAACGTCGCGCCGCCTTGTATGACGAGGTACAGCTCCTCGTGCCGGTCTCCGCCCGGGCCGGCCTCGTGGTGGTCGGTGATCACCCGCTCGCCGGCCCGGCGCTGAAACGCTGCGCCTACGCCGAACGCGCCGATGTCGAGCGTGCGGCGGAGGTTGACGAACGACTTGTCGTCGCCGGCTGCGCCGGCCTCCTGCGGAAGCGAAACAACGCGGTAAGACGTCTCTGTGGTTGCCAAAGCGGCCTCCTCGAAGATCGACTGCGTTGCGCGTCGGCGCGAAGCCGCGCGAGGCGCTCCTCGGTGATGAGTCGTGCGAAGTACGGGTCTGTCGGGTACGTGGCGAGCCACCTCCTTGACGTCGAGTATCTTGATAGCGAGAGACTACCAAGTGAGCTATCTTGACGTCAAGAGGAATTTGATGAAGACTTCTTCCGTGCCCAGACCGAGGAAGCGCGGCGAGCGCGACCACGTCGACACCTTCCTCGAGGAGATCAGCGCCGACCTTCCGGAGCACCTCGATCTGACGGTCGAGGGCATCGTCGACCGCATCGGCGGCATCAACTACCGCATCAAGCGCATGCACAACGAGACGCTCGACCAACTCGGCCTGACGCTCAGCGACTGGCACGTGCTCACGGCGCTGCGCTGGTCCGGTGCGCCATATCGCCGGAAGGCCGGCTGGCTCGCGCGACGCGCGGACCTGACGAGCGGCGCGATGACGAGCCGGCTCGATGCGCTCGAGAAAGACGATCTCGTGCGCCGGCTCCGCGATCCGGATGACCGCCGGAGCGTCCTCGTCGAGTTGACGGAGAAGGGCCTCGAGCGGCACGAGCAGGCGATGGCCATCCAGGCGCCGAAGGAAGCGCTGCTAGCCGAGGCGCTGACCGACCGTGAGAAGGAGCAGCTGAACGGGCTTCTGCGCCGCGTGATGATCACGCTCGAAGACCGCTATCCCGGCAAGCACGATTAGCATCGCCGCAGCGATGCGCGTTGCCGTGGTCGGATCCGGTCCTGCGGGCTTTTATGCCGCGGGCGCCCTACTTTCGGCCGACCCTCCGGTCGAGGTGGACATGATCGAGCGCCTGCCGACACCGTGGGGGCTCGTCCGGCTCGGGGTCGCCCCCGACCACCCGAAGCTGAAGAGCGTGTCGCGCGCATTCGAGCGGATCGCCGAGCAGCCGGGCTTCCGCTTCCTCGGCAACGTCGAGATCGGCCGCGACCTCCATCACGCCGACCTCGTGCGCCTCTACGACGCCGTCATCTATGCCGTAGGCGCCCAGACCGACCGCCGTCTCGGCATCCCCGGCGAGGATTTGCCCGGCTCGTGGGCGGCCACGGAGCTCGTCGCCTGGTACAACGGCCACCCCGACTACCAGCAGCTCGAGTTCGACCTCGCGGTCGAGCGGGTGGTCGTGATCGGGAACGGGAACGTGGCGCTCGACGTGGCGCGGATGCTCGCGCTGACGCACGACGAGCTTGCGCCGACGGATGCGACCGACGCCTCGATCGCCGCCATCGCGAGCTCGCCGATCCGCGAGATCGTCGTCGTCGGGCGGCGAGGGCCGGCGCAGGCCGCCTTCACCACGCCCGAGCTGCAGGAGATGGGGGAGCTGGCCGGCGCGGACGTTCTGGTCGACCCCGCCGACCTCGAGGGCGCAGAGCCGGACGTGACGAACGCCGAGCGCAACCTCGCCGTGCTCCGGGAGCTCGCCGCGCGCGAGCCCCAGGGCAAGCCGCGCCGCGTCGTCTTTCGCTTCTTCCACTCGCCCGTGGCGATCCTCGGCGAGGAGCGAGTCGAGGGAGTCGAGCTCGTCCGCAACGAGCTCGACGCGAACGACCGCGCCGTGCCCACGGACGAGCGGGAGACGCTGCCGTGCGGGCTCGTCTTCCGCAGCGTCGGCTACCACGGCGTCGAGCTTCCCGAGGTGGCCTTCGACTCGGCGAGCGGCACGATTCCGAACGAAGGCGGGCGGGTGCACCCGGGCGTCTACGTCGCCGGCTGGATCAAGCGAGGCCCGACCGGCGTGATCGGCACGAACAAGAAGGACGCAACCGAGACGGTCCAGCTAATCCTCGAGGACGCCGCGGCCGGACGGCTCGAGCCGAAACCCGATGTGAGCTCCGCCGCCGTCGACGCGCTGCTCGCAGAGCGTGGCGTCGGTGTCGTCGAGTACGCCGGCTGGACGGCGATCGACGAGGTCGAGCGAGCCGCGGGCGAGCCCGCCGGCCGGCCGCGCGTCAAGCTCTGCTCCTGGGACGAGCTGCTCGCCGCAGCCGAGCGGGTCGCGGCCGGCGGCGCCGGTTAGTCCCCCTAAAGGGGGAGGGTTGCCTGCAGTCACCTGGCCGATGGGACCTGATGTGGACCCCCTCGTAGTCGAATGTCTCCAATGCGGCACGAGCCGCCTGGCGCGCCGCGACCGCTTCAAGCACTTCGAAGCTCCCGAGTGTCCCGAGTGCGGTTACCTCGGTTGGGCTCCGGTGCTCGAGGTGAAGGAGACCGAGCGTCGCGCGCCACGTGAGCTCGCGCACGTCGAGCACCGGCTCCCGTCTGTCGCATAGCTCCGCCGACGCCACCCGCGCGCGCTTCCCTACACTCGTTTCGTGGCTGAGCTGGAGGAGCGGCGTGAGCTCTGGGGAGGCGAGACGACGAAGGCCGTAGCGAACTTCCCGGTCTCGGGCGAGCCGATTCCGGCGCCCGTCGCGCGCTGGCTCGGCCGGATCAAGGGCGCCGCCGCCCGCGTCAACGCCGACCTCGGCCTCCTCGACGAGGACAAGGCGGAGCGGATCTCGGCCGCCGCGGCGCGGATCGCCGAGGGCGAGCTCGACGACCAGTTCCCCATCGACGTCTTCCAGACTGGCTCGGGCACCTCGTCGAATATGAACGCGAACGAGGTGATCGCGACGCTGGCCGGCGAAGACGTCCACCCGAACGACGACGTCAACATGGGCCAGTCGTCGAACGACGTCTTCCCGTCGGCCGTTCACCTCGCGACCCTCGACGAGATCTCGAAAGACCTGCTGCCGGCGATGGAGCGCCTCGCCGCCTCCCTCGAGACGAAGGCGCGGGAGTTCGACGACGTCGTCAAGTCGGGGCGCACGCACTGGATGGACGCCGTCCCCGTCACGCTCGGACAGGAATTCGCGGGCTACGCCGCCCAGGTGCAGCAGGGCGTCGCGCGCGTCCGGGACGCGCTGCCGCGCCTCGGGCAGATCCCGCTCGGCGGCACCGCCACCGGCACCGGGCTCAACACGCATCCCGAGTTCGCGGCGCGCGTGCGCGAGCTGCTCGTGCGCGAGACCGGTCTCGAGATCGCGCCGCCCGCCGATCCGTTCGAGGCGCAGGCTGCGCGCGACGGCATCGTGGAGATGTCCGGCGCGCTGAAGACCGTCGCCGTCTCGCTCACCAAGGTCGCGAACGACATCCGCTTCCTCGGCTCGGGCCCTCGCGCCGGCCTCGCCGAGATCGCGCTGCCGGAGCTCCAGAAGGGCAGCTCGATCATGCCCGGCAAGGTGAACCCGGTGATGCCGGAGGTCGTGACGCAGGTCGCGGCGCAGGTGATCGGCAACGACGCGGCGATCACGGTCGGCGGCATGCAGGGTCACTTCGAGCTGAACGTCTTCGTGCCGCTGCTCGCACGCAACATCCTCGACTCCGTGAAATTGCTCTCGAGCGCGTGCCGGCTCTTCGCCGAGAAGTGCGTCGACGGGATCGAGGCGAACCGCGAGAACTGCGAGCGCTACGCCGAGCTGACCCTGTCGGCCGCGACCGCTCTCAACCCGTACATCGGCTACGACCGCGCGACGGAGATCGTCCAGGAGGCAGCCGCTTCGGGCCGCTCGCTGCGCGAAGTGGCGCGCGAGAAGGGCGTCGAGGAGTCCGTGCTCGACGAGGCGCTCGACTACCGCAAGATGGCGAAGCCGAACGGCTGAGCTGCTCTAGGCAGGCGGCTTGATCACGAGCTTGGCCGCGAACGCGCGGCCCCGGTGCCTCGCCGTGAAGCTGTAACTGCCTGCTCGCGCGGGATTCGCGACCTTTGCCGCGTGCGCGAAGCTCAGCGTCACGGAGCCGAGGCCCATCAGGTTGCACAGGACGCCCTTGGGCGGCGGGATCGTCACGATCACGCTCCGCGCCTTGACCTCGGCCTCGATCGGCTTGCCCGCCAGCCTGACCGCGCGGGCCGCCAATCGCTGCGGCAGCTTCAGGGCCGAAGGGAATGTGACGACGAGCGGCCCGGCGCCGGGATAGCCGCACCGCATCTCGTAGCGCAAGATCACGGTGAGGTGAACCGCGCGCGCTCTCGCGGCGCGCGGTGACGCGGTGACGATCATCGAAGGCCCCGGCCCGGTCGGCCGTGCCGACCCTGCTGCCGGCGGGACCGCGAGGGTCACGACCCGAACACGAGACCGGCGGCGACCCATCCGCGCACGGCCGGAGTGTAACGCCGGTCGCGAAAGAGAGGACGGAGGCGGCCTCGCGTGCCTGCTTGACCGAAGCCCGTACGAACCTCGCACAGTGTTCCCCAAGTCGGATGGACCCGTGAGGATGGTCGGACCGGAATCGATCGGGTCCCACTTGCGGACTGCTTCTTTCTCGATCAATATCCAGGACATCCTGGGGCGTGGGCACCCACGCGCTCAGGCCTTCGAGAGGGAGAAGGGGGACATGAAGCGAACGCTTCGTTCTGCCAGGGCCGCGCGTCTGAAGGTGACC
>DATBAH010000031.1:0-4548 GCA_036271615.1 Gaiellaceae bacterium
CCGTCGCCGTTGTAGTCGAGCCAGCAGAGGCCCCCGCCCATCATCGCCGTGTAGTCGTTCGAGATTCCGTAGCGGAACGAGCCCTGGCGGAAGTCGAGGCCGACGGCCGGCGCGACGTTTTTCAACTTGTTGCCCTGGAGCTCGCCGCTGAGCGGTTGCTCGACCTCGACCGTTGGCGCCGGCGTGGACGAAGGAAGCGCCCAGTGCCCGCCCGCGGCCTGGTGCAAGTGGTAGGTGAGCCCGGCCTCCTGCACCGTCGCGGTCGGCGGACCCTGCTCCACGCCCTGGACGAGCCAGATCCGGAATGGGCCGGCGTCCGCGGACGGCTTCGCGGCGAGCAGGTCGTGGGCGATCAGCTGAGCCGTGTGCAGGTCGAGCTTCGTCTGGACGCCGTGCGCGGGAAGGATCGTGATCGGCGGCAGGCTCCCCGCAGGTACCGCGCGTGAGGCACTTGCGACCGGGGCCGCGTTGCCGACCAGCATCGCCGCCGTCGCCACGGCCACGACCGCTCCCGCAATGCCGATCACGAGCCGGCGGTCGAGCGGCGTCGGGACGAGGCGCAGCAGCGGCAGCGCGAGGCAGACGACGGCCAGCGAGCCGAGCAACGCGACCTTGGCCGCGTACTCGGTGATGGTGGGCGCGATCATCACGCCCGCGAGCAGGCCGAGCGAGACCGCGTAGACGAGCCGGCCCGTCGGCGAGCGCGGCGCCGTCTTCGGGTCGGTGATCATGAAGAAGAGGAACACGAGCACCTCGGGCGAGGTGACGAGCACCCACCACAGGTGGAAGCCCGAGATGGGGCCTAGGTGCCAGCGCGCAGTCATCGTGTGACCCGCAAGCGCGAGCACTCCGATCGCCGCGGCGAACGAGACCCAGAAGCCGACGGCGACCCGCAGCAGGTGCAGCCGGCGGAGGATGAGGAAGCCACCGGCGACGATGACTGCGAGCGCGACCGCGAGCCAGGCCGACATCGGTCCCCACCAGAAGTCGAGCGGAGCGGCGCGTGTCCGGCCGAGCACGAGGAAGCAGACGACGAGGCCGATGTTGGACGGGTTGAAGATGTGCTCGCCGCGCCAGCGGATGACGTATTTCGAGAGGAGCGCGAACGCGCTGGTCCCGACGAAGATCCACCAGCCGCGGAGGCTCCACCAGTCGCCGTGCACGGTGCCCGGGACGCGCAGGACGAAGGCGACGCCGTTGCCGGTCAGCAGTGCGCTCGCAGGCCACATGAGCACGTGCTGCTTGCGCATCGCGATCGCGACCTCGAGCACGGCCGCCGTGCCGATCGCGAGCAGGATCTGCGCGATCGAGAGCTCGAAGTGGAAGCCGACCTGTCCGATGACCTGCAGCGAGATGATCACCGCGGCGAGCTGGAGCCGCGGATCCCGTACCGTCGGCAGCAGAACCGGGTACGGCCTGCCGCGGATCGTGAACGTCGGCCCCGAGGGCGCAGGTGCGGCATGCGCGCTCATTCGCCCGCCCAATGCTAGTGCCCTAGGGAAATATTGAAAACGCCGGTGTTACGGCGAGACCGGCGCGCCGGTCGTTGCCGAGCGGTGCAGCGCCTCGAGCGTCACCGCCTGGCCGAGGGCGTCCTCACGTCCGAGCAGCAGCTCGGCCTCGCCCCGGATCGCGTCGCTGAGGTTCTCGAGCTCGAGCCGGTACGAGTCTTCGGGCACGAGCTCGATCAGCTCGACCTGCCCGTCGCGGCGCAGCTCGATGATCGGCACGTTGCAGTGCCAGGGGTCGTCGAGGAAGAGCGAGCCCTCGTTGCCGACCGCCTCCAGCTCGTCGCGCTCGACGAGCGCGGTGCCGCAGTCGAAGGTGGCGATGACGTCGCCGGGGAAGCGCAGCGTCCCGGTGAAGACCCAGTCCGTTCCCGAAGGTCCGTACCACGCCTCGCCCCAGACGCGCTCCGGCTCGCCTCCGAGCAGCCGCGAGCCCGAGACGTTGTAACAGCCGACGTCCATCAGCGCGCCGCCCTCGACGTCGGTGCGGAGGCGGATGTTCTCCTGGTCGTAGAGGCCGTACGAGAAGGCCGACCGGATCAGCCTGAGCTCGCCGATCGCGCCCTCGCGGACGAGCTCCACGAGCTTCGCGGTCTGCGGGTTGTGCCGGTACATGAACGCCTCGCTCAGCAGTCGCCCGTTCCGCTCGGCAGCGCCGAACGCCGCGTCCACCTCCTCCGGATGGCGCGTGAACGGCTTCTCGCAGAGCACGTGCTTGCCCGCGTCGAGCGCCTTGATCGACCACTCGGCGTGCAGCGTGTTCGGCAGCGAGATGTAGACCGCCTCGACGTCAGGATCGGCGAGCAGCTCCTCGTATGAGCCGTACGCCCGCGGGATCTCCCACTCGCGCGCGTAGGCGTCGGCTCGTGCCTGGTCGCGGCTGGCAACCGCGACGAGGTCGACCTTGTCCGACGCGTGCGCGCCGGGAATCACCTTTCGGTTGATGTCGGCGGTGGAGACAATGCCCCACTGAACAGGGGAACCCATGCGCGTACTATCCCGTACGTGGCGAGGATCGGCGTGGGGATGCTCGGCTACGCCTTCATGGGCAAGGCCCATTCGAACGCGTTTCGGAAGATCTCCTACATCACGTGGCCGCCGCCGCTCGAGCCGGAGCTGATCGGGATCGCCGGCCGCAACGAGGAGGCGGTGGGCGAGGCAGCGCAGCGGTACGGCTGGGAGTACGCGACCACCGACTGGCGCGATCTCGTCGCGGACGAGCGGATCGGGCTGTTCGACAACGGTGGTCCCAACTCGCTGCACGCCGAGCCCACGATCGCTGCGGCGCACGCGGGTAAGCACGTCGTCTGCGAGAAGCCGCTCGGCCGCGACGCGGACGAGAGCCACGCGATCTGGAAGGCGGTGGCGGCGACGGGCGTCCGCCACATGTGCGGCTTCAACTACCGGTTCGTCCCCGCGGTGCGGCTCGCGCGCGAGATGGTCGAGGCGGGCGAGCTCGGCGAGGTCCGCCACTTCCGCGGCCGCTACCTGCAGGACTGGGGCGACGATCCCTCGCTCGACACGTGGCGGTTCGACGCGGACGCCGCCGGCTCGGGCGCCCTCGGCGACCTGATGACGCACGTCGTCGACCTCGCGCGCTTCCTCAACGGCGAGATCGAGACCGTTTCCGGCTTCGCGCATACGTTTCTGCCGGGGCGCAGGGTCGACGACGCGGTCGAGGCCGCCGTCGAGTTCGCGAACGGCTCGGTCGGCACGCTCGAGGCGACCCGATTCGCGCACGGCCGCCGCAACGCATTCCAGTGGGAGATCAACGGCACGAAAGGCTCGCTCGCCTTCGACATGGAGCGGCTGAACGAGCTCCAGGTCTTCCGCGCCGACGGCGATCGTGCGCGAGGCTTCAAGACGGTGCTCGTCTCCGAGGCCGACCACCCGTTCTGGGAGCACTGGTGGCCGCCTGGGCACATCATCGGCTGGGGCGACACGTTCGTCCACGAGCTGCACCACTTCCTCGAAGCGGTCGCCGGCGAGCACGAGGTTGCGCCGTACGGCGCCGACTTCGAGGACGGCTACCGCGCCTCCGAGGTCTGCGACGCGATCGTCCGCTCGGGCGAGACCGGGCAACGCGAGGGGGTCTCGTACCGCTCGCTGTAGCCGGCCTCGCGGCGCCGTCTACCCCGTTGCCCTTTGGCGAAGAAGTTGTTGGAGCTTCCGGGACGCAGGCCCCAAACGGAACGACGTCTCGTCGACGGCTGCGACGGGCATGACCTCGCGGATCGACGAGGTGATGAAAACCTCCTCGGCGACGCGAATGCGGTCGAGTGGGAGCCGCCCCTCCTCGATTGTGAATCCTGCCGTGGGCGCCAGCTCGGCGACGGTCTCCCGGGTTATCCCGGCGAGGATCGGTAGCTCGAGCGACGGAGTCAAAAGCGTCGAGCCTTGCCGTAACCAGACGTTCGCGGTCGGCGTCTCGAGGATCGTGTCATCGTGCGCGACGAGGAGCGCGTCGTCGGCTCCTCGCGTGACCGCTTCGTCCTGCGCCGCCATGTTCTCGGCGTAGCTCATCGACTTCGCTCGGGCGAGCGCGCCGGTCGACCAGCGGACGACGGCCAGTCGCAGTCCGCGCTCGCGCTGCGTCTCGAGCTCGGGGTCGAGCGCGGCAGCGGTCGCGACGAGCGTTCTGCCGGTCCAGTACAGGCGAAGGGCGAGATCCGGGATGCCGGCCGCGTCGATCACGAGCTGCGCGAGCTCTGCGCAGTGGTCGACGTCCGGAGTCTCGAGGCGCACGCTCGCGGCGGAGCGCGCGAGCCGTTGCACATGCGCGTCGAGGCGAAACGGTCGGCCGTCGTAGACGCGCGTCGTCTCGAATACGGCCCGGCCACGAAGGAGCGACTCGTCGTCCGCGGCGAATACCGGCGCCTGCGGGTCGACGAGGCCACGTCCCGCGACGGCGACAGCGAGGACCTTCACAGTGCCGCCAGGAGTGGTCGCGCCTTCACCCACGACTCTTCCACCTCCGCCGCAGGCTCGGAGTCCCAGACGATCCCCCCGCCGACCCACAGGTGGATCGAGCCGTCCACGA
>DATBAH010000032.1:0-24043 GCA_036271615.1 Gaiellaceae bacterium
CGAGTCGACGCGACGCTCGAGCCTTCCGAGCGCACCTGTGAGGTCGTCGATCGCGCGATGGAGCCCGTCGACCCGACCCTGGAGCGAGACGGCGAAGTCGACGAGGTCGCCGCCGCCGCTCCCGAGCAAGGTGAGCTGCGCAGCACGGACCCGGCGTAGCCGCATGTGGAGCACGAGCGCGACCACGAGAGCGAGGACGGCGGCGCCCGCAGCCGCGATCGCGATCCAGCCTGCTACCGAGGAGGTCAACGGTGATCCCTACTTCGAGAGGCTGAAGAAGACCGGATACGAAGCTCGGTTGTTGTCGAGGTTCTTCTCGCCCGGCACCTTGCCGACCGCGACGTGCACCGTCGCGTTCCCCCCGAACGCGCTCGTCGGCAGCCCGAGATTCCCGAAGTCGACCGTCGCCGTCGCACCTTTCTCGATGGAGAGAACCTTATTCGTCTTCGTGTAGACCGGCTTGCTCGTGCCGATGACGGTCACCGTGAGCGTCACGGGGACGTTGACCTCCTGGAAGTTGCCCGCGTTCTTGAACGCCACCCTGAAGACGAGGGTCGACGACACGTCCACCGTGTTCTGGCTGGAGGGCGAGAGCTCCTTCGGGCTGCCGCCGGTGACCGCCGACGTGCTGAGGAGCTCGCTGCCGTGCAGGCCGGTCGCCTTGCCGGTCGTACTCGTCGCGTTCAGCCGCGAATACACCTGATCGAACGCGCCCGAGGTGATCACCTCGGGATTCGCGATCATCTGCGACGCCGGCGCGATCACCCCCTTCACGCCGAGTCTCGTCATCGTCTGCGTCGCCGGCAGCTTGAACAGCTCTGTCCAGACGTCGTCGCTCGAGCTCAGGAGCTCGGACTGCTTCGCCAGGAGATCCGCGACCTTGGTGGAGGGCTTCGACCCCGCCTCGGCGAGGGTATTGGCGAGACCGGTGAGCCCGATCGCCCGCAGCTGCAGGGTCGCGAGCACCTGCTGGTGCGCCGTCTGAAGCGCCGCCGGCGGTCGCAGCCGTAGGGCGGCGTTGTAGTCCTGCTGCTGCTGCGACGACCATTGCTCGAGCTTGGAGTGGAGCTGGTTCAGCGTCAGCTTCTGCGAGCCGAAGGTGGTCGCGAGCGCCGCCGTGCCGCCCGACGCTGCCGAGCTTTGCGCGATCGGCTGCACCTTGCCCATGTACGACTTGTACTCGTCGTGCGTGCTCTTGCCCTGGCAGGAGCCGACCCAGAAGACGAGGCCCACGACGACCGCGATCGCGAGCGCCACGAAGCCGGCGAGTCTCGCGAGCGCTACGGCTCCGGGAGGCGGCGGACCCGGACGCCGCGGCCCGCCCGGGCGCTGCGGCCTGATCCGCCGGCGCGGCCTGTCGGGCGACTCGGCCGTCTCCGGCTCCTCGAAGAACTCGAGCTCCGATTCGTCGTCGAAGGTGCTCACTGGGTCGCAAGCCTAACCGTGTCGGGGAGGACAGTCCGACCGTGTCGCCAACCTCCACTCTTGCATGGGAGAGGCTGCCCCAGAGCTCACCGGCATCGAGCTCGTCCTCGACCGCTATCGACCGCTGCGACCGCTCGGCAGCGGCGGCTCCGGCTCGGTCTGGCTCGCCCGCGACGAGCGGACGGGGCTCGACGTCGCGCTCAAGATGGTTGCGCGTGAGGGCAAGTCGGCCATGCGGGCCGAGCGCGAGGCTGCCGCGGCGGCACAGCTGCGCCATCCTGCCTGCCTGCGCGCGAGGGGATTCGGCCGCGACTCGCGTCATGTCTACATCGCCTACGAGTTCGTTCCCGGCCGCACGTACCGCGAGGCGCTGCGTGCCGGCGAGCTGCGCGACGCGGAGGCAATCGAGGCGTGTGCGCAGGTCTGCGACGGCCTCGCCCACGCGCACGGAGCCGGGATCCTGCACCGCGACGTCAAGCCGTCGAACGTGCTCCTCGCGGACGGCGACCGTGTCTCTGCGCGGGTTCTCGACTTCGGGCTCGCGCAGATGGCCGACGCCGAGACACTGACCGAGGCGGGCGACGTGCCGGGCACGCTCGCGTACATCTCGCCCGAGCGGCTCGCAGGCGGCGAGGCGACGCCGGCGGCCGACGTCTGGGCGGTCGGCGTGATGCTGTGGGAGGCGCTGGCGGGTCGGCATCCGTTCTGGCGCGGCTCGATGCTCGAGACGGCGCGTGCGATCGAGGCCGGCGCGCGGCCGCTCGGGGAGCTTCGCCCCGATCTGCCGAAACGGCTTCTGCGCCTCGTCGACAGCACGCTTGCGAAGAGCCCGGCGCGGCGGCCGACGGCCAGGGAGCTCGCCGACGCGCTGCGCGGCGCGGCCACATCGGCGGCCGTTCCGCGTCCAGGGTTCCGCCTCCCTTCTCGCATCGAGCCCGGCCAGGCGCTCACGGCCGTCCTCGCGGCGATCCTCGCCGGCTGGACTTCGTCTGCGCTGCCGTTCTATCCACACGGCTGGCCGGTTGCGCTCGCGCTCCTCGCCGCCGGAGCCACGCTCTTCCGCGAGCGCGCGGGCATCGCGCTCACGCTGGCGGTGCCGGTGCTGCCGCTCGGCAACATCTCGCTCGGGCTGGCGCTCCTCTATGCAGCGCTCGCCGCCGGTTGGCTGCTCGTGACCTGGCGGGAGCCGCGGGTCGCGCTGCTCTTCGTCGTCGGGCCGCTGCTCGCCCCGCTGGCCGCGCTCGGCCTCCTTCCGCTTGTCGTCGTGCGCGTCCGCTCTGCACCGCTGCGCGCCCTCACGGTCGCGCTCGGCGTGCTGACCGCGGCGCTTGCCGCCGGAATCCGGCACGTGGCGCTACCGCTCGTCGGCGGTCCGGCGCCGCTCGGAGTCGGGGTCGCCGGTGCCCGCGACCCGTTCGACGTCGCCGGCTCGCTCGCCCACGCGGCCGGCGCGCACCCGTCCCTCCTGCTCGAGACCTGCGCGCTCGCGCTCGTCGCGCTCGCCCTCCCGTATGCGCGACCCCGCGGGCGCTGGGCGGCGGCCGGGCTCGGAGCGGGGATGATCGTGCTCACCGTCGCAGTCGTCCCGAGCGCCGCCGCACTACCGCTTCTCCTTTCCGCGTGGGCGATCGCGGCGTTCACAGCGCTTCGCGCTCCTGCCCTGGGGGTACCCTCCGCCGCGAGCTGATGGTGCTGCGGGGAATCGAGCAGAGACTGGAGCGAGCCTTCGAGGGCGTCTTCGGCCGCGCCTTCCGCACGAACGTCCCGCCGGTCGAGCTCGCGCGCAAGCTCGCGAAGGCGATGGACGAGCACCGCTCTACGTCGGTGACGCGCGTCTACGTCCCGAACGAGTACACGATCTACCTCTCCCCGGGCGACCGCGAGCAGTTCGAGGGCTACGAGAACTCGCTCGTGTCGGAGCTCGAGGAGTACCTCTCCGAGCACGCCTCGCGCGAGAACTACGCGCTGCTGACCCCGCCGCGAATCCTCTTCGAGACCGACGAGGACCTCGGCGTCGGCGAGTTCGGGATCGCCACGCGAATGGCGCAGTACGGACGGCAGGCCGGCGAGGAGGCGCCCGAGATCCCGGCTCCGGGCGCGACGATGCTCTACAAGCCCCGGACGCAGCCGACCGAGGCGGCATCGCCCGTCGACCTCGGCGTCGAGCGGGAGGTCGCCGTGCTGCAGTGGAACGGCCAGCGGCGCGCCCTCGACAAGCAACGCTCCGTCCTCGGCCGCTCCCGCGACGCCGACGTCAGGATCGAAGATCCGAACATCTCGCGCCGGCACGCCGAGATCGTGCAGGAGGGCTCGACCTACTGGCTCGTCGACCTCGGTTCGACGAACGGGACCGAGGTGGGCGGCAAGCGCGTCCAGCGCGCGCGGCTCGACGACGGCTCGAGCTTCACGGTCGGCGAGACGACGGTCACCTTCTCGACCGAACGGGAATAGGAGCACCGTGACCATGCTCGCCTCGACACAGGTCGCGGACGTCCTCCTCGTGCTCAAGATCGCGTTCCTCGTGCTCCTGTACCTGTTCGTGATTCGCGTGATCCGCTCGGCCGGACGCGAGCAGGAGGCTCCGAGCCAGGACAGCATGATCCTCACCCCCGCGGCCGCCGCAGCCGCCGGCCTGGGTCGCGGAGCCCCGAAGCGACGGTCGGTGCGGCTCGTCGTCCAGCGCAGCCCGAGCCTCGAGGAAGGAGGCGAGTTCCCGCTCAACTCGGCGCCGGTCACGGTCGGCCGCGGCGGACAGAACGACCTCGTACTCGACGGCGACGAGTTTGCCTCGGCTCGCCACGCGCGGATCGAGGTCCGCGGCGACGGAGTGTGGGTGCAGGATCTCGAGTCGACGAACGGCACGTACGTGAACGGCTCGCGGGTCGCGGGCGCGCAACGGCTCGACGCCGGCGACGTCCTGCGCGTCGGCGAGACCGACCTTCGGGTCGAGGAACGCTGATGCCGGTCGGCGCATACGCGGTGGCGAGCGACACGGGGCGCAGGCGCCGCCGAAACGAGGACAACTACGTCGTCGCGCCGCCGCTCTTCGCCGTCGCCGACGGCATGGGCGGCGCGCAGGCAGGCGAGGTCGCGTCGCAGCTCGCGGCTTCGGCCCTCGCGGGCGGCGACTCGGACGGGCTGGACGGGACGAAGCGGATCGACTCGCTCATCCAGGAGGCGAACCGCCGCATCTACGACCGCGCCTCGACCGACCCCACCGCCTCCGGCATGGGCACGACGATGACGGTCGCGCTCGTCGAGGGGATGACCGTCGCGATCGGGCATGTGGGCGACTCGCGCGCCTACCTCGTCCGCGGGGAGCGGATGGAGCAGCTGACGGAGGACCACTCGCTCGTGAACGAGCTGCGTAAGACCGGCAAGCTCTCCGAGGAAGAGGCGCACATACACCCACAGCGCAGCGTGATCACGCGCGCGGTGGGCACGGATCCGGACGTGGACGTCGACGGCTTCACGATCGAGGCCGAGGACGGCGACGTCTTCCTCATCTGCTCCGACGGGCTCTCGGACATGGTCGAGGACGAGGAGATCCTCGAGCTCCTCCACCAGAACCGCGACGACCTCGACAAGGCAGTCAAGGCACTCGTGGCGGCCGCGAATCGCGGCGGCGGCGAGGACAACATCACGGCGGTCGCGTTCCGGATCTCGTCGGAGGCCGCGCCGAACCTCGAGGACACCGTTGCGATGCCGGCGATCGACTTCGACGGGGACGAGCCCGACGAGCAGACGCGCGAGTGTGTGGACGCCGACCCGGGCGGGGGCACGATGATCGTCGCGCCCGGTGACCTCCCGGAGGAGCCGGCCACCGAGGCTGTTGCCGAACCTGCGGCGCCACGCGCGAAACGTGTGCTGCTCGTGCTGATCGTGATCGTCCTGCTGCTGCTGGTGGCAGCCGCCGTCGTCTGGTGGCTGAAGCGATGACGCTCCGCAATCGGGAGCTCGCTGCGCTTCTCACGGTCGGCGTCCTGACCGCGATCGGCTTCGCGACCGTCTACATCGCGCTCAAGTCGCAGGTCTCGGGGGGCTCGCTCGGCTACGCGGTCTTCTTCTTCGGCCTCTACCTCGTCGCGCACATCGTCGCGCGCATCACGGTGCCGCTCGCCGACCCGTACCTGCTGCCGATGGCCGCGCTCCTGACGGCGATCGGGCTCACCGAGATCTACCGCCTCGGCCCGCCGAGCAATGCCTTCCGGCAGGGGCTCTGGATCGTGATCGGCGTCGCCGCGTTCGCCGCGACGCTCTTCGCGCTGCACCGGGACTACCGCGTGCTCGAGCGCTACAAATACGTCTTCGGGGTCACGGCGCTCGTTCTCCTCTTCTTGCCGCGCTTGCCCGTGATCGGCGAGCCGATCAACGGCTCCCGGCTCTGGGTCCACGTCGGCTCGCTCCAGTTCCAACCCGGCGAGCTCGGCAAGATCGCCCTCATCGTGTTTCTCGCCGCCTACCTGCGCGAGCGGCGCGAGGTGCTCGCCCAGGGAAGGCTCAAGGACTGGGGCCCGCTGCTCGCGATCTGGGGCGCCGCGATGCTCCTCCTCTTCGTGACCAACGACCTCGGGAGCGCGCTCCTGTACTACGGGATCTTCCTCGCGATGGTCTACATCGCGACTGCGCGCGTGTCGTTCGTCGTCGCCGCGCTCGGCCTCTTCGTCGTCGGCTCGTTCGCGGTCACGCAGGTGACGCCGCACGTGCAGGAGCGGGTGGACGTCTGGCTCGATCCCTACAAGCACGCGCAGTCGAGCGGCTACCAGATCCTGCAGTCGCTCTACTCGATCGCGCACGGCGGCTTCGGCGGCACCGGCCTCGGTCACGGCATCGTCACCGGCCCGACCGGACAACAGGTCGTTCCCGACCTGAACACGGACTTCATCTACTCGGCACTCGCCCAGGAGCTCGGGCTCGTCGGCGCGGCCGCGATCCTGCTGCTCTACATGGCCTTCGTCCTGCGCGGCTTCCAGATCGCGCTCGCCGCGACCGACGGCTTCTCGAAGCTCCTGGCCGCCGGGCTCAGCTTCGGCTTCGCGTTCCAGACGTTCGTCATCGTCGGCGGCATCACGCGGGTCATCCCGCTCACGGGCATCACGCTCCCCTTCGTCTCCTACGGAGGCTCGAGCGTCGTCGCCAACTTCCTGCTCGTGGCGGGGCTGATGCTGATCTCGCACAGAGCGAACCGGCAGGAGGCAGGTGGATGAACAAGCAGCTCCGCCACATCTCCGTCGTCGCGCTCGTCTTGCTCGCCATCCTCATCGTCTCGACGACGTACTGGCAGTCGTGGGCGCGGGCCGACCTCGCCAACCGCGAGGGCAACACGACAGCCCTGGTCGCGCGACTCACGGTCGATCGCGGCAAGTTCATCGCCGGCGGCACCGCCCTCGCGACGAACCGCAGACACCACAAGCACGGAATCACGATCTTCACCCGGCACTACCCGCAGAACGACCTCGCACCGCAGGTGATCGGCTACGCGACGAACGCCGGCACGACGACCGGCCTCGAGCAGTCGCTCGACGACTACCTGACCGGCGCGAACACGAACCTCAGCAACACGTTCAAGGAGGAGCTCGACAAGCTCGGCGGTCAGACGGTGCACGGCGACAACGTGATCCTCACGCTTCGTCCCGACATCCAGAGGCTCGCGGTCGACCAGCTCGCCGGCCGCTGCGGTGCGGTCGTCGTGCTCGACGCGAAGACCGGCGCCGTCCTCACGATGGCGTCGTCGCCGACGTACAACGCGAACCTCATGGTGCAGCCGCACGGGTTCGACAAGGTCAAGAGGATCGCCGGAACTTGCGGCGACAAGACTGCGCTTCGCAACAACGCGACTGTCGGTCTCTACCCACCGGGCTCGACGTTCAAGATGGTGACCGCCGCGGCCGCGCTCGACTCGGGCGCCTACACGCCGAGCTCGCCGTTCAACGATCCCGGCTACTGCACCGAGTATGGCACGCGCATCTCCAATGCAGGCAACCCCGACCAGAGCGGCCCGGAGGCCTTCGGCAACGTCACGCTCGCCCAGGGCTTCGAGCACTCGATCAACTCGGTCTTCTGCAACGTCGGCAAGAGCATCGGGGGCGAGAAGATCCTCGAGTACGCGAAGCGGTTCGGCTTCTACTCGGTGCCCCCGCTCGAGACACCACCCGGCGAACGCGCGGCGTCCGGTCTCTACAAGAACGGAAATCTCTTCGACCCGACGCAGGAGTCTCAGATCGATCCGGGCCGGCTCGCGTTCGGCCAGTTCAGCATGCTCGCCACGCCGCTGCAGATGGCGATGGTGGCGCAGACGATCGCGAACAAGGGCCAGGAGCTGCAGCCGCACCTCGTCGATCGCATCGTCGCGCCCGACGGCAGCCTGGTGAGCAAGACGAAGCCGCAGATACTCGGCCAGCCGATCAAGGCACAGACGGCGGCCGAGCTGAACCAGATGATGCAGCTCGTCGTCCAGGGCGGGACGGCCGCGAGCGTCGGGTTCCCCCCCGGCCTCAAGGTCGCCGGCAAGACGGGCACCGCGGAGCTCGGCCCCGCACCCGTCTACGACGCGTGGTTCGTCTGCTTCGCTCCCGCCGACAATCCGCGCTACGTCGTTGCGGTCGTCCTCGAGAAGCAACCGAACGGCTTCGGCGCCTCGGTCGCGGCTCCGATCGCCAAGGCGATCCTCGAAAAACTGTTGGCTCGCTGACCATGTCTCTACCCTTTAGGCGGCCGTGGCGGTAAGCGACTCTCTCATCGACACCCTGTTCGACGGGCGCTATCGGATCCAGCGCAAGCTCGGCGCCGGCGGGATGGCCGACGTCTACCTCGCCGAGGACCAGGAGCTCGGCCGCCGCGTCGCGATCAAGATCCTCAACGGGCGCCACGCGAACGACGACCAGTTCATCGAGCGCTTCCGCCGCGAGGCGAAGAACGCGGCGGCACTCAACCATCCGAACATCGTCTCGATCTACGACCGCGGCGAGGCCGAGGAGACGTACTACATCGCGATGGAGTTCCTCGACGGGCGCACGCTCAAGGAGCTGATCATCGGCCGCGGCGCCGCACCGGTCAACGTCGCGATCGAGTACGCGCGCCAGATCCTCTCGGCCCTCCGCTTCGCCCACCGGCACGGCATCGTGCACCGGGACATCAAGCCGCACAACGTCCTCGTCGACGGCGAGGGCCGCGTGAAGGTGACGGACTTCGGCATCGCGCGCGCCGGGACGAGCCAGATGACCGAGGCAGGCTCGATCGTCGGGACGGCGCAGTACCTCTCGCCCGAGCAGGCGCGCGGCGGCGAGGTCGACCCGCGCTCCGATCTCTACTCGCTCGGCATCGTCCTCTACGAGCTACTGACCGGCAAGACGCCGTTCGACGGCGAGACGCCGGTCGAGATCGCGATGAAGCACCTCTCGACCGCGCCCAAGCCTCCGTCCAAGCTGCGGCCGGACATCCCGCCCGAGCTCGACATGGTCGTGATGCGGGCGCTCGCCAAGAACCCGGACGACCGCTATCAGAGCGCCGACGAGATGGAGGGAGACCTCGACCGGGTCGCCCGTGGCGTCCGCGTCTCGGCGACCACGGTCGACACGGCCACCCAGGTGTTGCGCCGCCCCGCGACGGTGGCGGCAGCAGCCGGGGCGGCGACGGCGGCGACCATGATCGCGCCGCCTGCCTCGGCCGGCGCCGTCCCGCCGGCGGTGGTCGAGGAGGAGGAGTTCGAAGAGGGAGGCCCTGACCGGCCGCTCTGGCCGTGGCTCGTCGCGGCGGGTTTCGTCATCGCAGCGGTGATCGCCGGCTTCTTCGTCTGGCACGAGCTGTCCGGCTCGACGCCACAGGTGGCGGTAAACCGCTATGTGGGGCTGCCGCAAGCTCAGGCCGAGCAGCAGATCCGCGCGGCGAACCTCGTGCCGGTCGCGAAGAAAGGCCCGAGCACGAGCGTTGCCAAGGGCAAAGTCTTCAACCAGGATCCCAGCGCCGGCTCGAAGGTCGACAAGAACGGCCCGGTCACGATCTTCGTCTCGACCGGGCCGCCGAAGGTGAAGGTGCCGACGGTCAAAGGTCAGCAGTGGACGCAGGCGCAGCAGGCGCTGACCAACCTCGGCCTGAAGCCTGTAGAGCACTTCGTCCCGGGTAACACGAAGGGCCAGGTGACCGCCACCGATCCGCCCGCCGGCCAGTCCGTGCCGAAGGGGTCGACGGTGCGGGTCAACGTCATGAGCGGTCCCGAACTCGGGACGGTTCCGAACGTCGTCGGCGAGACCGTGCAGGACGCGACGAGTGCTCTTCACACGGCCGGCTTCAACTACAGCCTGACGTACGTCGACAGCGACGCCCCGCAGGGTCAGATCATTCATCAGGCTCCCGCCGCGAATTCGTCGGAACCGAAGGGCACGACGACGGTGAACCTCCAGGTTTCGAAGGGGCCGCCGCAGGTGACAGTCCCGTCTGTCGTCGGCGAGACGTCGCAGCAGGCGGTCGCCGACCTCGAGAGCCAGGGCTTCCAGGTGAACCAGCAGCCCGTCTCGGTGAACGACCCGAGCGAGGACGGCATCGTCCAGGCGCAGCACCCGGACGGCGGCACCCCGGCGACGAAGGGCTCGACGGTGACGATCGAGGTCGGCCAGCACTCTCCGGGACCCCCGGCGCCACCGGGGACGACGACCACCACCCCCGGGTGAGCCCTGCCTCCCGTCTCCGCGTGGCCATCCTCGCGGGCGGCCGCTCGAGCGAGCACGAGATCTCCCTGGCCTCGGCACGGTCGGTGGCCGGCGCGCTCGATCGGGAGCGGTACGAGGTCGCCGAGATCGCGATCGGCCGCGACGGACGGTGGGCGCTCGAAGCGGGCCCTGACCGTTCCGGCCACGTCCTGGTGCCAGGCACCGGGACAGGTCCCGCGGAGACGTTGCCCGTTCCGGCCAGTAGCGGGACGCTCGAGGCGATCGGCGTCGTGGACGTCGTCCTGCCGATCCTGCACGGCCCGTTCGGCGAGGACGGCACGGTGCAGGGGCTGCTCGAGCTGGCGGACGTCCCGTACGTCGGCGCCGGCGTAGCCGCCTCGGCGCTCGCGATGGACAAGGACCTGTTCAAGAAGGTCATGCGCGACAGCGGTATCCCCGTCGCCGCGCACCACGCGATCCGGCTCGGCGACGCGATCGAGAACCCGTTCGGGTACCCCGTGTTCGTCAAGCCCGCGCGGCTCGGCTCCTCCGTCGGCATCAGCAAGGTGCACGCGGAGGAGGAGCTCCAACCGGCGGTCGAGCTCGCCTTCCGGCACGACGAGAAGGTGCTGGTGGAGGAATTCGTCGCCGGTACCGAGGTCGAGGTCGGCGTGCTCGGTAATCGCGTACCGCCGCCCGTCGCGTCGCTCCCGGGCCAGATCGACACGCTCGAGCACGAGTGGTACGACTACGCGTCGAAGTACGACGAGGACGGGATGGAGCTTGTCGTCCCGCCGCCCGGCCTGTCGCCGGAGACGATCGAGCTGCTGCAGCGGCGCGCCGTCGAGTCGTTCGTCGCCTGCGAGTGCGAAGGCCTCGCGCGCGTCGACTTCTTCGTGCGCGAGTCGGACGGCGAGGTCGTCCTCAACGAGCTCAACACGATGCCCGGCTTCACCGCGACGAGCGTCTGGGCACGACTGTTCGAGGCCTCGGGCGTTGGGTACGCGGAGGCGCTCGACCGGCTGATCGGGCTCGCGCTCGAGCGGCACGAACGCCGCTCGAAGCTCGTCTACTAGCTGGTTGCGGTGACCTCGGCGATCTCGGCGCGGTTGTCCGGCGGCAGCTCGGTTAGGAGGACGACGTAGTACTGCCCGCTCTTACCGTCGAGCGTGAAGGTCGTCTTTGCTTCGACGGTCTGCAATGACGAGTCGGCCGCGAACGGGCCGTCCTGCGAGCTCCCGACTTCGATCTGGGCCGTGAAACCCGGCGTCGTCGGGCTCTCGACTGTGACGTGTTTCAGAGTCACCGAGCTGCCCGCGTCGAGGACGAGCCCGAGGCCTGACATGTACCCGCCGAACGTCGGGTTGCCGTACGTCTGGGTCGACCAGGAAGTCGCCAAGGAATCGTCCGTCGCCATTGGGGCGGTATTGGCGTGCGTATCCGGGTGTCCCGGCTCGGCATCGAAGTAGTAGTCGCCGACACCCTGCAGCTGCACGGTGGAGCCCGGCGAGCCGCCACCGCTCGAGCCGCCTCCATGATGGCTCGAGCCGCCGAGCAGGAAGACCGCCGCAAACGCGGCGCCGGCCGCCACCAGGGCGAGAAGCACGTAGAGGACCGTCGACCGACGCCGCCGACGACGACCCCGCGGGCGGGCCGGCGGCCGCGCGGGAGCGCGAGCCGGAGGCGTGACGAGCGTGAGCGCGGCATCGTCCTGCGAAGGCGGCGGCGTCTCCCCGTCGGCCTCGGCGAGGCACGCGCGCAGCTCCTTCGCGAAGGCCGCCATGGAAGGGAAACGCCGCGCGGGATCCTTCGCGAGCGCGCGCTCGATCGCCGCCTCGAGCCTCGGCGTCACGTCCGGCCGGCGCTGCCGCAGATCCGGCGGTGGCTCGTTGACGTGGCGCAGCGCGACCGCAACGAAGTTCTCGCCGACGAACGGGACGTCGCCGGCCAGCAGCTCCCAGAGCACGACGCCGAGCGAGTAGACGTCGGTCGCGGGCGAGACGGGCTTGCCGCTCGCCTGCTCGGGCGCGAGGTACTCCCCGGTGCCGAGCACCGTGCCCGTCTGCGTGACGCCGTGCTCGACGAGGAGCGAGCGCGCGATGCCGAAGTCGGTCACCTTAACCTCGCCCTCCTGGTTGAGGAGGACGTTCTGCGGCTTCACGTCGCGGTGCACGAGCCCGTGGTCGTGCGCGAACGAGAGCCCGTCCGCAATCGCGAGCGTAAGCTCGAGCGCGCGCCGAACCGACAGCCGGCCCGAGCGCACGACGAGCTCCTTCAGGTTCTCGCCCTCGACATACTCGAAGACGATGAACTGCCGGCCGTCGTCGTCGCCGCGGTCGATGACGGTGACGATGTTCGGGTGCGAGAGCCTCGCGACCGCCCGCGCCTCGCGGCGGAAGCGCTCGAGGTACTCCGGATCCTCGGCATAGTGCCCGTGGAGGATCTTGAGCGCGACGCGCCGGTCGAGCTGGCGGTCGCGGGCGCGGAAGACGGTCGACATCCCGCCGGTCCCCACGAGCTCCTCGAGCTCGTAGCGGTCGTCGATCAGGTCGCCGGGCTGCGGAGGGCGTGGCACGGTACGGGTCGGCCCCGGCACACGGCTACAACGAACGAGCGTGCGCCGCGGCTACGCGAGGACCGCTTCCAGCGCCTCCTCCCACGCCGCGAGCCCTTCGTCGAGCTCGGCGTCGGTGATGACGAGCGGGCAGAGAACGCGGTTGCAATTCGAATGGATGCCGGCCTTGAGGAGCAGCAGCCCGCGCACGGCAGCTTCCTCGGCGACGCGCGAGGCGATTCCCGGGGCGGGCTCCTTCGTCGCGCGGTCCTCGACGTACTCCACCGCCATCATCGCCCCGAGGCCACGGACGTCGCCGATCGCCGCGAAGCGCTCGTGCCACGCGAGCATGCGGGCCCGGACCGTCTCGCCGATCCGCTGCGCCCGCTCGACGAGACCTTCCTCCTCGAACACGTCGAGGACGGCGACGGCGGCCGCGAGCGCGACGGGATTCCCCACGTACGTGCCACCGACTGCGTTGTCCCAGAGCGAGTCCATGATCTCGGCCTTGCCGACGACGCCCGAGAGAGGCATTCCGCCGGCGATCGACTTGGCCACCGTGATCAGATCCGGCTCGACGTCGAAGTGCTCGACGGCGAACATGCGGCCGGTGCGGCCGAAGCCGGTCTGGACCTCGTCGACGACGAGCAGGATCCCCTCGCGGTCGCAGATCGCGCGCAGCCCCTCCATGAACGCGGGCGGCGCGGGGATGAAGCCGGCCTCGCCCTGCACCGGCTCGACGACGACCGCCGCGACCGTCTCGGCCGCAACCTGGGTCGAGAGCGCCCGCTCGAGCGCCTCGAGCGCGTCGTGCGCCGTGATCCCGTGGTACTCGTCCGGGAAGGGAACGCGGTAGACCTCCGGCGCAAACGGCCCGAGCCCCGCCTTGTACGGGTGTGTCTTCGACGTGAGCGTGAGCGAGAGGAGCGTGCGGCCGTGGAATCCACCCTCGAAGCCGATCACGGCCGGGCGGCGCGTATAGCCGCGCGCGAACTTGACGGCGTTTTCGACCGCCTCGGTGCCCGCGTTGAAGAACGCAGCCTTCGCGGGGCCCGAGAACGGCGCCACGGCGACGAGCCGCTCGGCGTACTCGACGTAGATCTCGTAGGGGACGATCGTGAAGTCGGTATGGAGGAAGCGCGCGGCTTGCTCTTGCACGGCCGCGACGACGCGCGGGTGCGCATGGCCGACGTTGAGGCAGCCGACTCCACCCGTGAAGTCGACGAAGCTGTTGCCGTCGACGTCGGTGACGGTCGCGCCCCGACCCTCGGCGATCACGATCGGCAGGTAGAGGCCGAGCGGGTCGGCGACCACCCGCTCCTTCCGCTCCGTGATCTCGCGGGAGCGTGGGCCGGGAATCTCCGTGCGGAGATCGATAGCGCGAGTGACCGCCACGTGGGTCACGATAGCCACTCCGCGGGACGGGGAATCCCGTAAGAATCGCTGGAATGGTGCTCTCCGACGCGACGATCGCCCGCCTGCTCGCCGAGGGGAGGATCGAGATCGACCCCTACGACGACGCGCTGCTGCAGCCGTCGAGCGTCGATGTCCGCGTCGACAAGCTCTTCCGCGTCTTCCACAACAACCGCTACCCCTTCATCGACGTCAAGGTCGAGCAGTCGGAGCTGACCGAGCTCGTCGAGGTCGAGGAGGAGCATCCGTTCATCCTCCACCCAGGCGAGTTCGTGCTCGGCTCGACACTCGAGCGCATCCGGCTGCCCGACGACCTCGTGGCGCGGCTCGAGGGCAAGTCGAGCCTCGGCCGCCTCGGGCTCCTCATCCACTCGACCGCCGGGTTCATCGATCCGGGCTGGGACGGCCACGTGACGCTCGAGCTCTCGAACGTCGCGAACCTGCCGATCACCATCTATCCGGGCATGAAGATCGGGCAGATCTCCTTCATGCAGATGACGGAACCGGCCGCGACGCCATACGGCTCGGAGGCGATCGGCTCGAAGTACAAGGGCCAGCGCGGGCCGACGGCGAGCCGCTACTGGCAGAACTTCGAGGACACATGACGGTTCTCGTCACCGGGGGGACAGGCTTCGTCGGGCCGCACGTCGTGCACGCGCTACGCGCACGGGACACCCCTGTGCGGGCGCTGGTGCGCAAGTCGGCGCGCACGTCGCAGCTCACCGCCTGGGGTGTCGAGCCGGCGATCGGCGACGTGACCGACCCAGACTCCCTCCGTTCTGCCTGCGCAGAAGTGGACGCCGTCGTCCACCTCGTCGCGATCATCAAGGGAAGGCCCGAGGACTTCGAGCGGGTCATGTCGGAGGGGACCCGGAACGTGGTAGTCGCCGCGCAGGAGGCGGGAGTGCGGCGCTTCGTGCTCGCGAGCGCACTCGGGCTCGACGAGCATTCGAAGGACGCCGTGCCGTACTTCGCCGCGAAGTGGCAGATGGAGCGGGCCGTGCGGGAGTCCGGCCTCGAGCATGTGATCTTCCGGCCGAGCTTCGTCTTCGGAGACGACGGCGGCGTGCTCCCGACCTTCATCCGGCTCGCGCGCTACGCGCCCGTGACGCCGATCGTCGGCCCGGGGACGCAGCGGCTGCAGCCGATCTGGATCGAGGACCTCGCCGAGTACTACTCGCGCGCGCTGACCGAGCAGGCGGCCTCGAACCGCACCTTCGAGCTCGGCGGTCCCGACGCGGTGAGCTGGAACGAGTTCTGGGAGCGCCTGAAGCGCGTGCTCGGCGTGCGGCGGCCGTCGGTGCACGTTCCCTTCGGCGTCATGCGCGTCCAGGCGACCCTGACCGAGCGGCTGCCGGGCGCGCCGGTGACGCGCGACCAGCTCACGATGCTCGAACTCGGGGACAACGTCGTCACCGACCCGAGCGCGGTGGAGACCTTCAAGCTCCCGCTCGTCCCGCTCGACGAGCAGCTCCGGCGCGCCACGTGACACTCTCGAACCGGTACCAGGCACCGTGACAAAAGCGTGACGACCCGCGGTGTCGTCTATGCCTCGCCCGACGAGGCGCCCGCGGTCGAGGAGCTGACCTTCGACCCGCCCGGCCCGCGCGAGGTGCTCGTCCGCGTCCTCGCCTGCGGGCTCTGCCACTCCGACCTCCACGTCGTCGAGACGAAGGGCTGGGGCACGCGGTTCCCGATCCTGCTGGGACACGAGGGCGCGGGCGTCGTCGAGGAGGTGGGGAGCGAGGTGACCCTGGTCGCTCCCGGCGACCGCGTCGTCGTCGCGTGGCGCGCACCGTGCGGCGAGTGCCCGCAGTGCCTGCGCGGCGATCCACGCCGCTGCTCCTCCCAGCTTCGCGCGAAGCGGCGGATGCACCGGGCTGTCGACGGTGCGCTGCTGACGCCTGTGTTGCGCTGCGGAACCTTCGCCGACCAGGCGATCGTGCACGAGGCGTGCGCCGTCAAGGTGCCGGAGGAGCTGCCCGTCGAGCAGGCGGCGCTGTTGGCATGCGGCTTCTCGACGGGCGCCGGAGCCGCGCTCTGGTCGACGCCGGTGCGCGAGGGCTCGGACGTCGCAGTGGTCGGCTGCGGCGGAGTAGGGCTCGCGGTGGTGCAGGGCGCACTGCTGCGCGGCGCGCAGCGGATCATCGCCGTCGACATCGCGCCCGACAAGCTCGAGCACGCGCGGGTTCTCGGCGCTACAGATGTGGTCGACGCCTCGGCGACGGATCCGATCGAGACCGTCCGCGAGCTGACCGGCGGCCGCGGGGTCGAGTTCGCCTTCTCCGCGATCGGCGCGCCGATCGGCCTCGAGCAGGCGATCCGGATGTGCGCCTACGCGGGCACGGCGACACTCGTGGGGATGCCGGTCCCGGAGACGAAGCTCGACGTGGACCTCTTCGCGGACATCTTCAGCCCGCGACCCACCATCGCCGTCACCCACGGCGGCGACACGATCCCGCGCGAGGACTTCCCCTTCCTCGCGCAGGCGGCGCTCGACGGACGGATCGACCTGGCCCGCTTCGTGACGAGCACGATCTCCCTCGACGAGGTGCCGGACCGGCTGCCACGCATCGGCGAGAGCGGCGAGATCCGGACGGTCGCGCTGATCTAGTCGGACTTCTTGCCGAACGAGGCGCGGCGGGCGACGTCCGCCTCGTCGACCAGGTGGCCGTCGCGCTCGACGTAGCCGTCCTTGCCGCCGATCGCGAGCAGCACCGCGTCCTCGTCGAAGGGGTTCGAGACCTTGCGCGGCGTAGTCGCCGAGACGTGGAAGAGCCCGCCCTCGCCCAGTACGCGGGTCTCTCCCTCCACCTCCACCTCGACGCGGCCGCTGTGGACGAAGTAGAGCTCGTCCTGCGCGTCATGGAAGTGGTGGAAGCCCACGTGCCCGGGCGGCATCACGATCCCGTTGATCCCGAACGCGGTGACGCCGAGCGCTCCGCGGATCTTGCGGAATCCAGGCCCCTCGCCGAGCTCGTCGAGGGACGAGAAGGCGTAGCTCACGTCGAGCACGCCTCGGACGTGTGCGCGAGCGGTAGCCGGCCGAGCAGCTCCGCGAGCAGCTCGCGCTCTCGCGCCGAGAACCGCGAACCGAACAGCTCCTCGATGTCCGCAACGTGCGACTCGCGCGCCTCTTCGATCTTCTTCACGCCGGCCTTCGTGAGCACGGCGTAGGTCACGCGCGCGTCGGAGGAGCAGCGCTCCTTCGCGACGAGGCCGCAGGACTCGAGCCCGTCGAGCAGGCGCGTGATCCCCGACGCCGTCAGGAGGACCGAGCGGGCGAGGTCGATCCGGCGCATCCGGCGCCCTTCCGCGTAGTAGAGCTGGATGAGGACGTCGAAGTCGCTCAGCGTGAGCTCGTGCAGCACCTCGAGGCGCGACGAGAGCTCTCGCGTGAGCGCCGCGTGTGCGCGCAGGAAGCGCACCCAGGCCCCATCCGGGAGGGTCGATGTTTCAACTTCTCCTTGTGTGGTCAATACTTGACTAGACAACTTTCTCTCGCTATGATTGCTTGCGTTCTCAAGTATAGCTCCAATCGCCTAGGAGGCAATGTCCCAGATGAGCACGACGGAATCCACCACAATCGCACCGGCCGGCACCACATGGGTCGCCGACACCGTCCACTCGAACGTCGCGTTCGAGGTCGAGTACGCCGGCGTCAGCACCTTCCGCGGCAGCTTCGGCGACTTCGACGCCACGCTCGAGGGCTCGGCCCTCGCAGGTGCCGCGCGCGTTGCGAGCGTCGACGTGAAGGACGAGCAGCTCGCCGGCCATCTTCAGTCGCCGGACTTCTTCGACGCCGAGCGGTATCCCGAAATCTCGTTCCGCGCGGACAGGCTCTCGGTCGACGAGGGAGGCGCCGTCACCGGCTCCGCCGAGCTGACGATCAAGGGCGTGACGCAGCCCGTCACGCTGAAGGGCCGGCTCGCGTCCGCGCCGAGCGTCGATCCGTTCGGCCGCGAGCGCCTCGGGCTCTCGCTCGAGACGGCGATCGACCGCAATGCGTTCGGCGTCGCGTGGAACGCGCCGAACCAGAGCGGCGGCAACTACCTCGGCGACGAGGTCACGCTGAAGGCCGATCTGACCTTCGCGAGGCAGGAGAGCTAACGATGCGGATCCTCGCCGTCTCCGGCAGCCTGCGGGAGCGCTCGTTCAACACGAGCCTCCTGCGGGCTGCGATCGAGGCCGCGCCGGAGGGCATCGAGCTCGAGCTCTGGGAGGGGCTCGGCGACCTGCCACTCTACGACGAGGATCTCGAGCACGACGTGCCCGAGTCGGCGCGGCGCCTGCGCGAGGACTGGGCGGCGGCGGACGCGATCCTCTTCTCGACGCCCGAGTACAACGGCTCCGTGCCGGGCGGGCTCAAGAATGCGATCGACTGGGCGTCGCGGCCGCAGCTCGAGGGAGTGCTGCGCAACAAGACGGTCGCCGTCGTCGGCGCGAGCACGGGCCAGTTCGGCGCCCTCTGGGCCCAGCAGGATCTGAAGCGCATCCTCGGCATTGCGGGCGCCCGCGTCGTCGGGACGGAGATCCCGGTAGCGCGTGCGCACGAACGATTCGACAACGAGGGCCGGCTCCTCGACGGAGAGGTCTTCGCAGAGCTCCGGCTGCACCTGACCACTCTCGCCTCGGAGGCCGTAGCGGCCTCCGAGCGAGTCGCAGCCTGAAGGCCGGGCGAAGAGCTGTGCTCTTCGCCCGGGATTGAACGAACTCCGCCAACGGGAGAGCGCGGTCTCCCGTTGGCTTCGTGCTGAGAGCACATGGGCTGCGAGTGCGCAGCACTCTCTCGCTCCGACAAAAAAGAAGGGGCCGCTTCGCGAAGAAGCGGCCCCTTCTGCAGTAACCAGCGCGTAGTGGCAGAGGCGCCTTCCGGCCCGGCCTCGGTAGTTAGGCCGGGCGGCGCGGAACGCGGTGTCCCCCACGCTGGCTAGGCGGTTCCCCGTAGGTCCGGGGACGGCACCCCTACCCGCTGGTACCTCCACTGCCCGTACTGTCTGAAATCACTGCCGGACCACCTCCTTTCCGCGGTTCACGCACGATAGCGGAGGACGCGGCTACCGCAGCACGACGCTCAACTCGAGCCCGCGATCGAGCGGGACGGTGACGCTGAGGAGAGTGGGGTCGGCCTGTCTCGCGGCGGAGTAGCCGGCCAGGGGATCCGGATGCGAGAGGACGTTGTCCGCCACGACGAGCCCGCCCGGCTCGACCTTCTCGCGGGCCAGCCCGAACAGCTCTTCATAGTCGTCCTTCTGGGCGTCGAGGAAGACGACGTCGAATACGTCGTCGATCCGGGGCAGCTGCTCGAACGCGTCGCCGTCGACGAGCTCGGCCCATTCCTCGACGCCGGCCTCCTCGACGTTCTTCCGCCAGGCCTCGACCTTGGCGGGGTCATGTTCGAGCGACAGGACGCGGCCGCCGAGATAACGAGCTCCCGCGGCGAGCCAGATGGTCGAGTAGCCGCGCGAGCCGCCGATCTCGAGCACCTCGCAGTCGGTCTGCGGGGCGACGAGCGAGAAGAGGAACCGGCCCGTCGTCGGCTCCACCTGGCGTGCGCGCTGATCGGGAGGGAGACCTCGCTCACGCTCGGAGGCGTCCTCGCCTTCGAGGCGTTCGAGGACGGCGCGGACACGGTCGTCGAGCATGCGGTCGAGCCTATCCTCCGCCTCGTGCGCGCCGAGCTGACCATCGAGATCGCGCGGACGCCGGAGGACGTCTTCGCCTATCTGACCGACGCCTCGAATCTGCCGCAGTGGCAGAAGGGCGTGAAGAGCGCAAGTCTCCGCGACGGGCGGATCGAGGAGTCGCGCTCGCTGCTCGGACGAGAGCTCGACACGACGCTCGAGATCGTCGAGCAGGAAGAGCCGCGCCTCTTCACGCTGCGAGCGCTCGACGGACCGGTACGGGTCACGATCCGGCACGAGCTCGAGACGGCGGACGGCGGAACGCAGCTGTCGGTCATCGCGGAGGGCGACATCCCGGGCGGCTTCGCCGCGGGACTCGTCGCGCGGCGCGTGGAGAAGCAGTTCCGCAAGGACTTCGAGAGCCTGAAGCAGATCCTCGAGAGCTAGACCGCGGCGCGCTCGGCCTCGACCGCGTCTCGCACCCAGCAGTCGGCGCGGTGCCCGTTGACGATCCCGCAGGCCTCCATCGAGGAGTACACCGTCGTCGGACCGACAAAGCGGAACCCGATGGCCCGAAGTCGCTTGGAGAGCTCCTTGCCGTCGGCGGCGTCGCGGTATTCCCACATGAGCCGGTCGAGCGGTGTCTCCGTCTCGCGCAGCGCGAGCGTCGCCTGCGCGTTGGCGATCGCCGCCTCGATCTTGCCGCGGTGGCGGACGATCCCGGCGTCCCCGAGCAGACGCTCGACGTCGCGCGCGCCGAAGCTCGCGACCCGGTCGGGCTCGAAGCCGGCGAAGGCGCGACGGAACGCCTCGCGCTTGCGGAGGATCGTGATCCAGGCGAGCCCGGCCTGGAAGCCCTCGAGGCACAGACGCTCGTAAAGGCCGCGCTCGTCGAGCACCGGCCGTCCCCACTCCTCGTCGTGATACGCGATGTAGAGCGGGTCGTCGGTCGGCCAGCAGCGGATGAGCTCGGTCATGCGCCCAGTGTCGAGCGTCGACGCCAGCCTCCGCAAGTCGAACTGGTGTCGTTAATGATTCTCCGGAAACAGCGAATGTCGGCGCCCTGCACGGGTTGTCGTCCGATCGGGTTTCTTGTATCTCTGCTTGCAAGGTCGGGGAAGGATCCACGGAAGGGGAGAACAGGCCGGTGTCGGCCAACGAACGCGGTAAAGGACGGGCTCTCTGGGTAACCGCTCGGCGGGTGGCGGCGCCTCTGATCGGGGTGCTCCTCGGCGCGGCCGCGATGGCCCTGCTGCTCGACTCCGGCACGGTGCATCTCCCGTCGATCGGGAAGCGGTCCGGGGCACCGCCGCCTCCTCAGAAGGTCGTGGTATCGGCCCCCGCGCCGAGCAAGCAGGCGCCGCACCGGTCGGTCGTGCCCGCGACGCCGACAACACCGGTGACTCCGACCACAGGCGGCTCGACCTCCGCGGTCGTCCCCACTCTTCCGACGGCAGGCGGGTCGGTTTCGCAGCAGTCCTCGAGCGCCGGGAGCAAGCAGCCCGCGACCCCGACTCCGGCGACCACGCCGGCTCCCCCACCGCCGCCGCCACCTGCGGCTGCCAAGCCGGCGCCTCCGGGACGGGCACTCGGACACCTGAAGACGAAGCCCGTGCCGCCGGGGCTGGCGCGCGGACACATCGCCCACGGCCCAGGCGCGAAACCGCCCAAGCCGCCGAAGCCTCCCAAGTTCCACGGCCCGCCCGGCCCGCCTCCGCCTCCGCCTCCCCCGCGTCACGGCCCATCGGGCCCCCCGCCCGGCCACGTACACCACGGCCCCCCCGGCCCGCCGCCCGGACATGAGCGCCACGCTCCTCCGCCAGGACTGGCCCGCAAGGAGAAACCGCCCAAGGTCCAGGCCGGCCCGGTCGGCAAGGGGTCCTGCCCGCCGCACGGACGGGGCCACGGCGGCCACTGAGCCTCGTGGCGCGTCGCGCCTCTTCCCTGGGGCTCGGGCTCCGTCTGCGGCTGATGCTCACCTTGACCGCGGTCGCGATCTTCCCGATCGCCTTCGTCTCGTACGCGATCGTCCGGGACGAGGTTCGCAACGTCACCCGCAACATCGACTTCGACGTCCACGACGCCGCGCAGAGCGCCCAGGCCCGTTTCTCGCGGCTCCTCGACCGGCGCCAACTGCACGCGGTCACCGCGGCCTCGTCACCGCGCCTGCAGGCGGCGATCCGCCGCCACGACACAGCGAGACTCGAGCGCTTCGCGCGTCGTAACGACCTGCTCCTCGAGGTCGACGGCCACACCTACGGGCAGCGGTTCGAGAACGCCGCGACCGCACGTGTCCAACTGGTGCGTCGCGGCGACGGCATCGGCGCGGTCGTCGCGCAGGTGCCGACGAATGCCGCGACGCTGCGGCGCGTCTCGGCCGGGGCCGCCGACGGCGTCACGGTCGCGTTCGTCCAGCCGGGCGGCTCACAACCGGCGAACGCAGTGACCGTGCCGGTCGCCAGGAACGTCAGCATCCGCGCCTTCGTCCCCGCGGCGATCGAGTCGCACCGGAAGAACGCCGCCTACCTTCGCGTCGCCGAAGCCGGCCTGCTGGCTCTGGTGGCGCTGATGCTGCTCACCCTCGTCCTCGCGCGGCCGCTGCTGCGCGCGTTCCGCTGGACCGAGGAGCAGGCGAGCGAGGCGCGCATCGACTCGCTCACGGGCCTTGCGAACCGGCGCGCCGTCGAGGAGATCCTCGCGGCCGAGATCTCCCGCGCCCAGCGCTTCGCGCACCAGCTCGCGGTCGTGCTGCTCGACCTCGACCGGTTCAAGGAGATCAACGACTCGTTCGGACACGCGGCCGGCGACGTGATGCTGCGGGCCGTCAGCCGACTCCTCACGTCCCTCGCGCGGCAGGGCGACACGGTCGCGCGCTGGGGCGGCGAGGAATTCGTCGTCGTCCTGCCCGAGACAGACCCCGCAGGGGCGCGGCGGTTCGCCGAGCGGCTCCGCCGCACCATCGAGGCGCACTCGGTCGGAGAAATGGAGACGACCACAAGCTGCGGCGTAGCCAGCATGCTCCCGGAAGACACGGTAGAAGACCTCCTCGGCGCCGCCGACCAGGCCCTTTACCTTGCGAAGACGAACGGCCGGAACCGGACCGAGAGCGCCGAGCGGCCCCCGCGTGAGGATGCGGCGTAGGCCCTACGGAAGCTCGAGCACGATCGTGCCCTCGACGACCCGCACCCGATAGGTCTCGACCGGCTCCGTCGCCGGAAGGCTGCGCGGCGTCCCGGTCGCGAGATCGAACGCCGAGCCGTGACGTGGGCAGATCACCCGGCAGAGCTCCTCGTCCCAGTCGCCCTCGCAGAGCGGGCCGTCGTCGTGCGAGCACCGGTCCTCGATCGCGTACAGCTCGCCGCCGCAGTTGTAGACGCCGACGAAGAGGCTCCCCTGGCGGACGATCTTCGACGAGCCGGGCGGAAACTCGTCGGCAGTGGCGACGTGGATCTCGGCCACGCGTCTAGCTGAGGTCGAGCTCGTCGAAGCCGGCGAGACCCTCGGGGAGCGGCGTTCCCTTCGCCTTGTGGAGCGCGACCTTGAGCGTCGTGAGGCCGAGCATCGCGCACTTGAGCCGAATCGGACTGAGCGGGACGCCGATCTCGGCGAGCAGCTCGTCCTTGTCGAGCGCGGCGACCTCCCCGGCGGTCCGGCCCTTCGTCATCTCCATCAGCATCGAGGTGGCCGCCTGCGAGATCGCGCAGCCGCGACCCGAGAACTTCACGTCCTCGATCGTCTCGCCGTCCTCGCCGAACGCGACGTAGACCGAGACCTCGTCGCCGCAGAGCGGGTTCTGGCCCTCGGCCTCGGCGTCCGGGTCCTCGATCACGCCGTGCCCGCGCGGGTTCTTGTAGTGGTCGAGGATGACCTCGCGGTACAGGCTCTCGAGTCCTGGATCCGTACTCATGCAAACACCTTACGGACGGCGTGGAGCCCGTCGACGAGCTGGTCGATCTCCTCGGGAACCGTGTAGAGGTAGAAGCTCGCCCGGTTCGTCGCCGCCACACCGAGCTTCTGCATCAGCGGCTGGCAGCAGTGGTGGCCGGCGCGGATCGCGACGCCCTGCAGGTCGAGGATCTGGGCGACGTCATGCGGGTGGATGTCCGCGAGGTTGAAGGAGACGATGCCGGCGCGTCGCTCGGCGGGCGGGCCGTAGAGCTTGATGCCGGGCACCTCGGCGAGCCGGCCGAGCGCGTAGGCGGCGAGCTCGTGCTCGTGCGCCTCGATCGCGTCGAGGCCGACAGCCTCGAGATAGTCGATCGCCGCGCCGAGGCCGACGGCTTCCGCCATCGGCGCCGTGCCGGCCTCGAACTTGTGCGGAAGCTCGCCCCACGTCGTCCTGTCGACGCGAACGGAGTTGATCATGTGGCCGCCGGTGAGGA
>DATBAH010000033.1:0-25787 GCA_036271615.1 Gaiellaceae bacterium
CCCGGCAAACGACGCCGACCGCGTGGTCGATCGGATCTCCCTTGCGCTCGCGACCGGCCCCGAGCTCCATCGCGGCGGCGGCGATCTCCCGCGCACGCACCTCCCGGATGAAGCCCGTGAGCGGCGCCGCCACCGGCCGGACGACCTCGGCGCGCGGGAGAAGCGCCGGATCGGGATCGCCGCCCTGCGCGCGAATCCATCGCTCGTATGCCGCGAGCGCCGAGCCGTCGGCGAGTGATGTCGTAACCCGCTTCCGCGCCTCCTCTTCGTCGAGGCCGAGATCCGACAGCGCAAGCAACTGCGTGGCGGCCACGACGACGAGCTCGCGCAGGTCCGGCGGGCCGGCGCCATCGAGGGTCTCGTACGCCTCGAGCACCTCGAGCGCGTTCCCTACGGCGCGTCCGAGCGGTTGCTCCATGTCGGTGAGCAGGCAGACGACGTCCATGCCCGCCTCCTCCCCCAGCCCGCGCATCACGTCGGCGAGGCGCCCGGCGTCCTCGCGCGTCCGCATGAACGCGCCCTCACCGACCTTCACGTCGAGGACGAGCGCGCTCGCACCGCCGGCGATCTTCTTCGACATGATGCTCGCGGCGATGAGCGAGACCTCGTCGATCGTCGCCGTCACGTCGCGCAGGGCGTAGAGCTTCCGATCCGCCGGCACGAGGTCGGCGGTCTGGCCGGCGACCGCAATTCCGATCTCGTTCACCTGGCGCACGAGCTCCTCGATCGAGAGCTCGACGCGGAAGCCCGGGATCGACTCGAGCTTGTCGAGCGTGCCGCCCGTGTGGCCGAGCCCGCGGCCGCTCATCTTCCCGAAGGGGGCACCGCAGGCAGCGACAACCGGGCCGAGCGCGAGGGTCGTCTTGTCCCCCACGCCGCCCGTCGAGTGCTTGTCGACGACGCGTCGGCCGAGGCGGGCGGCGAGGTCGACCGTCTCGCCGCTCGCGACCATCGCCTCCGTGAGCGCGAACGTCTCGGCGGACGACAGGCCGCGGAACCAGATCGCCATCAGCAGCGCCGCGGCCTGGTAATCGGGAACCTCCCCGCCCACGTACGCGGCGATGAACTCCCGCAGATCGTCCGGCGGAATCTCGGCGCCGTTCCGCTTTCGCTCGATCAGCTCGGCGGCGTGCATCCGGGCGACCCTACTCGTCCTCCGGATCGACGAACACCCGCTCCACGAGCGAGACCTCCCACTCCTGACCGCGCAGCCACCGCTCTGCCTCGTCGAGCAGCCGCTCGACCTCTCGGTGCTCGCGGGCAACGCACGCAGCCGTGATCCTCGCGCGTTGCCAGACGTCGTGATGGTCGACCTCGGCCACCGAGGCGCCTACGCGATTCTGCAGCTGTGCCTTCGCCGACCGGAGGTGGTGCCGCTTCTCCTTCAGCGAGTGCGCCTCGGGGAAGTGAAGCTCGCAGGTGAGGATCCCGACCCGGCCGCTCGACACGAACCCATTCAAGCGGAGTCGATCGCACGCTCGACGACCGTCGCGGCCGTGCGTATCGCCGTGATCTCGTCCTCGCTCGCGCCGCTCAGGAGCCGCTCGAGGAGGTCGAGCCTCCGCGCTCGACCGCGCTCGAGGATGCGCCGCCCCTTGGCCGTCGCCTCGAGCCGGACCGACCGCGCGTCGTTGACGTCCGGATACCTGCGCACGAGCCCCTCCCCCTCCATTCCCGTCACGAGCTTGCTCATCGTCGCGCTCGTCACGCGCTCGGCGGCCGCCAGCTCCGTCAACGAGCGTGCGCCGCCGAACACGAGCACCGAGAGCGCCGAGGCGCGCGCCGGCGAGATCCCCATCGCCTCCGCATCGACCTCGTGCACCCGACGCAGGAGATGAATGGCCGCCGAATGAATTCGGTCGGCGGCCTCGCGGCGACGTTGCGCAGGCTCGGACATTTAGTTAGGCTACCTAATTATGTCTGTCACGGACGCTCCTCCCGCTCTCGAGACCGACCTCGTCCGCGAGTTCGTCGCGAATGCCCACGGGGATCTCGAAGCCGTTCGGAAGGCTCTCGACGACCACCCCTCTCTCGTAAATGCCTGCTGGGACTGGGGCGGCGGCGACTGGGAGACCGGACTCGGAGCCGCCTCGCACGTCGGGCGACGCGACATCGCCGAGCTGTTGCTCGCCCTCGCCGCACGACTCGACGTCTTCGCTGCTGCGATGCTCGGGGAACTGGAGGTCGTACGCGCCGTGCTGGCTGCCCGTCCGGAGACGCTCCATGCGCTCGGGCCGCACGGGATCCCGCTACGTGCCCATGCCGAGGCGGGCGGCGAGCAGGCACGCGCCGTGCTGGCGCTGCTCGATTCGAGCTCTTAGGACGCGGCGGGAGCTTCGTCGAGCGACGTCCGCTCGACCTCGCGCGTCTCGAAGATCTCGAGCACGTCGCCCTCTTTGACGTCGTTGTAGCCCTCGAGGAGGATGCCGCACTCGAAGCCTTCCGCGACCTCGCGGACGTCGTCCTTGAACCGCTTCAGCTGCGAGATCGTCGTCGTGTAGATGACAGCGCTGTCGCGGATCACGCGGACGCTCGCATTGCGTCGGACGACCCCGTCGGTGACCATGCAGCCGGCGATCGTGCCGAGACGCGAGACGCGGAAGAGCGCCCTCACCTCGGCCTCGCCGATCGTCTGCTCGGTGGTGACGGCAGCGAGCTTGCCGACGAGCGCCTGCTCGATGTCCTCGGTGAGCTTGTAGATGACGTCGTACGTGCGGATCTCGACGCCCTCACGCGAGGCAAGCTCGCGCGCCTCGGCGTTCGGGCGGACGTTGAAGCCCACGATGAGAGCGTCGGAGGCGGACGCGAGCATGATGTCGTTCTGCGTGATCGCCCCCACGCCGTCGGCAATCACGTTCAGCCGCACCTCGGGATGCTCGAACTTCGACAGCTCCGAGACGACCGCCTCGACGGAGCCGACAACGTCGCCGCGTACGACGAGGTTGAGGTCGGAGACCTCGCCTTCCTGGAGCTGCTCGTACAGGCCTTCGAGCGAGACCCCGGTGTCGGAGCGCACGGCCGCGAGCTGCTCGCGCCGTAGCCTCTCGCCGCGGCGGTTGGCGACATCGCGTGCCTCGCGGTCGTTGGCCACAACACGCGCCAGCTCGCCGGCCGCCGGCGGCTTGTCGAAGCCGAGAATTTCGATGGGATCGCCCGGAACCGCGCTCTCCCGCCGCTCGCCCTTGTAGTCGAAGAGCGCCTTCACGCGGCCGTACGCGTCTCCGGCGACGACGGCGTCGCCCACCCGGAGTGTCCCTCGATGGACGAGCATGGTCGCGACCGGGCCGCGGCCGACGTCGAGCCGCGATTCGATGATCGGGCCCGAGGCCTCGGCATTCGGATTCGCCTTCAGACCTTCGAGCTCGAGGTCCGCGACCAGGAGCACCTTCTCGAGCAGTTCGTCGAGGTTCTGCTGCGTCTTCGCCGAGACCTCCGCGAACTGCGTGTCGCCGCCCCAGTCCTCGGGGTTGAGCCCCTCCTGTGCGAGCTCGCCCTTGACACGGTCGACGTTGGCGTCGGCGAGGTCGATCTTGTTCACGGCGACGACGATCGGCACCTCGGCGGCACGCGCGTGGGCGATCGACTCCTTCGTCTGCGGCATCACGCCGTCGTCGGCGGCGACGACGAGCACCGCGATGTCCGTCACCTTCGCGCCGCGGGCGCGCATCGCCGTGAACGCCTCGTGGCCGGGCGTGTCGAGGAAGCTGATCTTGCGACCGTCTACGTCGACCTGATAGGCGCCGATGTGCTGCGTGATCCCGCCGGCCTCGGTGGCGACGACTCGGGCGTTTCGGATCGCGTCGAGCAGCGTCGTCTTGCCGTGGTCGACATGGCCCATGATCGTCACGACCGGCGGGCGCGCCTCCAGCGTCTCCTCCGGGTCGTCGAACGCCTCCGGCTCCTCCTCCTCGTCCGCGGCGTGCTTGATCGTGATCTCGCGCTTGACCTCCGTCGCGATCAGCTCGACCTCGTCGTCGCTGAGCGACTGCGTCGCCGTGCGCATCTGGCCGAGCCCCATCAAGATCTTGATGATCTCCGGCATCGGCACGCCGAGTGCCTGCGAGAGGTCGCGGACGCTCACACCCGACTCGACCGAGACGGGGCCGGTCGGCGGCGCCGCGGGAGCCGCGCGCGGCTCGCGGCGCTGGGTGTCCGGGCGCGCCTGACGCTGATCGCGCGGCCGCGCGGCGCCCTGATCGATGACGACCCGACGCCGGCGTCCCCCGGCGCCGCCGCCGCCGCCACGCGGGCGGAGCGGACGGTTCGGTCTGTTGCCTCCGTTAGCCATTCGTCACACCAGTGTAAAGGCGGCGCAGCTCAGGCCCGACGCGGACTTGCTGCCGCAGGACGCGCGCGAACGTGCTGCGTTCGGCTGCGCGGTCGAAGCACGCGACGCTCTGACAGGTGTACGCGCCGCGGCCGGGCTCGGTTCGGCCGGCCACGAGGATGCCGTCTCGGGCTGCGAACCGGAGCAGCTCGCGCTGCGGTGCCCGCCGGCCGCAGCCGGCGCAGCGCCGCAGCGGATCGGCTGCTACGCCTCCTCCTGGGCCGGGGCCTCCTCGACCTCGATCGGGATGCCCTCCGTTTCGTCCTCCTCGGCCGCCCGCTGAGGCTGTGGCGCGACCGTATCGAGGTCGACCTCCCCCTCGGCCTCGGCGACCGCGACCGCGTCGGGCCCATGCGTGGCGGCAACGTCTGCGGGCGCCTCGGAGTCGACCTCGGTCACCTCGAGCTCGGGCAGCGACGGGCCGACGCTCTCGGCGTCGGGCTCCATCGTGTCGGCGAGCGCCTCGAGCTCCGGCTCGGGCTCCGTGACGACCGACTCCTCGTCGTCCGAGTCATGGAGCGCGAGCTCCTGATGGGCGGGGACGCCGCAGTATTTCGAGCCGGGCAACGTCGCGTTCGGGCAGCGCTTGCCGTTGGCGAGGATCGCGGCGCAGCGGCCCGAAAAGTCCTCCGCACCCACCTCGCCGCCACCGAAGGCGGCCTCCGCCTCGGCCTGGGCGAACTCGGTGTCGCTCTGGATATCGATCTTCCAACCGGTGAGGCGTGCGGCGAGGCGGGCGTTCATCCCCTCCTTGCCGATCGCAAGCGCGAGCTGGTCGTCCGGGACGACGACCGTCGCCTCGCGCGCCTCGTCGTCGAGGTAGACCTCCCGCACACGGGCCGGCGAAAGCGCCTTGGCGACGAACCGCGCCGGCTCCGGATTCCACGGGATGATGTCGATCTTCTCGCCGCGGAGCTCGGAGACGACCATCCGCACGCGCGAGCCACGGGGGCCGACGCACGCACCGACGGGGTCGACGCCCTGGGCGTGTGACTCGACGGCGATCTTCGAGCGGTAGCCCGGCTCGCGAGCGACTCCCCGAATCTCGACGAGCCCGTCGGCGATCTCGGGCACCTCGAGCTCGAACAACGTCTTGATGAGCTCGGGATCGCGCCTCGACAGGATGACCTGCGGGCCCTTCGTCCCGGAGCGCACCTCGGTGATGACCGCCTTGATCCGCGAGCCCTGCTCGTAGCGCTCGCCGTCGACTTGCTCGGAGCGCGGCAGCAGCGCCTCGACCTTGCCGAGGTCGACGAGCACGTTGTTGCGGTCGCCGGCCTGCTGGACGATGCCCGTCACGACCTCGGTCACGCGGTCGATGTACTCGTCGTACATCATCCGCCGCTCCTCCTCGCGGATCCGCTGGAGGATGACCTGCTTCGCGGTCTGCGCGGCGATGCGGCCGAAGCCCTCCGGCGTCACGTCTTCGCGCTTGACGTCCTCCTCGGGAACGTCTGACCAGTCGACGTCGAGGTCGTCGTCGGAGATGAGCGTGTGCTGGCGCTCGCCGGTCTCCTCCTCGAGCTTCTCGAGCTCCTCGAGCTTGCGCTCGCGGGCCTCGTCGAGCAGGCGCTCCTCGATGTCGGGGGGCAGCTCGACCGAGAAGACGCGGAAGTCGCCGGTGACGTCGTCCATCTCCACCGTCGCGTGACGCGATGCACCGGGCGTCTTCTTGTACGCCGCGAGCAGCGCGTCCTCGAGGGCGGCGACGAGCGCGCCCTCCTCGATGCCCTTGTCGCGCTCGATCTCGCGGACGGCCTCGATGATCTCCTGGCTCATGTCACGCTCCCTCGTCGATCAGGTTCGCCCGCACGATCTCGTCGTACGGGATCTCGGTTTCGGCGCCGTCCGAGGCGGCGACCACCACGCTCTGTGGGCCTGCGAAGAGAACCTCCCCGCTCAGCTTTCGGCCGGCGATGCGCAGCTTGACTCGGCGTCCCAGCGCAGCCTCGAAATGCTCTTGGCGGCGCAGCGGCCGCTCCAGTCCGGGGGACGAGACCTCGACGCTGTACTCGCGGAGGTAGTCGCGCAGGACGTCGGTGACCCGTTCGCAGAGGCCGTGGTCGACGCCCTCCGGATGGTCGACGTAGACGCGGAAGCGAGAGGGGGCCAAGAGCTCCACCGCGAGGACGTCGACGCCCGGCAGGTCGTGCTCGACCTGCGGTGCGATCTGGCCCTGCAGCTGCTGTTCCTTCTCGAGCGTCGTCGGCATCGTGTCCTCGATTGCTGCGTCTCCGTCATAAAAAATGGGCCCGCAGGCCCATTTCTCCAAACCGGTGAAATGTGGTGCGGGCAGCATAGCAACGGGTCTTCGTCGACCGGCCCGGGAGTCGGCAGAGGAGCTCATGGCTCGACGTCGAGGACGATCGTCACCGGGCCGTCGTTCACGAGCTCGACCTCCATCTTCGCGCCGAAGACACCCGTCTCGACCGGGATGCCGAGGGCGCGCAGCTCGGCGCAGAAGCGCTCGTACAGCGCCTCCGCCTCCTCGGGCGGAGCGGCTGCCGCGAAGCTCGGGCGGTTGCCCTTCGCGGTATCGGCGATGAGCGTGAATTGCGAGACGACGAGGACCGCGCCGGCGACGTCCTCCACGGAGCGATCGAATCGTCCTTCGTCGTCGGGGAAGATCCGGAGCCGGGCGACCTTGCCGGCGAGCCGCGCCGCCTGCTCCTCACCATCGCCGCGAGCTACGCCGAGCAGCACGCAGAGCCCACGCCCTATCTCGCCGCCGGGCGAGACGCCGGCCCGCGAGACGCGTTGCACCACGGCGCGCATCCAGCGCGGAAGCTAGTCGAGCTCGCGGATGCGCGCCCGGTACTGCTTCGACCCGGGCCGGAGCGAGCTCGCAAGCTTGTAGTGCCGGTTCGCCTCGGCGTCCCGTCCCTGTTTCTCGAGGCAGCGGCCGAGCGCGTAGTGCGCGTAGTCGTTGACCGGCGAAAGCTCGAGCACTTGGCGGAACTCCTCCTCGGCCTCGTTCCAGCGCCGGATCCGGAAATACGCGATCCCCAGCGCTTCGCGGATCGAGGCCTTGTCCGGCTCGCGCCGCTTCGCCTTCTCGAGCGAGACGGTCGCCTGCGCGGCCATGCCCGCCCGCAGATGGCGGCGACCGCGCTGGAAGAGGCTGTAGGTCGATTCGCTCATGACGCAGGAGCCGCAGGACGTGTAAGCGAACGGAGCGAGAGCAAGCCGCGGAGCCGATCGCGCCGGGTGAGGCTGCGACGCGCGACCTCGAGCAGGGCTCCTAGCTCGCGCCACGCGGTGGCGGCTGCCGGCGCCGCGTCCCTGGCCGGGCAGAAGCGCGCGGCCGTCGCCGCTGCCACGAACGCCTCGGGTCTGACCCCGAACTCGCGGCGGAAGAGGTCGCCGAGATCGCCGAACGTCGCGCTGCGCGGCGCCTCGATCCGCTGGTCCAGGAGGAACGACGTGAGCTCCTGCCGGCAGGCGGCCGCGACCGCGCGCGGCTCGCGGCGAACCTTGCGGGTCATGTGAACGGCGGTCTTGGTCAGCACAATCGCGCCTATCGCCGCAGCAAGGAAGGCGAGCAGAAGCAGCACGGGCTTGCCGCGATCGACGCCGCCGCTGCTGCTGCCGGGGCCGACACCGGCCGCCGGAGACCCCGACCGAGCATGCCCCGCGTGCGTGCGAAAGAACCCGTTCTGCGTGCCGATCTTCTGCGCGACCGTCGAGGTCCCTTGCGTCGATCCTCCTGCGGGACCGGCCTTCGGCGAGGTCGATCCCGCGGCTCCCTGCCCCACCGGCGCGCCGGCCGTGGCCTGGTTCGTGCGTGCAGGAGCGCCGGGCCCCGCCGGCGTCGGGTCGAACGGAAGCCACCCGTATCCCTTGAACCAGACCTCGACCCACGCATGTGCCTCGCGGTCCGTCACGTCCCACACGTGCTGATTCGGGTCGTAGGCTCCGCCGGCGAAGCCGACCGAGACCCGCGCCGGAATGCCGAGATAACGGAGCATGAGAGCCATCGCACCCGCGAAGTACTGGCAGTAGCCCGCGTGGGTCTTGGTGACGAAGTTGACGAGCGGCGGCGAGATCACCGGCGGGTGGTTCGAGTAGCGGAAGTTGCCGGACGCCAGGAACCAGCTCTCGAGGGCCGCCACCGCGCCGTAGGGAGTACGGGCGTGGCCGGCGACGTGCTCCGCGAGCTGCGCGAGCGGCGCGTACGCGTTGAGGTCAGGGTTTGCCGCCCGCATCGCCGCGGCAGCCGCCGCACGCTGCGTCGTTCCGAACTCGGGCATCGACACACCACGTCCGACGTCGAACATTCCGTCGCCGACGAGCTGCAACGGATACTCCGGAGGCGAGCGTCGCAGCGCAGCTGCGCTCGGCCGGGCGGTGTAGCTCCTCACCGTGTACCGGAGGCCGTGAGGGAGGTTCTGGTCGAGCGCGGCGAAGCCCGGCTCCGACTTGACGAGCGGCACCCCGTCCGCGGTCTCGAAGCGGATGGGGATGCTGCCGCCGGCGAGATGCGTGTCCGCGAGAGCGTTGACCGTCACGACCTCGCGCGTCTGGTTGCGCGGCAGTCGAGTGATCGCGGGCTCGAGCGAATCCGAGCGGCGAGGTGGGCCGAGCCTCCATCCGTCGCCGGTGAAGTCGTCGAGCACGGCCGCACGCATGTAGGTGGGCGGCCGATCGGATTGCACCTGGAGGACGGTCGTGGGCTGCCCCGACCACTTGAGGCCGCCGTACTGCGCATTCCAGACGAAGCCGACGTCGTCGGGGCCGCGCGCGACGTTCGCCAGATTCCACGTCTGCCAGTGCACGAGCCCGTGGCGGGCTGCCGTGGCGGAGCCGACGGCGACCGCCGCGATCGCCACGACCGCCGCCGCCGGCAGCGCGAGAGCCGGCATCCGGCGAGACCCGAGCCCGGCGAGCAGGACGAGCGCTGCAGCGAGGATCGCGGCGCCCATCGCCACGGCGTGCGATGCGCCGAGGAGCGTTGCCGGCCAGCCGGCGCCCACGAGCAGCACGACTGCGCTCGCGACCGGCTTCCGTGCCGCTGCGAGCAGTGCCACGCCGAGCGCGAACAAGAAGACGGCGGCGAGCACGAGCTCGTTCATCGCCACGTGCACGCGCGGGTCGAACGGGAGAGGGGTGCCGTAGAAGTCGCCGAAGCCGTTCCCGAACCTCGTACCGAGGGCCGAGAGCGAGTGCGCGAGGCCGAAGCCCGAGCCGGGATCGTCGAGTCGCCACGGAACGAGATCGACTCCCACCGCAACTCGAGCCGCGACGACTGCTGCCGCGACGGCGGCGACAACACGGAGCCAGGAACGGCGAGGGACGGCGGCCGCGAAGGCAAGCACGAGCAGCACGAGCACGCGCCACAGCGACGTCACCGGGTCCTCGAGGCGGAGCCAGCCCACCGCGACGACGACGAGCGCCGGAGCGCTGACGGCGGCGGTCCGGGCGGCGCTACGCACGCGCCACCTTCATCGCCCAGGCCCCGTCCAGCGCGCCGGCTAGGTCCTCTCCCTGCCGCACGGCGGCGATCGGAACGCCCGCCGCTTGCAGGCGCAGGAGGGAGGGTTCCCGCCGGCGAGGACGTCCGACGAAGCTCTCGGGCTCGACGTGGACGAGCGCAACCGGGCGTCGCGTGAGCGCGCGCTCGAGCAGCCGGTCGACGAGCGACGGCTCGATCCTGGAGGTGACGACGACGAGCTCGAGCGAACGGGCAGCCGCTCCGTCGGCCGATCTGAGCAACGCCGCCGCCGGCGCGCGTGCGTCGGGCTCCGCCGCGGCCAGGAGCTCGAGCGCTCGCTGCCATTCCGGCCCCTCCGCCGAGACGGACTGCGTTTCCCGTCCCGCCGTGTTGAGGACGAGCACGCAGCGGCGGCCGCGCCGCACCTGAGCGCAGAGGATCGAACCGGCTGCCCGCACGGCGACGTCGAACGACGAGTCCGGCGGCGACCCGGTGACGGCTGCGGGGTCTCCGTCGAGGAGCACTGCGACTTCGTCCCGCGGGGAGTCCTCGAGCTCCTTCACCATCAGTGAGCCGCGCCGTGCCGTCGACGGCCAGTGAACCCGGCGGAGCGACTCGCCCTGCTGGTAGTCGCGAACGCTGTGGAGATCGAAGCCGACGGGCCGCCGCAGTAGTAGGCGCCTGCCGTGGTCGGCGCCCGCGCCGCCGTCGAAGAAGAGCCGCTCGAGCTCGGTGAGGCGCGGGTAGACGACGAGCGCTTGCTGCTCCTCGACCGCCAGGCCGGCCTCGGCGAGCCCGAACGGGTCGGCGATCGACAGGCGAACCGGCGCGAAGCGGTGGCGTCCGCGCGGCACGTCGTGCAGCCGGTAGGAGCCCGAGTGCCGGCCCCGGCCGCGCGGCAGCAGCTCGACCTCCTCTTCGCCCACTCGCCCGACCTGCTCGTGAGCGACGACGTTCGGCAGCGGAACTCCCGGCTCGCGCTCCAGCACAAGCTCGATCCGGACGTCGTCCCGCTCGACGACGTTCGCGTGTCGCCAGCGGCGGCTGACGCGAGGCTGCCGCACGGTGATCCGCACCCACGCGACCGCGAGCGGCACCACGATGACGAGCCCGGCTGCGACCGGATACAGCGCCGGCGAGCCGAAGACGATGGCGACGATCCAGCAGACGACGCCGACCGCGAGTACCGCTCGACCCCGGGCGGTCATCAGACCGGAACCGGGGTGTGCGCCAGCGCGTCGGCGACGAGCTCCTCCGGCCCGAGCGCGGCCGAGCGGGCCTCCGGCGCGAGGATGAGACGATGGGCGAGCACCGGCGCCGCGACGGCCTTCACGTCGTCGGGAGTGACGTAGTCGCGCCTCTCGGAGAGCGCCCGCGCCTTCGCCACCCTGAGCAGCGCGATCCCGGCTCGCGGGCTGGCGCCGAGGTAGAGGCGCGAGTCGCCGCGCGTCTGGCGGAGGAGCGCGACGACATAGCGGCCGACGCTCTCCTCGACGTAGACGGCGCGCGCGGCCTCGACGAGCCGCAGCACGTCGTCGGCGTCTGCGACCGCCGGCAGGGAGTCGAGAGGCGGCTCGCTCGTCTGCTCGTCGAGCATCCGCGCCTCTTCTGCGAGCGGCGGATAGCCGAGCGAGAGCCGCATCGTGAACCGGTCGAGCTGCGCCTCCGGCAGTGGATACGTCCCCTCGTACTCGATCGGGTTTTGCGTCGCCATCACCATGAACGGCGGCTCGAGCTTGTACGTGGTGCCGTCGACCGAGACCTGCCGCTCCTCCATGCACTCGAGCAGCGCCGCCTGCGTCTTCGGCGAGGCGCGGTTCACCTCGTCTACGAGGAGCAGGTTCGCGAACACCGGCCCGGGCCGGAACTCGAACTCGTTCTGCTGCTGGTTGAAGACGTTGACCCCGGTCACGTCCGACGGCAGCAGGTCGGGCGTGAACTGGAGGCGGGAGAAGCGGGCCTCGAGCGAGCGGGCGAGCGCCTTGGCGAGCATCGTCTTGCCGACGCCGGGGAAGTCCTCGATGATCGCGTGGCCCTCCGCGACGAGGCAGAGGACGATCAGGCGAAGCGTCTCGTCGGGAGCGTGGACCACCCGGCCGAGGTTCTCGACGATCGTCGCGATCTGCCCGCTCGGGACCGGTTCTACTGCGCGCTCAGCCATTTCCCAGGAGGGCCTCCACCTCGTCGAGGACCGCCGCTGCGATCTCCTCCTTCGGTGCCTTCGCAACCGTCCGCTCGCCGGATGCCGCGACGAGGGTCACTTCGTTGTCGGACGCGTCGAAGCCGATGTCCGGACGTGACACGTCGTTGAGGACGAAGAGGTCGACGCCCTTCCGGGAGAGCTTCTCTCGTGCGCGTTCGAGGCCCCCGTCACCGGTCTCGGCGGCGAAGCCGACGAGGAGCTGGCGGTCGCGACGGCGTTCGCCCAGCTCCGCGAGCACGTCCGTCGTCGGCTCGAGCTCGAGCGCCCAGGTGCCCGTGTCCTTCGGCCGCTTCGCGGCGAGCGCCTCGGCGGGCCGGTAGTCGGCCACGGCTGCGGCCATGATCACGACGTCGGCATCGGCTGCGCGCACGAAGGCCTCCCGCTCGAGATCTGCAGCTGTCGGGGTCTCGACAACCTCGACCCCGGCCGGAACGGGCACCCCGATGTTCGCGGCGAGCAGCGTCACCTCGGCGCCACGCCTGCGCGCCTCGGCCGCGAGCGCCACACCCATCTGGCCCGACGAACGGTTGCCGACGTACCGGACCGCGTCGAGCGGCTCGCGCGTGCCGCCGGCCGAGACCAGGACGCGCTTGCCGCGCAGCGGACCCGTTCCCATGAGGACGTTACGAACGGCGCTCAGGATCTCGTCCGGCTCGGCCATCCGCCCCACTCCGAGCTCGCCCTCGGCCGTCTCGCCCTCGTCCGGCCCGACGAGGACGACGCCGCGGGCGCGCAGCGCTTCGGCATTCGCCCGGGTCGCAGGATGCGCCCACATTCGCGGGTTCATCGCCGGGGCGACGAGCACCGGCCCGCGGTGCGCGAGCGCGGCCTCGGTGAGGACGTTGTCGGCGAGCCCGTGCGCGAGCTTGGCCAGCGTGTTCGCGGTGCACGGCGCCACGACGAGCAGGTCGGCGCGCGTGAGATGGAGGTAGACGTCGTCGGCGGGCGGGCGCCGCGCGAGCGCTCGGAAGGTCTCGGCGGTGACGAAGCGCTCGGCGCCGGGCGTGACGAGGGGCACGACGTCGTGGCCCTCTTTGACGAGCAACCGGCACAGCTCGCACGCCTTGTAGGCAGCGATGCCGCCCGTCACACCGAGCAGGACGCGAGACATGCCGAAATGATGCCTACCCGCCGCGGCTGCGGCTAACGCGCGTGCCGGGCGCTATGCGGTGTAGTCGTACTTGAGCATGCCCTGGGAGACTTCCTCCAGGGCCATGGTCAGGTAGTTCTTCGACCGGCTCTCGACGAGCGGCGGGAGGTTGTCGCCGAAGGTGCCTTCGCCGAGCTGGTGGTGGTAGTTGTTGATCTGCCGGGCGCGCTTCGCCGCCACGATCACGAGCGCGTAGCGCGAGTCCACGTTCTCCAGCAGGTCGTCGACGCGGGGTTCGATCATCGCCGCGGCATGGTAGCGGTCGCGCCGATCAGCCCGCGGACCAGCGTCGTCAGCTCGGCGACCGCGCGCTCGAGGTCGTCGTTTTCGATCACGTAATCGAACCTGCGAGCCTGCTCGAGCTGTTTTCGGGCGAGCTCGATCCGCTCTCCGATCTCGCCCGCGCTCTCCGTCGCCCGCTCGCGCAGACGCCGCTCGAGCTCCTCGACCCGGGCGGAGATGAAGATCGTCACCGCGCCCGGGACCTCGTCCTTGACGCGAAGCGCTCCCTTCGTCTCGAGCTCGAGCAGCGGCACCAGCCCCTTGGCCGCGATCCGGTCGAGCTCCGAGCGGAGCGTGCCGTAGCAATGGCCCGAGACGTACTCGACGTGCTCGAGGAACTCTCCCCGCGCGACACGAGCGAGGAAGTCTTCGTCCGAGAGGAACCCGTACTCGCGGCCGTCCTCCTCTCCACGCCGCCGCTCGCGCGTCGTGGCCGAGACGGTCACCTCGATTCCCGGGACGCGCTCGACGAGCTCGCGGATCAACGTCCCCTTGCCGGCGCCCGACGGGCCCGTGACGACGAGCACCGTGGGGACCCGACCCGTCACTATCTCGCGTTGAAGAGGCCGATCAGCTCCGCGCGCTGCCGCTCGGACAGGCCGCCGACGGTCTTCGACTGGCTGATCCGGCACGTGTTGAGGAACCGCGCGGCCTTGACGCGCCCGAACTTCGGCACCGCCATCAAGATGTCGATGACCTTTGCCGTCGAGACGTACTCGGGCGGGTTACCGAGGATCTGCTCGATCCGGACTTTGCCCTCCTTGAGGTCCTTCTTGAGCTTCGCGCGTCTGACGCGGACGTCGTTCGCTCGCTTGAGGGCGTCCATCCGCTGGTCGAGGGAACGAAGCGGAGCATGCGCCTGCGTCTTGGTCGGACTCACCGCCGGCCGATCTTACCAATGCTTCCGCGAGCTTCAAGCGTGGACTTTTCGCTGGGTTTCCGGGCTTTTTGCCAGAGTTGCCGCGTCGCCGGGTGTGGCAACGCCTGCCTCGGAGCACGCTGCTGCGAGCTCGGCGCGGACCCGGGCCGGAGCTCCGGGATCGGCGAAGAGGGCGGTTCCGAGCGCCACGTCGCGGGCTCCGCAGGCCGCGAACTCGAGGGCGTCGCGGCCGGTCTGGATCCCGCCCATGCCGACGATCGGCAGGCGGGTCGCCTCGCGGCAGACGGTCACCGTGTGGAGGGCGATCGGCTTCAGCGCAGGGCCTGAAAGACCGCCGCTGCCGCGCGCGAGCACCGGACGGAGGCGCGCGTCGAGTGCAACTGCGCGCAGTGTGTTGATGAGCGAGAGCCCGTCCGCCCCGGCCGCCGCGACCGCGCGTGCAACCTCGGCGACGTCGGGGTGCGCGGCGGAGAGCTTCGCGTAGAGCGGAAGCTGCGTGGCGTGACGGCAGGCGGCGACGATCTCGGCCGCCGAGTCCGCCGCCTCGTCGACGTTCGGGCACGAGAGGTTGAGCTCGATCGCCTCGATTCCGGCGAGACGCGCGCAGGTCTCGGCGTAGTCGTCGGCGCAGAAGCCGCCCACGCTGACCCAGAGCGGGATCCCGAGCTCGTGCAGGCGCGGCAGGTGCTCGGCGAGGAAACGGTCGCGTCCCGGGTTCGCGAGCCCGATCGCATTGAGCATCCCGTACGCGGTCTCGGCGATTCGCGGCGGCGCGTTCCCCTCGCGGGCCAGCGGCGTGACCGTCTTCGTCACGAATGCGTCGAGCTGCCGCGCGACCTCGGGTGCGGCGAGCGCGTCGAGGCAGCCGCTCGCGTTGAAGATCCTCATGCCGACGCCACCCTTTCGGACCTGTCAGGTGTCTGACACCGGACGTGTCCGGTCACGCGGTCGGCGTCGAGCACCGGTCCCTCGAGGCAGAGCCGCTTCAAGGCACCGTCGATCTCGACGACGCAGCCGTAGCAGGCGCCGAAGCCGCAGGCCATCGGCGCCTCCCACGCGAGCTGCGCGGTCGGGCACAGGGCGGCGACGGCGTGGAGCATCGGCTCCGGACCGCACGCCATGACGTCGGACGCAGGCTCGATCAGCTCGGTCACGAGAACAGGATCCACGACGACCTCGGCGCCGGGCAGGAGCGCAGCAGCCTCGGCGTGCTCCGCACTGCGGAAGCCGAGGACGATCGCAGGCGAACCGCCGAGCTGCTCGGCGAGGTAGGGCAGCGGCGCGATTCCGATCCCGCCGCCGACGAGCAGCGGCTGCTCGACGTCGAGCCGGTAGCCGCGCCCGAGCGGTCCGAGCACGCCGATCTCGTCGCCGACCCGGAGTCGGCAGAGGGCCTCCGTCCCGGGCCCGATCGGATCGACGAGGAAGGCGAGCTCGCCCGGCGGCGCGAGGCAGAGCGAGAACGGTCGCGGCAGCAGCCGCCCGGGGGCTTCGAGCATGAAGAATTGCCCCGGCATTCCGGGGTCGAGGCCGCCGCGCTCGAGCCGCAGCAACGTGTACGGCCCGACCCGCTCGGAGTCGGTGACGCTATGCCGACTGGGTGAGGCCGAGCTCGGCATCGATCCGTTCCTGGAGACACATGGCCTGCTCGGCCCGCGCGGTGGCGATCGCGTGCACGGCGGCGGCCGCGCCCGAGAGCGTCGTGATGCACGGCACGCGCCGCGCGAGCGCAGCCTCGCGGATCGCGTAGCCGTCCGACCGCGCGTTGCGGCCCTCCGGCGTGTTGATCACGAGGTCGCAGCGGCCGCGGCGGATCAGGTCGACGACGGTCGGCTCGCCGTCGGTCGCCTCGCTGAGCTTCCGCACCGGCTCGACCGCGATCCCGGCAGCGGTGAGCGTCGCGGCCGTCCCCTCCGTCGCGTACAGCTCGAAGCCGAGACCCACGAGCGTCGCGGCGATCGGCACGGCCTGCTGGTGGTCGGGCTCGCGGATGGAGATGAAAACCGAGCCGGAGCGCGGCAGCCGCCTTCCCGCGGCCCGCTCCGCCTTGTCCAGCGCGGTCGAGAGGTCGGCGGCGCTCGCCATCACCTCGCCGGTCGAGCGCATCTCCGGGCCGAGCACCGGGTCGCTGCCGGGGAAGCGCGCAAACGGCAGCACCGCGGCCTTGACGCTCCACTGCCGCGGGGGCCGCTCGGGCGGCAGGCCGAGCTCCGAGATCGTCGCCCCGAGTGCGAGGCGGCAGGCGGCCTTGACCAGCTCGACGCCCGTTGCCTTGCTCACGAACGGCACGGTTCGCGACGCGCGCGGGTTCGCCTCGATCACGTACACGTCGCCGTCGCCGGTCACCGCGAGCTGGACGTTGAGCAACCCGACGGCGCCGAGCGCGCGTCCGAGGATCCGGACAATGCGCGCGATCTCCTGGCTCTGCGCAAAGGAGAGACTCGGCGCGGGCAGGACGCACGCGGAGTCGCCCGAATGGATGCCCGCCTCCTCGACGTGCTGCATGACCGCGGCGACGTACGTGTCCACGCCGTCGCAGAGCGCATCGACGTCCACCTCGACCGCGTGCTCGACGAAGCGATCTACCAGGATCCTTTCGAACGGCGGCATTTCCCGCACCTCGTCGGCCGTGTAGCAGACGCGCATCGCGCGGCCGCCCAGGACGTAGGAGGGCCGGACGAGCACCGGGTAGCCGATGCGCTCGGCGATCTCGACCGCCTCGTCGGGCGACGCCGCGATCCCCCACTCCGGCGAGCGCAGCCCGTGCGCGAGCAGGAGGCCGGCGAAGCGCTCGCGGTCCTCTGCGAGATCGACGGCGTCGAACGGCGTGCCGAGGATCCGGTAGCCGGCGTCCTCGATCGCGCGCGCGAGCTTGAGCGGCGTCTGGCCGCCGAACTGGATCACGACGCCGTCGGGCTTCTCCCGCTCGCAGATCGCGAGCACCGACTCGGTGTCGAGCGGCTCGAAGTAGAGCCGGTCGGACGTGTCGTAGTCGGTGGAGACGGTCTCGGGGTTGCAGTTGACCATCACCGCCTCGTAGCCGAGCTCGCGGTACGTGGTGACGGCGTGGACGCAGCAGTAGTCGAACTCGATCCCCTGCCCGATCCGGTTCGGCCCGGAGCCGAGGATCACGACGCGCGGCCGGTCTCCGCTCGGCGCGGCCTCGTCGGCCTCGCCCCAGGTCGAGTAGTAGTAGTTCGAGGCCGCCTCGACCTCGCCCGCGCACGAGTCGACGCGCCGGTACGAGGGCCGGACGCCGCACTCGCGCCGCCGCTGCCGCACCGCTGTCTCGGTCGTGCCCGAGGCAGCGGCGATGTCCGCGTCGGAGAGTCCCCTGCGCTTCAGGCGCAGGAAGTCGTCGGCGGCGAGCGACTCGACCTCGCCGACACCCTCGAGCGCGTCGCGGATCCAGTCGAGCTCCCGCAGGAAGAACGGGTGCACGTCCTCCGGGACGTCCGCGAGCACCTGCCACGGCGTGGCGGCGCCGGCGTCGAGCTCGCGCGAGCGGTACGCCTTGAGGAACGCCTCGGCGAAGGTCCGCCCGATCCCCATGGTCTCGCCCACCGACTTCATCTGCGTGCCGAGCGTCCGGTCGGCGCCCGGGAACTTCTCGAAGGCGAAGCGCGGGAACTTGACGACGATGTAGTCGAGCGTCGGCTCGAAGCTCGCGGGCGTCGTCCCCGTCAGGTCGTTCGGGATCTCGTCGAGCGTGTAGCCGACCGCGAGCCGCGCCGCCACCTTCGCGATCGGGTAGCCGGTCGCCTTCGAGGCGAGCGCGGAGGAGCGCGAGACGCGCGGGTTCATCTCGATCACGCGCACGTCGCCGGTCTCGCGGCTGCGCGCGAACTGGATGTTCGAGCCGCCGGTGTCCACGCCGACGGCGCGGATGACCGCGGCGGCCGCGTCGCGCAGCTCCTGGTACGCCTCGTCGGGGAGCGTCAGCTGCGGGGCGACGGTGACGGAGTCGCCCGTGTGGACGCCCATTGGATCGAGGTTCTCGATCGAGCAGACGATCACGACGTTGTCGATCCGGTCGCGCACCACCTCGAGCTCGAACTCGTCCCAGCCGCGCACCGACTCCTCGACGAGCACCTGGCCGATCGGCGACTCGGCGAGTCCACGCTCGACCTGCCGGTACAGCTCGTCCTCCGTATACGCGAAGCCGCCTCCGTGCCCGCCGAGTGTGAAGGCGGGGCGTACGACCGCGGGAACCATCAGGCCGTCGAGCTCGTCGAGCGAGGTGACGATCGACGAGACAGGCACCTTGAGCCCGCACGACTCGACCGCCTCCTTGAACTTGAGCCTGTCCTCGGCGCGCTCGATCGCGTCGAGCCCCGCGCCGATCAGCTCGATCCCGAGCTCGTCCAGCACGCCCTCGGTCGCGAGCTCGCGCGCGAGGTTGAGCGCCGTCTGGCCGCCCATGGTCGGCAGGAGCGCGTCCGGACGCTCCAGGCGCAGTACCTCGGCGACCGATTCGGCGTCGAGCGGTTCGAGGTACGTGCGGTCGGCGAAGCCGGGGTCGGTCATGATCGTCGCCGGGTTCGAGTTGACGACGATCGTGCGGTACCCGTCCTCGCGCAGCACCTTCAGCGCCTGGCAGCCCGCGTAGTCGAACTCGGCGGCCTGGCCGATCACGATCGGCCCGGAGCCGACGATGCAGATCGACTCGAGGTCGTTACGCCTAGGCACTCGCGACCTCCTCGACCCACGCTTCGAGCAGCGGCCACGCGTCGTGCGGGCCCGGCCCGGCCTCGGGATGGAACTGGAGCGAGCGTGCGCGCAGGTCCGGCAGGTCGAGTCCTTCGACCGTCCCGTCGTAGAGCGAGACGTGTGACACCCCGGCCGTGTCGCTCGGCGTGACGGCGAAGCCGTGGTTCTGGCTCGTCACGAGCACGCGGCCCGTGAGCCGCTCGTGCACGGGGTGGTTCGCGCCTCGATGGCCGAACGGGAGCTTGTACGTCGCGTGGCCGGTCGCGCGCGCGATCAGCTGGTGGCCGAGGCAGATGCCGAGCACGTGCGTGCGGCCGAGCAGCTCACGCACCGTGTCGGTCTGGGCCTCCAGCGGCTCGGGATCCCCCGGACCCGGCGAGAGGAGGACGCCGTCGTAGCCGGCGAGCGCGTCCGCGTCAGTGTCGTGCGGGTGGACGGTCACTGCTGCGCCGGCCTTTGCGAGCCTGCGCAGCACCGAGTTCTTGACTCCGTAGTCGACGACGCCGATCTTGACGCGGCCCTCGCGCGCGTAGACGTACGGCTCGTCGGTCGAGACGTCCTCGACGAGCGCCCGCCCGAGCATCGACGGCTGCTGTACCGCGAGCTCGATCGCCTCTTCGACCGGGAGCTCCGAGGCGACGGCGATGCCCGGCGCGGCTCCCGCCTCGCGGAGATGGAGGACGAGGCTTCGCGTGTCGATGCCCGTGAGCGCGACGATGCCATGTTCGCGCAGCCAGTCCGTCCACTCGGGTCCGCGCGCCTCGCGCATGAGTACAGCGCGTGCATGAGCTCGGGCGGATTCGCTCCGTTCGTCCGCGACGCCGTAGTTGCCGACCATCGGCGCCGTGAAGCAGATGAGCTGGTCCTCGAAGCTCGGGTCGGTGACCGCCTCCTGGTAGCCGGACATGCCGGTCGTGAAGACGGCCTCGCCGAGCGCGTATCCGTCGGCGCCGACCGACTCGCCGGGCCAGACCGTGCCGTCTGCGAGCGCGAGGTAGCTCACTCGAATGCCACCGACCCGTCGGCGAGCGTCAGCCGCACCGCGCCTGTGAGCGTCGAGCCGAGCAGCCAGGAGTTGCGTGAGCGCGACCGGAACGGCTGCTCGCCGACCGTCCACTCCTGCTCGAGGTCGAGGAGGACGAGGTTCGCGCGCGCCCCTGCCGAGACGCGTGGTCGGTCGAGGCCGAAGATCCGCGCCGGTCCGGCCGACATCCGCTCGAGCAACGTCTCGAGCGGCAGCAGTCCCGGCTCGACGAGGTGGGTGTAGAGCGCGGCGAACGCCGTCTCGAGGCCGGTGACCCCGAACGGCGCCGCTTCGAACGGCACCTCCTTCTCGTGCGCCGCGTGCGGGGCGTGGTCGGTCGCGATCGCCTCGATCGTCCCGTCCCTGACCGCCTCGAGCAGCGCGACCCGGTCCTGCTCCGCCCGCAGCGGAGGGTTCATCTTCACGTTCGGGTCGAGCGAGCGCACAGCGTCGTCGGTGAGGACGAGGTGGTGCGGCGTCGCCTCGCCGCTGGCGGCGATGCCGGCCTCCCGCGCCCGCCTGAGCGCGTCGACCGACTCTGCGGCCGAGAGGTGGAGGACGTGGACGCGGCCGCTCTCGTAGGCGGCGAGCGAAAGGTCGCGCTCGACCGCGACGGACTCGGCGACGGAGGGATAGCCGGCGAAGCCGAGCTCTGCAGCGACGCGTCCCTCGTGGACGTGACCGCCGTGCGAGAGCGCGGGCTCCTCGCAGTGCAGCGCGAGCGGCCGGTCGGTCGTCGCGGCGTACTGGAGCGCCCTGCGCATCAGTCCGGCGGAGGCCACGGGCACGCCGTCGTCGGAGAAGGCGACCGCGCCGGCGTCGGCGAGCTCGCCCATCTCCGTGAGCTCCTCCCCGCACTGGCCGCGCGTGATCGCGGCGAGGAAGCCGACCGGCACCTCCGCCTCGCGGCGCGCGGTCTCGACGAGAGCACCGAGCGTCGCGGCCGAGTCGACGATCGGATCGGTGTTCGGCATCGCGAGGATCGCGCAATAGCCGCCGGCAGCCGCAGCCGCCGTCCCGCTGGCAACCGTCTCCTCGTCCTCACGACCGGGCGTGCGCAGGTGGACGTGCGGGTCGACGAAGGCCGGCGCGAGCGCGAGCCCCTCCGCGTCGACGACACGGTGCTGGTTCGCGTCGACCCGCTCCGCCACCTCGACGATCGTCCCGCCGTCGATCCGCACGTCGAGCCGTGCGTCGATCCCCTCGGCCGGGTCGAGCACGCGCGCGCCGCGGATCACGAGATCCGCACCGGGAAGCTCTCTCTGCCAGAGCATCACGCCACCTCTGCGGCTGCGAGCGCCCGAACCCCGACGGGGCCGCCGGTGAGCAGGTCGTAGAGGACCGCCATCCGCGCCACGAGCCCCGAGCGGACCTGCGTGACGATCAGCGACTCGGGTGAGTCGGCGACGCGCGGGTCGATCTCGACGCCGCGGTTCATCGGGCCCGGGTGCATGACCTTCTGCCCGGGCCGCAGCCGCTCAGGGGTGATCCCCCAGCGCGCCGTGTACTCGCGCAGGCTCGGCACGAAGTTCGCGCCCGCTTCCATGCGCTCGTTCTGCATCCGCAGGACGTAGACGACGTCGGCGTCGCGGATCGCCTCGATGTCCACCGAGGACTCCGCCGGAAGCTCGCGCGGCAGCAGCGCCGGCGGGCCGACGAGCGTCGTGCGGATCCCGACGAGCGCGAACGCCTGTAGCAGCGAGCGGGCCACGCGCGAGTGGAGGACGTCGCCGACGATCGCGACGTGGAGGCCGTCGAGCTCGTCGAATTCCTTCCGCAGCGTGTAGAGGTCCAGCAGCGCCTGCGTCGGATGCTGGTGCTTGCCGTCCCCAGCGTTGACCACGTGGGCGTCGGTTACCCGGGCGACGAGCTGCGGCGCGCCGATCTGGGGGTGCCGGATCACGATCACGTCGGGGTCGTAGGCGCCGAGCGTCAGTGCCGTGTCCTTCAGCGACTCACCCTTGTCCACCGAGGAGCCGGTCGACTTGACGTTGAGCGTGTCGGCAGAGAGCCTCTTCGCAGCGAGCTCGAAGGAGGACGAGGTGCGGGTCGAGGACTCGTAGAAGAGGTTGACGATCAGGTGGCCCTTGAGCGTGGGCAGCTTCTTGACGTGCCGGTCGAGCGAGGTCTCGAAGCTGCGCGCCGTGCCGAGCAGCCGCTCGACGTCGTCGCGGGTCAGGTCGCCGACCGAAAGGAGATGCCGCTTCGGCGGATCGCCCGGGGGGCGCAGGTCATCGCTGACGAGACGAATCATTTGCTCTCCTCCTCGGGGCTCGCGACGAGCAGGACGGCGTCGACCTCGTCCACCTCGACGAGCTGCACCTGGATCCGCTCGCCGCGTGCGGTGGGCAGGTTCTTGCCGACGTAATCGGGCCGGATCGGCAGCTCCCGATGACCTCGGTCGACGAGCACCGCGAGCTGGACGCGCGCGGGCCGGCCGTAGGCGAAGAGCGCCTCGATGGCGGCCCGGATCGTGCGCCCGGTGTAGAGGACGTCGTCGACGAGGACGACGGTTCGCCCGTCGAGGGGGAAGTCGAGCTGCGTCGCCCGGACGAGCGGCTGCGCCGCGAGCGGCGCCTCGCCCCCGCGGACTGTGACGTCGTCGCGGTAGAAGGTGATGTCGACGGCCCCGAGCGCGGGCTCGACCCCGGCGCGCTCCTCGATCAGGCGCGCGAGCCGCCGCGCGAGCGGGACGCCGCGGGTCTGGATCCCCACGAGCGCCACCTCGTCGAGCTCCGGATTGCCCTCGATGATCTCGTGGGCGATCCTCGAAAGGGTCCTCGCCAGCCCGTCGGCGTCGAGGAGAGATTTGCCCTGTGCTTGGCTGGAAGCGCCGGCGGCGAAGCCGCCGTCGCCCGGCCGGGGCGGGCCGCCTCCGGCGGCCCTTGGCGCGTGCGTGTTCATCCGACTCCTTTCCGGCCTCGCTGGACCGGGTTAAAGGGGTTCGTGCTGCGGGCAGCCTAGCGGCGACGGCGGACGGCCGCCGTGAGCAGCTCGAGCGCCGTTGGTTGGGCGGGATACCGCTCGTCCGCCGCGAGAACGATCGCGACGGCGTCGGGGTCCGGCACGGCGAAGACCGCCGTGGAATAGCCGGGGCCGCCCCCGCCGTGACCGACCACCGTGCCCAGCGGGCTCTCGGGATCGGCCATCACCCCGAGGCCGTAGGACGGCCGGACGAAACCAGGCGCGTCGACTCCGACCGGGACGAACGTCCTCGGATCGAGCATCTCCCTCGGCAGGTCGCGCCAGAACCCGAGGATGTCCTCGGCACGTGCGATCAGTGTCCGGTGGCCGACCCAGCGCGGGTCGTAGACACCCCGGACGTCGTCGACTCCGTCGAGGAGCTGCGCGCTCGGCGCCGGCACTGCCGCGCCGAGGTCATCCGTCCGCTCGGCAACAGACGTGTGCGCGAGACCGAGTTGCGGCAGGAACTCCGTGAGTCCTCCGTGCTCGTCGAGGATCCGCCGCAGCAGCAGATAGCCCGTGTTCGAGTACGCCCAGCCGTTCCCGGACTCGAACACCGGCCCCGCCGCACTCGTGCGGGCGAGGAACTCGTCGTCCTCCCAGGCGGATCCCGGCCGCATCCTCACGGCCTCGTGGTAGTCCGAGAGCGATCCGTAGTCGCGCACGCCGCTCGTGTGGTCGAGGAGGTTCCGCACCGAGTCGAGCTCGAGCAGGTCCTCGCGCACCAGTGAGAGGACCGCAGCGGCGACGACGGTCTTCGTGATGCTGTAGAGCGGATACCGCGCGTCCGGGTCGCCGACGAGCTCGACGTCGCTGCCCGCGGCGACGAGTGTCGTGACGCTCAGCTGCGCCGCCGGAGGTCGAGGTCCGCGCCGTCCATCCTGTGCGACGCTACACCCGCCCGACCGCCGCGTAGAGGCGCGACCACTGGCGCACGTCGAGGTCTCGGGCTCGCGCGTGGGGGTCGAAGCCGAGCTCGTGGGCCGCCCGGTGCACGAAGCGACGCGGGAGGATCCGGTCGAGCGGCGCCTGCCCCGCAAACGCGCGCCGCAGCAGGGCTTCGTACGACGCCGCCTCGGCGGGTGGGACGAGCTCCTTCGGCCGTCGGGTCGCGCGCAGCACCGCGGCGTCGACGCTGGGCGGCGGCGCGAAGCATGCCCGGGGCACGCGCCGGACGAGGCTCAGCTCGTACCACGCTCCCCACGTACAGCCGACGAGCGTGGAGGGCCAGACGGCGCTCCGCTTTGCTGCGAGACCCCACTCCACGATCGCGTCGAGCCGGGTCAAACGCACCCGCGGGTCGCCGAGTAGGCGACGCAGGATCGCGGTGCCGGCGGCGAAGGGCAGGTTCGCGACCACGGCGAACGGCTCGTCCGGCAGCGGCAGCAGCATCGCGTCGCCGTCCACCACCTCGACGCGGGGATGGCTGCCAAAGCGCGTCCGGAGCTCACGCAGCGCCGCCTGATCGAGCTCGACCGCCCGCACGCGGGCTCCTGCGTCGGCAAGCGCGCGGGTCAGAGCGCCCCGGCCGGCGCCGAGGTCGAGTACGAGCGTGCCGGGCACGACGCCGGCGTCGCGAACGAGCTCGTCTGCGAAGGCGCGACTACGAAGAGCGTGACGGCCGCGCGGCCGCGCCTGCGATGAGACGCGCCCTGCCACGGAAGAAAGCCATTGTCGTCATGGTCAAGGCTCCGAGATCAACTCGTCGGGTTCCGTGAGCGCCTCGATCGCGTCTTGCGCCGTCTCGAGCTCCGATTCGGGGACGAGAACGCTCACCGCGTCGTCCTCCGGCGCCTGCGCGATCGACGACTCGATGCCGGCGTTGCGGAGGATCTCCTGCATCTCCTCCGCCTCGGCCACGTCACCGGCCATCGCGACCTGGATCATCCCGCTCATGCTTGGTCGATCATAGGGGCTTCGGCCCGTTCCGTCTCTGTCCGCGGCGGCCGCGCGCCGCTCTTGACGAGCCGAGGGACACCGCGCTCCGGGAACGGCACCTCGATCAGGTCGAAGTCGCGGGGCACGACGGTGTCGGGGAAGACCTGCCGCGCCTCATCCGCGAGCTCCGGCCCGAAATAGCGCGGCGAGACGTGCGTGAGCGCGAGCAGGCGCACCTGCGCGAGGCGCGCGACCTCGGCGGCTTCGGCGGCCGTCGAGTGCATCGTCTCTTTCGCCCGCTCGGACTCCTCGGAGAGGAAGCTCGCCTCGTGCACGAGCAGGTCGGCGCCGTGCGCGGCCTCGACGACGAGCGGCGAAGGCGCCGTGTCGCCTGTGTACACGATCTTCCGCCCCGACCGGGACTCACCGAGGACGTCGGCGGGAGTCACGGTGCGCCCGGAGTCGACCGTCACCGCCTCGCCCGCTTGCAGCTGCCCACGAGCCGGACCGTCCGGGACGCCGAGCGCGTTCGCAGCTGCGACGTCGAAGCGCCCCGGCCGGTCCGGCTCGACGAGTACGTAGCCGAGCGCCTCGGCGCCGTGCTCGACGGCGAATCCCTCGATCGCGTAGTCCCCCCGTTCCAGCCTCTCCCCGATCTCGAGCTCGACGAGGGTCAGCGGATAGGGCAGCCGGCCGAGGAACGGATGCAGCCGCTTGAACAGCTCGCGCAGCCCCTGCGGGCCGTAGACCGTGAGCGGCGTCTCGTCCCGCCCTCGCAGCGCGAACGTCTTCAGCATCCCCGGCAGGCCGAGAAAGTGGTCGGCGTGGAAGTGCGTGAGGAAGATCTCCTGCAGGTCGGGCAGGCCGACCGCCGAGCGCTGCAGCTGCCGCTGCGTCCCCTCGCCGCAGTCGAAGAGGAGCCGCTCGCTGCCCCGGCG
>DATBAH010000034.1:0-24533 GCA_036271615.1 Gaiellaceae bacterium
AGCGTGTACGCGTTCATGCAGAACGTCGGCGTGGTCAACGACCATATCCACGCCTGTTTCCGAGCGACCGACTAGCCCGAGACCCAGCAGAACGGACCGCCGCCCGCCTCGGCTTGCGGATCGAGGGTTCAAATCCCTACCCTCCGCTAGAACCTCTCGAGCGGCCTGCTACCTTGGACGTGCGGCCGCCGTTTCGGGCGCTCGCACCTTCTTATGCAGGCCCTTCCCTCCCAGCGTCGCAGGCGCTAGCGGTGCTCGCTCGCCGCAACGACTTGCGCAACGTCGCGATCATCGCGCACGTCGATCATGGGAAGACGACGCTGGTCGACGCAATGCTCTGGCAGTCCGGCTCGTTCCGCGAGAACCAGGACGTCGAGGAGCGCGTGATGGACTCGATGGATCTCGAGCGCGAGAAGGGCATCACGATCCTCGCCAAGAACACGGCGGTGTCGCTCGGCGACACGAGGATCAACATCGTCGACACGCCGGGCCACGCCGACTTCGGCGGCGAGGTGGAGCGTGCCCTGACGATGGTGGACGGCGTGCTGCTGCTCGTCGACGCGTCCGAGGGGCCGCTGCCGCAGACGCGGTTCGTCCTGCGTAAAGCGTTGGAGCTGAAGTTGCCGGTCGTGCTCGTGATCAACAAGGTCGATCGCAGCGACGCGCGGCCGGCCGAGGTCGTGAACGAGGTGTATGAGCTGTTCCTCGATCTCGACGCGGAGAGCTCGCAGATCGAGTTTCCGATCGTGTACGCGAACGCGCGCGCGGGTCGCGCGGGAGTTGCCGCGGACGAGCTCGCACCCGATCTCGGCCCGCTGTTCGCGACGCTGCTCGACGCGATCCCGGCGCCGAGCTACGACCCCGAGCATCCGCTCCAGGCGCTTGTCACGAATCTCGACGCGAGCCCGTACGTGGGTCGGCTCGCGCTGTTGCGGATTCGCCACGGGACGTTGCGCAAGGGCGCGCCGATTGCATGGTGCCGTTCAGACGGGACGATCCAGCAGGCGCGCGTGACCGAGCTGTACATCACCGAGGCACTCGATCGCGTTCCCGCCGACGAGGCGGGGCCCGGCGAGATTGTCGCGCTCGCCGGACTGCCCGAGGTGACGATCGGCGAGACGATCGCCGATCCCGACGATCCGCGGCCGCTGCCGGTGACGACGGTCGACGAGCCGAGCTTGTCGGTGACGATCGGGATCAACACGAGCCCGCTCGCCGGCACCGAGGGGACGCGGTTGACCGCGAGCCAGGTGAAGCAGCGCCTCGATGCGGAGCTCGTCGGCAATGTTTCTTTGCGCGTGCTGCCGACGGCGCGCCCCGATGCGTGGGAAGTACAAGGACGCGGCGAGTTGCAGCTCGCAATCCTCGTCGAGCTGATGCGCCGCGAGGGGTTCGAGCTGACCGTGGGGAAGCCGGAGGTGTTGACGAAGGAGGTCGACGGCAAACGGCTCGAACCGGTCGAGCGTGTCGCAATCGACATTCCGGAGGAGTTCATCGGTGTGGTCACGCAACTCCTCGCGCTGCGCAAGGGCAGGCTGCAGGAGATGGTGAATCACGGCACCGGCTGGGCGCGCATGGAGTACCTCGTGCCCGCGCGCGCGCTGATCGGCTTTCGCACGGAGTTCCTCACCGAGTCGCGCGGCACCGGGATCCTCCACCACGTGTTCGAGGAGTGGGAGCCGTGGCACGGCGAGCTGCGTACGCGGCCGACCGGCAGCCTCGTCGCCGACCGTCGCGGGCAGGCGACCGGGTTTGCGATCGCCAACCTGCAGGAGCGCGGGTCGCTGTTCATCGCGCCCGGCGACGAGTTGTACGAAGGGATGGTCGTGGGCGAGAACTCGCGCGACAACGATCTGGACGTGAACGCGTCGAAGCCGAAGAAGCTGACGAACATGCGCGCCGCAGCCGGCGACGAGCTCGTGCGCCTGATTCCGCCGCGGCCGCTGTCGCTCGAGCTGTCGCTCGAGTTCATCCGTGACGACGAGGCGGTCGAGGTCACGCCGCAGTCGATTCGGCTCAGGAAGGTCGAACTGTCAGCATCGAAGCGGCAGACGCTGACATCGCGCGCCAAGCGCGAGCGCACGGCTACAGCGCAGGCGTGAGCAGCGTAAGACTTCGGCATGACCGTCTGGACGATCTCGGCGCAGGCAGGAACACCGAGCCTCGAGGTCGCAGCGGAACTGTCCGGGCGCGCCGGGGTCCCGCTCTTCGACCGGAAGGCGCTGGAACCGATCGTCCACGAGCTCAGCCCCGAGCTGGGCGAGCTGGGTGATCTCGACTCCGTCGAGCGTCGTTTCGGAGGCCGTCTCAACGCCTTGGCGCTCGCCGCCGCAATGACCTACGCCGCTCCGGAGGCGTTTCGAGAGTTCGAGCTGCGGCGGACGCTGCCCGGCCTGGGTAGAAGGGTCATGGCCGAGGTCGCGCGCCACCCCGCCGTGATTCTCGCGGCCGCTGCGGCGAGCGCCCTGGCGGATCACCCCGGTGCCGTACACGCGCGCCTCTGGGCGCCGAAGGAGTGGCGCGCTGCTGCCTATTCCCGGGCCGAGCTGGTCGATCGGGAAAAGGCGGCGCGCGAGGTGGCGCACGCCGACCATGTCGAGCGGACGTGGGTGCACGCTCTCTTCGACGTTCGAGTCGACGACCCGACGCTGTACACGGTCGCACTCGACGCGAGCCGGCTCCCGGTAGACCGGATCGTCGGCGTCCTGCTGGCGGCAGGGGACGCGACTTAGAACCTCTGACAGAACAAGCACGGGCCGCCGGAACGCGCTGTGTACGCGCGCTGCGGCGTCCTCAGTCGCGTCGATAGCGTGCTATCGACGCTCCCTGCGTCCTTGCATCGCCCGCACCCATCGCGCCCCGTCAGCGCGTGGTCATTCGGTTAGAGGTTCTTAGGACCGTGTCTCGGCGACGCCAACCTCGGCGCCTCGAGCCCGGCTGTCCCGAGCGGGCTCGCCGAGGGCTCTACCTCCGAGCACGGTCACGGCCGCCAGCGCGACCACGAGCAGGGCAAGTGTTCGCGGTAGTCCCGCTTGGTCGGAAAGGACGCCGATCACCGGCGGGCCGACGATGAAGCCCGTGTAGCCGAGGGTGAACGCTGCCGCGAGCGACGGGCCTGGCGGGTTGACTCGTCCCGCGGCGCTGAACAGCAGAGGAACGGCGTTGGCGATCCCGAGCCCGCAGAGGACGAAGCCGACGACGGCAGGAAGGGTCTGACCCACGAGGAGCACGGCAGCAAGCGCGATCGCGACGAGCGCCGTGCCGGCTCGAAGCAACCGGCTCGGGCCGATCCACTCGTTGACGAAGTCGCCGCCGAGTCTTGCAACCGCCATCCCGAGCGAAAACCCGGTGAACGCCAGAGCAGCGCTTGCCGGGCTTGCTCCGGTGCTGTGGCGGAGGTAGATGCCGCTCCAGTCGCCGATGGCGCCCTCGGCCAGCATCACGAGAAAGCAGAGGCCGCCAATGAGAATCACCGGGCGTGTCGGGAGCGACAGGACGCGTCCTTCCGAGGCGTGGGTGAACGAGGCTCCCAGCCGCCGGACGATCCAGAAACTGAGCAGAAACAAGCCGACGCCGACGATCAGGCTTTCGACCCGCGGGTCGAGTCCCGCGGCGGCCGTGAGAGCGGCGAGCCCCGCCGCGGCGAACCCGCCTACGCTCCAGCCGCCGTGCAGCGACGACATGATCGGCCGGCCGAGCGACTCCTGGATCGCCACGCCGTGAGCGTTCATCGCGACGTCCATCGCGCCGTTGCTCGCGCCGAACACGAACAGGATCGCCGCAAGCGTGTACGGGCTCGTCGCGAGCAGCGGGAGCGGCAGCATCAGGCAGAACGCGAGCGCCGTCACCCGCACGACCGACGCGGTGGGTACGCGATCCAGGATGTGTCCCGTCAGCGGCATCGAAACGAGCGCGCCCGCCGCCATGCACAGCAGGCAGAGCCCGAGGGTCGCTTTCGAGATCCCCAGCTGATCCTGGAGCCACGGGATGTGGGCCACCCACGTTCCGATCATCGCTCCGTTGACAGCGAAGACGAGAAACGTCGCGAGGCGCGGGCTCACACCGCCACCACGTCTACCCCGGCCGCCGCAAAGGCGCTCGTCAGATCCTCGCCGCCGTCGGTGATGAGATGGTCGATCTCCTGGATCGGGGCGACCACCCACGGATACGACGCGTGCAGCTTGTCCTGTGTCGCAAGCGCGACCACGGTTGTCGAACAGGCGACCATCTCGCGCTTCACCTGCGCCTCCTCGCTGCTCGCCGCCGTCGCGCCGGCTTCCGGATGGAAGGCGCAGATGCCGAGGAGGCAGACGTCGGCACGGAGAGCGCGGAAGGCGTCGACGGCGACCGGCCCAACCGCTACCTGTTCGTCTTTCAGGAGCCGGCCGCCGACGAGCACGACCTCGGCGCTCGCGTGGGTCGCCAACGCGGCCGCGACAGGTGGAGCGTTGGTGACGACCACGCCGCTCCAGGCCGACGGGAGTCGACGCGCGACCTCGACAGTGGTCGTGCCGCCGTCGATCACGAGCGTGCGAGCCGACTCCAGCAGCGGCACGGCCGCCTCGGCCAGCGCGCCCTTCGCCTGCGGCGCAACCTCCAACCGGCGCTCGAACGGCAGCACCTCGGGAGCCGCCGGAAGCGCGCCGCCATGAACCCGCTGGAGGAGCCCCAGCCCGGCGAGCTCCTGGAGATCGCGACGAACCGTGTCCTCGGAAACGCTCAGCCCCGCCACGAGCTCGGCAACCACGACTCGGCCGTCGCGGCGGAGGCGAGCGAGTATGTCGTCTCGACGCTCCGCGGCCAGCATCTTCTGCGGGTTATAGCAGGTTAATGCGGGATTATGCCGGAGGCGGCGCTCGTGCGAGCGCCGCCTCCGGGGGACCCGTGCGTTCTTCGAGCCGTCAGGACTTGGTTGCGCTCCAGCTGCCGCCGCCCTGTGGGCTCGTCCAGGTGCCGGACATCGACGTCCCCTTGAACGTGCCCTTGTACTTGGCGCCGACGCTGACCGCGCCGAACTTGATCTTCCCTTTCTTCACGCTGCCGGCGATGCCGTACTTCCCCTGCGGATTCGACAGAGTGATGTGCCCGTGCAACAGCGAGCCGGCCTGCTTCCAGTGAATGGTGAAGTGGCCCGAAACGGCGCCGCTGTAGCTGCCCGTCCACTTGCCGGCGAGCTTCGACTTGGGCTTGGGTGGGTGGTGGGCCTTCGCCGCGGCGAACGCCGTACCGCAACAGGCGAGAGCAAGAAGGGCGGCCATCCACAAAGCGGGGAGGCGGCGGCGCAGAGAGTGAACGTCCATCATTGTGAGCTCCTTTTCGCGGAGGTTCGAGTCGCGTTCATCAGTGGACCGTCCCGACCTTGATCGCGGCCAGCTGCCAGTTGAAGGCCTCGGAACCGGCCGTGTTGGCGGCCTCGCACTGGAGCGAGATCGTGTCGGGGCTCGTGAGCGTGACTACCGTCTGCACCGGGACGGTCACCCAGTCCGTGCTGGTGACGCGCGTCTCCTGGTACGTGCTCGAGGAGCCCACGAGGTCGCAGACGTAGTCGGTGGAGAGGGACGAGATGTTCTCGGCTTCGGTCTCGGCCTGGACGAAGTAGCTCCCTGCGGGAAGCGTCGACGTCGTCGCCAGATCCTCCGGCGTACTGAACGGAAGGTTCTTGAGCCCCGCGTCGTAGCCGTCGACCGACCAGACGTCGGAAGGCCCGGTCGGCCCGGCCGGCCCCTGCGGCCCCTGCGACCCCTGTGGCCCGGTCTGGTTCCAGTCGAGCGGGATCTCGGCGTTCGAGCAGGCCTGCCCCTTGTCGGTGTCGACGACGCGCAGCGCGCCCGAGTCGGGCGGGGGCGGGGCCTTCTTGTCGGGCGGGCCCTTCTTGTAACAACCGTGGATGACCCCGCTCGCGTCGGGAATGGTGGCGTATGCGATCCCGCCCACCACCAGCACGGCTCCGACGACCGCAAGGGCTACGACCGCGGGTCTGATCAGCTTTCCCTTCATCGCTGTGTCCTTTCCTCGGCAAGGTGAGCGACCGAGACGGTGGTTGCGAGCAGGCGCTCGTACGGCACGCCCGCGCGCTCCGCGACCCCGCGGATCGCAGCGGCAGTTCCCTCGAAGTGGCAGAGGACGACCTCGTCCTCGCGAATCAGCACCGATCCGAGATAGCGAACGTCGTCGGACAGCGAGGCAGCGATCCGTTGATCGAGCGTGCGCACTTCCTCCTCGCGGACGTCCGGCCAGTAGCACTCGGCGACAAAGCTCGCGTCAGGTTCCGCCATGGCTCCAACATGACCCGCCGGACGGAGCGGAGAAAGACCTGAAAACCCTACGAAATCGGCTGCGCGTCGCCCCGGTCGAGGGCGCGGGCGAGCTGCGCTCGCGAGGAGATGCCGAGCTTGCGGTAGGCGCGTTTCAGGTTGGACTCGACCGTTTTGACGCTCACGAACGCCTGCTCGGCGATCGCCTGGTTGCTCAGACCGTCGGCGGCGAGCTGTGCGATGCGGAGCTCGGTCGCGCTCAGCTCCTCCGGTGCGCGCCGGACCGCGACGCGGGCCAGCTCGTCGTCGACCAGGGCCGCCCAGGTCTCGGCGCCTTGGCGGGCGAACAGCTCACGCGCCTCGTCGAGACAGAGTCGCGCCTGGCGCTTCTGCTTCAGCCGCCGCTGCAGGCGACCCAGGACGAGAAGCGTCCGTGCGCGCTCGAACGGCATCGGACAGCGCCCGTGCTCGGCGAGCGCTGACTGGAGAGCCTCCGCGGCTGCGTCGAGCTCGCCCTGCGCCGCGAGCACCAGGCCGCGGCACCGCGCCGAGACCGCGAGACCCCACGGGATGCGCGAACGGGCCGCGCGCTCTTCGAAGCGGGCGAGCAGCACCTCCGCGCGGTCGACGTCGCCGACCGCCAGCGCCGCTTCGATCGCGTCGCCGTCGACGCGCCAGATCGCCGGCTCGCGGAAGGCGACGCGCTCGAACACCTCGAGCGCCTCCGCCAGGTGCCGGTCCGCCGAGGCGGTCTCGCCGGCCGCGAGCTCGGCCAGTCCCAGGCAACGGCTCCAGAGCGCCGTCCCCATCGGCTCCCCCGGATCCGCCTGCGCGGCGGCCGCGCGGACGGACTCCACCCGCCCGGCATACGCGTCCACATACGCGCGCCAGATGTCTCCGGCCCCGGCGCCCACCCCCTGCTGGCCGAAGGCGTCGTGCATCCGCTCTGCGAGCTCCGCCGCCCCGGCCAGGTCGCCGGCCCAGGTCGAGACGATCACGCGATTGAGCAGGATGTTGGCGAGCGACGACTCGTCGCCCTCGTCGTGCGCCTGCTGCTCCGCCTGCACGAGGTGCGCACGCGCGCCGTCGAAGTCGTCGATGTAGCGCAGCCACTGGCCGAGCTTGAAGACGACGCGTGTGTCGACTGTCGCCGGTGGGCCGCTCTCCTCGAGCGCGAGCGCCCGCATCGCCGTCTCCCGGTCGAAGCCGTCCCCGAGGAAGAGGTCGGCACGCACGCGCGCGCCCAACGCCGCCGCGACGAGGCCGGGATCGGGGTCCGGAACCCCCTCGAGCAGCTCCAGCGCCTCCCGCGCGGAGGTCGCCGCCTTCGGAAGGTCGACGGTGCCGGCGTACAGGGCCACGGCCGCGTGGCAACGGGCCTTGAGAACGGGATCGCCGGCGTCCGCGAGCGCCTCCTCCGCGAGCGCCGTCGCTGCGGATTCGCCGCTGCGCCAGTAGTCGATCTCGACGAGCGTCAGCAGCGCTCGCGCGCGCAGGTCGCCCGGCTGAAGCGTCGTGCGCAGCTCTTCGAGCAGCGCCCGAGCGGCCGGGAAGTCGCTGGCGAGATGGAGTTGCTCGGCGAGCTCGAGCTGGAGCTCCAGTCGTGTCGGATCGTTTGCCGGAAGCAGCCGCAGCGCGAGCCCGGTCAACTCGGCGGCGGAGTCCGGGGAGCCGCGCATGCGCGCGTGCCGGGCGGCCTCCTGCAGCTCCCGCACGACCGCGGCGTCCGGCCCGGCCGCCGCGAGTGCAAGATGCCGCGCTCGCTCCTCTGGGTCGCGCGCGAGGTCCGCGACAGCGCGATGCGCCTCGCGGAGGTGGGCCGCCGGGGCGGCGGAGTACACCGCCGACGCGAAGAGCGGGTGGACGAACTCGATCCGCCCGTCCAGCTCGACGCGCACGAGCCCCGCCTCCTCGGCGGACGCGAGCTCGACCGGGTCGATCGTCTCGGTGTCGGGCCGCGCGAGGACCGCGGCGCGCAGAAGCGCGTCGCGCGCCTCGGCCGGAAGGGCCTGGACGCGTGCTCGGACGAGCGCGTCGAGGTCCTGCGGGACTGGAACGGGGCCCGACGTGTCGTGCTCGCCGCGGCGGTCGAGCTCGCGCGCGATCTCGATCGCGTAGAGCGGGTTGCCGCCCGCCGCCTGCGCGATCCGCACGAGCATCGGTCGCGGAAACGTGCTCCCGAGCTCCTGCCTGAGCACGCGGTGGAGGGCGGCGACCGAAAGCGGTCCCAGCTCGAGGTGCTCGACCTGGCGGTCGCGCTCGAGCGCAGGGATCGGCGCTCGTGCAAGCTCCGTCGCCCGCACCGAGAAGAGGCCCCGCACGGGCTCCTCGTCGAGCCGGCGTAACGCGAACTCGACCACCGCCGCCGACGAAGCATCGAGCCAGTGGAGGTCGTCGATCGCACACACGACCTCCGATTCGCCGGCGAGCACGCGCAGGAGGGTGAGGAATCCGGCGCCGACGACGCGGCGCTCGGGCGGCCGGGTGGTTGCGGCGCGCAATAGTGCGGCGTCGAGGCCCACCCGCTGCGGCTCGGGCAGTTGCCCGACGAACTCGTCCGGGACGTCGGTGAGCAGATCCGCGAGCCCCGCAAAGCCGAGCCGGGCCTCCGACTCCGTGGGCCGCGCGATCAGCACTCGTCCACCTTGCGCGCGTGCATGCTCGACCGCCGCCTGCCACAACGTCGTCTTGCCGATTCCCGGCTCGCCGACGATCGCGAGCACGGAGGGTCGCTCGGAGTGCAGGAAGGTCTCGACGGCCTCCAGCTCGGATTCGCGCCCGACCAGGCTCGACACGATCAGAGGCTATGTGCTGCCGGGCTCACAGGACCGCCTGCGAGAGTCGGCAGTCTGGTGACGGCAGTCCTGTCTGTCGGTTTCTTGCGCTAGCCTGACGCCTATGCGGCGGCGGCTTGCCGAGGTGGCTCAGTATGCGGGAGTGAGCGAGGCGACCGTGAGCCGCGTGCTCAATCAGCGGCCCGGCGTGGCGAAGACGACGCAGGAGCTCGTCCTGACGGCCCTCGACGTGCTTGGGTACGAGCGTCCGACGGGGCTGCGGGGGGCGCGTGCGCGGCTCGTCGGGCTCGTGCTTCCGGAGCTGCAGAACCCGATCTTCCCCGCCTTCGCCGAGGTGGTGGCGGACGCGCTCGCCAAGCGTGGGTTCACGCCGGTTCTGTGCACTCGGACGTCGGCCGGGATCTCGGAGGCTGCGTATGTCGAGATGCTGCTCGAGCACCAGGTTTCGGGGGTGATCTTCTCGGGTGGCCTCTACGCGCAGGCTTCCGCCGATCACGAGCACTATCTGCGGCTTCGCGAACGCGGCTTGCCGGCGGTGCTCGTGAACGCCGCGTACGAGGACCTCGGGTTTCCGCGCATCTCGACCGACGACCGGAGCGCGGTCGAGCAGGCCGTCGTGCACCTGCGTTCCCTCGGCCATGAGCGGATCGGGATGGTGCTCGGCCCGGCCGATCACGTTCCGTCTGCCCGGAAGCTCGCGGCGTTCGAGGAGCTCGGCGGCGCTCTGGAGCTCGTCGAGCGAACGATGTTCTCGATGGAGGACGGCCAGGCTGCGGGCACGAAGTTGCTGCGGCGCGGAGCCACCGCTGCGGTCTGCGCGAGCGACGTCTTCGCGCTCGGCGTCATCCGGGGCGTCCACCGCGAAGGGCTGCGCGTTCCCGACGACTTCTCGGTCGTCGGCTTCGACGACTCGATGCTGATGGCATGCACCGAACCGCCGCTGACCACCGTGAGGCAGCCGATCGAGCCGATGGGGCGGAGTGCCGTGACCACACTCCTCTCGCTGGTCGACGGCGCGGCGGTCTCGTCGGAAGAGCTGCTGTTCGCGCCGGAGCTGGTCGTACGCGCATCGACCGGGGCGGCGGCGGCCGTACCGCGCCCGCTGCCGGCGGTCGCTTCGGCTTGACTGCAAGCCGTTTGCAAGATTCGACCATGATCTTGCAATAACTTGCCAAGTGTGCGATGCTCGCCGGCGTGGCTGTTCGCGTCGTAGCGGCACCGCTCGAGGAAGACGTCCACGCAGATTGGTGGCGCGAGGCGGTCATCTACCAGGTCTACACGCGAAGCTTCGCCGACGCGAACGGCGACGGCGTGGGCGACCTCGCGGGAGTCCGCGACCGGCTCCCCTATCTGCGCGACCTCGGAATCGAGGGGCTCTGGTTCAACCCCTGGTACCCGTCGCCGGGCGCGGACAACGGCTACGACATCTCGGATTACCGCTCGATCGACCCCGCCTTGGGCACCCTCCCTGAGGCGGAAGGTCTGATCGCCGAGGCGCGTGCGCTCGGCATCCGGACGATCGTCGACGTCGTACCGAACCACGTTTCCGACCAGCACCCGTGGTTTCGGGAGGCGCTTGCTTCGACGCCTGGCTCCCCCGAGCGCGCGCGCTTCTGGTTCCGATCCGGACGCGGCGCGAACGGCGAGGAGCCGCCGAACCAATGGCAGTCGATCTTCGGCGGCAACGCCTGGACTCGCGTCGCCGACGGCGAGTGGTACCTCCATCTCTTCGCGCCGGAGCAGCCGGACCTGAACTGGACGCACCCCGACGTCTGGGCGGAATACGAGAGTGTGCTGCGCTTCTGGTTCGACCGAGGCGCGGCCGGCGTCCGCATCGATTCGGCAGCGCTGCTGATGAAGGACCCGGAGCTTCGCGACGAGCGCCCCGACGCCGAGCCCGGCCAGCACCCGTTCACCGATCGGGACGAGACCCACGACGTGTACCGCCGCTGGCGGGCGGTCGCCGAGTCCTACGACGACCCGCGCGTGCTCGTTGGGGAGATCTGGCTCCCCGATGCCGACCGGCTCGCTCGCTACCTGCGGCCGGACGAGCTCCACACCGCGTTCAACTTCGACTTCCTCGGTTGCCCCTGGGAGGCGCAGCGCATCCGCGCCTCGATCGACGCGTCGCTCGCCGTCCACGAGCCGGTCGGCGCCGCTCCGACGTGGGTGCTCTCGAACCATGACGTCACCCGGCCGGTGACGCGTTACGGGCGGGCCGACAGTTCGTTCGCCTTCGCGACGAAACGTCCCGGAGTTCCGACCGACCTCGAACGCGGCACCCGCCGCGCGCGTGCCGCTGCGCTGCTGACGATGGCGCTGCCCGGCTCGATGTACGTCTACCAGGGCGAGGAGCTCGGCCTGCCCGAGGTCGAGGACATCCCACCCGAACGTCGCCGCGACCCGATGTGGCTGCGCTCGGGAGGAACGGATCCGGGAAGGGACGGTTGCCGCGTGCCCATCCCCTGGGCGGGCGTCCTGCCCCCGCACGGCTTCAGCCCCGACGGCGCCGAGCGGCCCTGGCTCGACCAGCCGGAAGACTGGGCGCCCTTGACGGTCGCTGCGCAGACAGGCGACCCGACGTCGATGCTCTCGCTCTACCGCGACGGCCTGCGTATCCGCCGGACCCGGCCCTGGGGCGCAGGCGCCTTCCGTTGGCTCGGGGCGGGTGGCGACTCGCTCGCCTTCGCGCGCGGCGACTCATTCGTCTGTCTCGTCAACTTTGGCTCCGAGCCGGTCGCAGTGCCGGACGGTAGCCCTGTCCTCATCGCCAGCAATGAGCTCGAAGGAGGTGCACTTCCGCAGGACACCACGGTCTGGCTCTACCAGGAGAACGGTGGAGTCGGAACCTCTAACTGAGCATCCACTCGTACGTCTCAGCATCGGTGAGCTTCACCGAGAAGGAGGGACGATGAAGTCCATTCGTATCGCGATGATCGTCGCCGTGGCCGTCTTGCTCGGCGTCGTTGCGAGCACGGCCGCCGGATCGACGCGCTCGGCGAAGAAGGTCACGATCAGCGTCGCCTCGCTCATCCCCGGGAGTACGCCGGAGGCGATCAAGCAGTTCAACGCCCAGGTGGCGGAGTTCGAGAAGAAGTACCCGACGATCACCGTCAAGCCGGTCGAGTACCAGTGGACCGCTCCCACGTTTGCGGCCAAGCTCGCCGCCGGGACGCTTCCGACGGTGTTCGAGGTGCCGTTCACCGACGCTCGCACGCTCGGTGACAACGGCCAGCTGGCAAATCTCACGCCGTATTTCAAGAAGCTCTCGTACCACAAGAAGTACAACAAGGCCGTCCTCGCGGAGGGCACCGACGCGAAGGGGCAGATCATCGCCTTGCCGAAGGGCGCCTACGCACAGGCCCTCCACTACAACCGGGCGCTCTTCAAGCAGGCCGGGCTCAACCCGAGCAAGCCCCCGACCACCTGGGGGCAGATCCGCAAGGACGCGCGGATCATCACTCAGAAGACCGGCAAGCCCGGCTACGTCGAGATGGCGAAGAACGACAACACCGCCGGCTGGATCCTGACCACGCTCGTCTACTCGCTCGGTGGGCGGATGGAGAAGGGGATCGGCACCCACGCCAAGGCGACCCTCAACAACAAGTACACGGTCCAGGGGCTGAAAATGCTCAAGACGATGCGCTGGACCGACAACTCGATGGGTTCCAACTTCGACCTCGGCTGGAGCGACATCAATCAGGCATTCGCCGCCGGCCAGGTCGGCATGTACATCAGCGGCTCGGACGTGTACACCAACCTCGTGCAGGCCTACAACGTCAACCCGTCCATCTACGGCCTCACGACGATCCCACTCGCCAAGAACAAGACCGCCGGCGTGCTCGGCGGCGGCACGCTTGCAGCCGTCAGCCCGAAGGTGAACAACACCCAGCTCTCCGCGGCCATGAAGTGGATCAGCTTCTTCTACGAGCAGCCGCTCGTGTCGAAGAAGCAGGCGATCCGGAACGCGAAGACGCTGGTTGCGAACAAGCAGCCCGTCGGCGTGCCCGCGCTCCCGCTCTTCAATCACAAGCAATACAACCTGGCGAACAGCTGGATCAAGCCGTACATCAACGTCCCGCTCGGCCACATGAAGCCGTTCCTGAACGGGATCTTCAAGCAGAAGCTCATCCCGGAGCCGGAGGCATCGACCCAGAGCGTCTACAACGCCCTCAACGCAGTCGTCGAGTCGGTGCTGACGAACCAGAATACGAACGTTCAGCAGATGCTCCAGCAGGCGAACGCCCAGGCGCAGGCCGCGATCGAGCAGGGTTCGTAGTGGAGTGACCTTGACCACCGTCGATCAGGCGAGAGAGCCCGCGCTTCCGAGCAAGCGCGGGCTCTCTCGCTCCTATGCACGGCCTCGGCGGACACCCCTCAACTGGGTTCGCGGCGGCGGCCTCGCGGCGTTCCTGTTCCTGCTCCCGCTCCTCTTCGTCTTCGGCGCGTTCTCGTGGTATCCGATCGTCCGCACGGCGATCATGGCGTTCCAGCACACGAACCTCGTCGAGGCGCCGACGTGGGTGGGCTTCCAGAATTTCGCCGCTGTCTGGCACGACCCGCTCTTCCCTGTCGCGGTCAGGAACACCGCCTACTTCGCGTTCCTCGCGCTCATCTTCGGCTACCCGATCCCGCTCGTCGCCGCGGTTCTGATGAGCGAGGTACGGAAGCGGCGCGGCCTTTACAGCGTGCTCGCGTTCCTGCCCGTCGTGATCCCGCCCGTCGTCGGCGTGCTCCTGTGGAAGACGTTCTACGACGCCAGCTCGCTGGGCGTCTTCAACACCATCCTGCACTGGGTCGGCCTCGGGCCGTACCCGTGGCTGCAGTCGCAGCAGTGGGCGATGCCCTCGCTCGTGCTCTACTCGACCTGGGCCAACGCCGGTGCGACGATCATCATCTACCTCGCGGCGCTGATCGGGGTGAACCCGGAGCTCTACGAGGCGGCCTCCGTCGACGGCGCCGGGCTGCTGCGCAAGGTCTGGCACATCACCCTGCCTCAGATTCGCGGCGTGCTCCTCGTGACCCTGATCCTGCAGATCATCGGGACCGCGCAGGTGTTCCTGGAGCCGTACCTCTTCACGGACGGCGGGCCGGTCCACTCGACCCTGACGGTGATGCTCCTGATCTACAACTACGCGTTCGGGAACTCGCTCGGCGGCAACTACGGGATGGCCACGGCGCTCAGTCTCATGCTCGCCGGCTTCCTCGTCGTCTTCTCGCTCGTCTACCTGCGCGCCACGCGGTCCTGGAGCACGCGATGAGCAAGCCTGGTACCGGCAGCGGCCTCATCTCGGAGCTCGACTGGGAAAAGCCGCGGATCCGCTGGGGGACGCGCACGCTGCAGGCGCTCCTGCTCGTGGGCCTCGTCGTGATCGGCCTCGGCCCGATCCTCTGGCTCGCAAAGTCGGCGATCACGCCGACGCTCGACACGATCACCCATCCGATGGCGCTCTTCCCGCACGGCGCGGCGTGGAGCAACCTCAGCCAGGCCTGGAACGACGTGCACGTCGGCCGCTACTTCTGGAACACGGTAGTGATCGCGTTCGGCTCCTGGGCTGCGCAGATCATCGTGGCGACGACGGGCGGCTTCGCGCTCTCGGTGCTGCGTCCACGGTACGCACCGATCATCAAGGGCCTGCTCCTGGCGACGCTCTTCGTTCCGGTGATCGTGCTCCTCGTGCCGCTCTACATCGAGGTCGTGCATCTCCCGATCGTGCACAAGTCGCTGATCGACAGCTACTGGGCGCTGTGGCTCCCGTACAGCGCGAGCGCCTTCAACGTCATCCTCGTCACGCGGTTCTTCGACAATCTGCCACGGGAGATCTTCGAGGCGGCCGAGATCGACGGCGCGGGACCGTTGCAACTCTTCTGGCGGATCGTGCTGCCGATGTCGAAGCCCATCCTCGGCGTGGTCTCGGTCTTCGCGATCCTCGCGTCGTGGAAGGACTTCCTGTGGCCGTCCCTCGTTCTCTCGAATCCGAACCGTCAGCCGCTCGGCGTCCGCCTGCCCGCGATCCAGTTGCAGACGTCGGTCGGAGTCTTCCTCGCGGCGATGTTCATCGCCTGTCTTGTCCCGATCGCCGGCTTCCTCATCTTCCAACGCTCTTTCCTCGGCGGCACCGGCCTCGGCGGAGCGATCAAGGGGTGACCCAGCATGGCGGAGATTGAATTCAACGAGGTCTCGAAGGTCTACGACGGCGGCACGCGGGCCGTTTCCGACCTCGATCTGAAGATCGAGGACGGGGAGATGATGGTGCTCGTCGGCCCATCCGGATGCGGCAAGACGACGGCGCTCCGCATGGCCGCCGGCCTCGAGAAGATCACCAGCGGTGAGCTCAGGATCGGCGACCGCATCGTCAACCACGTCACGCCGAAGGAGCGCAACATCGCGATGGTCTTCCAGAACTACGCGCTCTACCCGCACATGACCGTCGAACAGAACCTCGCCTTCAGCCTGAAGCTCCACCGGCTGCCCAAGGACGAGATCAAGAGACGCGTTCGGAGCGCCGCCAGGACTCTGGAGATCGAGGAGCTCCTGAAGCGGAAGCCCAGGGCTCTCTCGGGCGGCCAGCGGCAGCGCGTGGCGATGGGCCGCGCGATCGTGCGCGAGCCGGATGCCTTTCTGATGGACGAGCCGCTTTCGAACCTCGACGCGAAGCTGCGCGTCCAGATGCGCTCCGAGCTCCACCAGCTCCAGCGTCGGCTTTCTACGACGGCCATCTACGTGACGCACGACCAGGTCGAGGCGATGACGATGGGCGACCGTGTCTCGGTCATGAACGCCGGCCGCCTGCTGCAGGTCGACACGCCGCAGGTCCTCTACGACCGGCCGGCCGACGAATTCGTCGCGGGCTTCATCGGCTCTCCGGCGATCAACCTGGTAGAGGCGCAACTCGAGCAGGCGAACGGCCACTACTCGGTCGCCTTCGGCGAATTTCGGCTGACGGTCGACGACAACCTCGTGCGCAACCGGCCCGGTCTCGAGGACTACGTCGGCAGGACGATCATCCTCGGCATTCGGCCCGAGGACTTCGAGGACGCGAGCCTCGAGACGGGTGTCCCCGACGATCGGCAGATGGACGTCGAGGTCGAGCTGACGGAGCCGCTCGGAGCCGACGTGCTGCTCTACTTCGGCGCCACGGCGACGAGTCTCGTTCCCAGTGCGGTCGCCGCGGACGTCGGTGAGGACGCGTCCGTCAATCTCGGGGCCAACGGCGACGGCCCCGGGCCGGCGCGGATGTGTGCACGCGTCAGCCCTCGCACTCGAATTGCGATCGGCCGCGCCGCCAAGCTCGCCGTCGACACGAGCCGGCTCTACTTCTTCGACCCGCGGACACGCGAGGCGGTCGAGCGCTAACCCGGCCGCCGGGTGTATGACTCCGACCGTGGGCTTCGCCGCGGCTGCCGGCCGTTACGAGGAGATGACGTACCGCCGCTGCGGGGCGAGCGGCCTGAAACTGCCCGCGATCAGCCTCGGCCTCTGGCAGAACTTCGGCCACGAGCGCCCGGTGGAAACGTCGCGCGCCATTCTCCGCCGCGCATTCGACTCCGGGATCACCCACTTCGACCTGGCGAACAACTACGGGCCGCCCTACGGTTCGGCGGAGCAGGTGTTCGGCGAGGTGCTGCGGCTTGATCTCGCGCCCTACCGCGACGAGCTCGTCATCTCGACGAAGGCGGGTTACGACATGTGGCCGGGTCCCTACGGCGAGTGGGGCTCGCGCAAGTACCTGCTGGCGAGCCTCGACCAGAGCCTCAGCCGCATGGGGCTCGAGTACGTCGACATCTTCTACTCGCACCGCTTCGATCCGGAGACTCCACTCGAGGAGACGATGGGGGCTCTCGCGGCGGCAGTCAGCCAGGGGAAGGCGCTGTACGTGGGCGTCTCGTCGTACTCGGCCGAGAAGACCCGCGAGGCGGAGGCGATCCTTCGCGATCTCGGCGTGCACCTCCTCATTCACCAGCCGTCGTACTCGCTCCTCAACCGTTGGATCGAGGCCGAGCTTCTGGACACGCTCGGCGAGCTCGGCGTCGGTTGCATCTGCTTCTCGCCGCTCGCCCAGGGCGTGCTCACCGATCGCTACCTCGCCGGAGTCCCCGAGGGGTCGCGCGCGAGCCGGCCCGGCTCGATGTCGCCGGACCAGCTCAGCGAGGAGACGATGGCCAAGGTACGCGGCTTGAACGAGATCGCCCAGCGCCGCGGCCAGACACTTGCCCAGCTCGCACTTGCCTGGACGCTCCGCGACCCGCGGATGACCTCGACGCTGGTCGGGGCGAGCAGCATCGAGCAACTCGAGCAGAACCTCGGTGCACTGCAGAAGCCGGAGTTCACCGCGGCCGAACTGGGCGAAATCGACCGGTACGCGACCGACAGCGGCCTCAACATCTGGTCAGCCTCGAGCGAGAACTGACGCGCGTACTCGAGCTCAGGCAGTGATACTCGCGCGCGCAGCGAGCGCGCGCTTGAGGAGCTCGAGCGCCATCTCGGCCTCGCCCTGCTCCTCGTAGATCTCGGCCATGGCTGCGAGAGCCTCGGCCTTGTGTCTGCTCGGAGCCGGCGCCTGCTCCGCGGCGAGCCCGTACAGCTCGAGCGCGCGCGGGATCTCTCCGTGGCGGCGGAAGACGTCGGCGGCCGCCGAATAGGCACGGGCTGCGTCCCTCGGTGCGGCGGCATTGAGGCGTGGCACGACGCCGAGCAGCAGGGAGACGGCTTCCTCGCCCTCGCCGAGCGCGGACAGTGCGCGCGCCCGCTCGACCGTGAACATCGCGGCGCTCGTCTCGTCACCGGATGCGACGACGGCCGGCTCGCCCTCGTCGATGAGGTCGAGAGCAGCCTGGGGGTTGCCTCGGTCGTTCTCGATGTAGGCGAGCACCAGCAGGGCTCCGGCCGCCGCCAGCGTCTGCTCGCTCGCCTTCAGCGTGGCGATCGCGAGCTGGGCGTACTCGGCGGCGCCGTCGTGGTCGCCCTGCGCGTGGTGAACGCGGGACTGTGACCAGAAGAGGCTGGCGCGGAACATCGGATCGACGGTCTTGCGGGCCTGGTCGAGGACCTGGCCCAGCGTCGCGTGCGCGCGTCCGTAGTCGCCGTGGTCGATGTAGGCATTGGCGAGGAGCAGCGCGAATCGGACTTGCTCGAAGTCGTCTCCACGTTGACGGGCGTCGTCGAGAAACCGCTCGAAGAGAGCGAAGGCTTCGTCGAAGCGGCTGTGAGCCGCGTAGCAGCGACCAAGGGCGTTGGCGGCCGCCGATGCGTCTCCCGTGGCGAGCTCGCCGGAGTCGAGCGCACCTTCCAGCAAGCCGATCGCCTGTGAGATGTCGCCGCGTTGTGCTGCGAGACGTCCGAGTCCGAGCTGCACCCGCGCCCAGGCGGCCGGCGAGTCGGCCTCGGCACGGGCAGCTTCGTAGAGCTCGGTCGCGCGCTCCTCGTCTCCGAGGCTCAGCGCAACTTCCGCTTCCAGCAGATCGGCGCTGAGGCCGGCGCTCGTCGGCTGGCCCGTAGCGAGGTACTCGGGCGTGACGCCGAGTCGCTTCGCAAACTCGTGGAGGATCTGCAGGGACGGGACGCGCGCGCCTGCTTCGATGCGGGACACGTAGGCGGCGGTACAACCGTCGAAGGAGAGCTCGCGCTGCGTCACCCCCGCCGCGTGCCGCGCCTCACGGAGGCGTCGCCCTACGGCAGCAGGGTCGTCGACGTGGTTGGAAGGCCGACGCGGCATCGCCAGCCAAGACTACAGACACGTTTGCGAAAAAACGAGCACCGGAGGGCTGGTGGCGGCGCCACGAACGGCTGGCTACCGCCACCTGCCGGGACGGCGGCTAGAGGGGTGGCCAGGGGATGTCGCCGAGCGCGAGCGCAAACACGACCGCGCCGAAGACGACGGCGAGCAACGTGATCCTGGATTTCACGGGACTGTCCTTTCGGTTCCGGTTGCCAGAACAGCCCGGCCGGGTGACACGTGTTGTAACCCAAGCCTCGGACGTTGCTACCTACTGTTGCGTCGCTCTCGAAGGACGATAAACTCGCGGCGACTTTGCGGCCCAGGTCCCAGGAGTAGCGATCGCCGACTACCGCATCATCTGCGTCGTCCGCGGCACCGACGGAGATCTCCAAGGCGTCGGCTACGCCGCGAACGGCAACGCGGTCATGTACGACGAGATCTGGTCTGTCGAGCAGGCCCGCGGCGCGGTCGAGCAGGGCCACCGCCTGTACACCCTCGACCCGTCCGGCGGCTTCGGCGAGATCGAGCTCTTCGAGGACGGCATTCGCGCGAAATCGGATCGCGGCGGGGGCGACCAGCTCGACGAACTGCCTCCCTGCGGCTAGCCAGATACGCTGATCCGCCTCGGAGAGGTGTCCGAGCGGTCTAAGGAGCGCGACTGGAAATCGCGTACGTGCTGAAAGGTGCGTCGCGGGTTCAAATCCCGCCCTCTCCGTCGTTTCAGGCATGTCCGGTGTCAGACACCGGACATGTCCCTCTTAATCGTGGATGCGGGCGATCAGCTCGCCGCGGCGCAGGACTTTCTGCGCGGTGCCGGCGAGGCGGACGCCGTAGCCCGCGTCTCGCGGGAAGAGCACCTTGTCGCCGGGCGCGACGCCTTCGGCTTCGGAGCCGACGGCCGTGACGATGCCGCTGCGGCACTGCGCTTCGGCGCTCGCCGGGATGATCAACCCGGCTCTCGTCTCGGCCTCCTCGTCGGTCGGCTCCACGACCACGTAGTCGTCGAGCGGCTCGAGCGAGAGGCGGAGCGGGCGCGTGTCCTCCAACACGCGTCCACGATACTCCGCAGGATGCCGTCGCAATCGCCGTTCGTGGAGCTCGAGGTCGGCCCGCGCACCGTCAAGGTGACGAACCCGGACAAGGTCTTCTTCCGCACGCGCGGCGAGACGAAGCTCGACCTCGTCCGGTACTACCTCGCGGTGGGCGACGGCATCGTGCGCGTCCTGTACGAGCGGCCGACGCAGCTGAAGCGGCACCCGGACGGCGCCGAAGGCGAGGCGATCTACCAGAAGCGTGTGCCCAAGCATCGGCCCGACTGGATAGAGACCGCCACCGTCACGTTCCCGTCCGGCCGCACCGCCGACGAGCTCTGCGTGACCGAGCTCGCGCACGTCGCGTGGGCCGCGAATCTCGCCACGATCGACTTCCATCCCTGGCCGTCGCGGCGGCGCGACGTCGAGCACCCCGACGAGCTGCGCATCGACGTCGATCCCCAGCCGGGCACCGGATTCACGGAGGCGAAGCAGGTCGCGGAACTCGTGAAGGAGACGCTCGACGAGCTCGGTTTCGTCGGTTGGCCCAAGACGTCGGGCAACCGCGGCATCCACGTCGCCTGCCGGATCGAACCGAAGTGGGGCTTCCGCGAGGTGCGGCGGTGCGCCCTCGCATTCGCGCGCGAGGTCGAGCGTCGCGCGCCGAAGCTCGTCACGACCGCGTGGTGGAAGGAGGAGCGCGGCGAGCGCGTCTTCATCGACTACAACCAGAACGCGCGCGACCGGACGATCGCCTCCGCCTATTCCGTCCGCGCCCGTCCCGACGCGACCGTCTCGGCGCCGTTCCGTTGGGACGAGCTCGACGACGTCGAGACGGAGGACTTCACGATGGCGACGATGCCGGCGCGTTACGCGGAGCTCGGCGACGTCCAGGCGGGACTCGACGACGCAGTCTGCGACCTGCGAAAGCTGTTCGAGTGGGTCGAGCGCGAGGAGGCCGAGGGAGCCGGCGAGGCGCCCTACCCGCCGAACTTCCCGAAGATGCCCGGCGAGCCGAAGCGCGTCCAGCCTTCGCGCGCGAAGAGGGACTAGGCTCAGGTCGTGACCGACTGGGACTGGGAACGGGTGGTCATCGACCACGTCAAGCTCACGGTGAGAGATCCGGAGGCGAGCAAGGCGTTCTACCGCACGGTGCTGGCGACGCTCGAGATCCCGCCGCTGTGGGAGAACGAGCGCGGCGGCCAGTACGCGAACCTCGTCGTGGTCGGGGCCGAGGAGCCGAACACGCCGATCCACATCGCGTTCGTCGCCCGGACGCGCGAGGCGGTGGACGCCTTCCACGCCGCGGGACTCGCGGCCGGCTACCGCGACAACGGAGCGCCGGGAGTGCGCGAGCGGTACAGCTCCGAAGCCGGAGGCCTCTACTACGCGGCGTTCCTGCTCGACCCGGACGGCAACAACATCGAGGCCGTCCACCGCGGCGAGTTCACCGCAGAGAACTAGCGGAGCAGATCCTCCACCGCGACGTCGTCGGGGCTGCGCGGCGGGCGCACCTCGCGCCACGTGCAGTCCTTGGGGTCTTTGTCCGGACGGAAGCGGAGCAGGCGTGTGCCGTGGCGGAAGCGATGCTTCTCGAGCTTGTCGAAGCGCACCTCGACCACGAGCTTCGGCTTGAGCGGCGTCTCCTCGAGCTCGCCCGTGCCCCAGCGGTTCGGCTCGCTGAAGCGGCGCTCGTTCTTCTTGTCGACGAGCGGCAGCACCTTGGCGGCGATCTCGGCCTGGTTCTTCGCGCCCACCGCCGCCGAGCCGACGTAGTCGAGATGCCCGTCGTCGGCGTAGAGGCCGAGCAGAAGCGTGGCGATCGTCTCGCGGCCGCCCTTCTTCCAGCGGATGCCGGCGACGACGCAGTCGGCCGTGCGGTGGGGCTTGACCTTGACGACGCCCTCGCGCGAGCCGGGCAGATACGCCAGGCCGAGCCGCTTCGCGACGACCCCGTCGAAGCCCGCAGCGCGCAGCGTCCTCAGCCACTCCTGCCCCTGCTCGACGTCGTCGGAAACCGGTGACAGCTCGAAGCGCCCGCCGACCTTCTCGAGCTCCGCGCGACGCTTCTCGATGGGCCGCTCGTGCAGCTTCCTGCCCTTCCACAGCAAGAGGTCGAAGGCGACGAAGGTGGCCGGGATCTCGGCCGCGAGCTTGCGGACGCGGCTCTCCGCCGGGTGCAGGCGCATCTGCATCGCATCGAAGTCGAGCGCGCCGTCGCGCGCGATCACGATCTCACCGTCGAGCGCCGAGTGGGGCGGCATCGACTCGCCGACCTCCCGCAGCTCGGGGAAGTAGCGAAGGAGCGGCCGCCCGTTGCGCGACCAGAGCGCCAGCTCCCCGCCGTCGTTCTCGAGCACGCCGCGAAAGCCGTCCCACTTCGGCTCGTAGCGCCAGCCGCCGCCTGCCGGGAGCTCCGAGACGAGCTCGGCCTCCATCGGGGGGAACGGGACGTTTGGGCCCGGCGCGTCAGCCACCCCGCCAAACTAGACGAGTCCTTCGCAACCCGCGATACTCGAAGGCGTGGGGCGCGAAAATGCGGATCACGTCCAGGGCGCGCTCTACCGCATCGCCGAGCTGGCGAGCGCGGCCGAGGACATGCCGGAGTTCTACCGGGCGATCCACGAGGTCGTGGGTGAGCTCATGCCTGCGCAGAACCTCTTCATCGCGCTCTGGGACGAACAACGGCAGCTGATCAACTGGCCGTACCACGTCGACGAGACCGGCACCTTTCCCGACCCGAACAAGTGGTATCCGCTCGGCGAGGGAGGAAGTGGACGCGGAACGACTGCGTACGTGCTCCGCACCGGCGAGCCGCAGCTGATCTCGCTGGAACGGTTCGACGAGCTCGTGGCGAAAGGCGAGCTCGACCTGGTCGGCCCGCAGAGCGAGGACTGGCTCGGCGTGCCGCTCAAAGCCGAGGGAGCGACGGTCGGAGTGCTCGTGGTGCAGTCGTACTCGAAGGACGTTCGCTACACGGAACAGGACCGGGAGCTGCTCGCGTTCGTCGGCCAGCACGTCGGGTCTGCGCTGGCGCGAGCGCGCGCGATCGAGGAGACGCGGCAGCGCAACGCCGAGCTGGCCCTGATCAACAGCGTCCAGTCGGCGCTCGCCGGCGAGCTCGAGCTGCAGGCGATCTACGACGCCGTCGGCGAGAGGATCCGGGACGTCTTCGACGCGCAGGCCGTGGGGATCTCGATGCTCGACGAGGCGACGGGACTCATGCACGACCGGTACTTCATCGAACGCGGCGAGCGGATCCAGTCGACGCCGTGGACGCCGAGCGGCTTCACGAAAGAGGCGATGGAGACTCGCGAGTCGCTGCTGGTCGTCGAGAACCTTCGAGCCGTCGCCGAGCGGTTCGGGAGCGACGTCCTCGAGGGCAGCGAGGAGCCCAAATCCGTGCTCTTCGTCCCGCTCGTCGTGGGCGGCAAGGCGACGGGCGTGGTGTCGCTCCAGAACGTCGATCGCGAGCACGCCTTCAGCGAGTCGGACCTGCAGCTCCTCGAGACGCTCGCCGGCAGCCTCAGCGTGGCGCTCGAGAACGCGCGCCTCGTGCACGAGACGCGGCAGCGGAACGCCGAGCTCGCGCTGATCAACAGCGTCCAGGAGGCGCTCGCCGGCGAGCTCGAGATGCAGGCGATCTACGACGTCGTCGGCGACAAGATCCAGGAGATCTTCGACGCCCAGGTCGTCGACATCGGGATCTATGACTTCACCGCGGAGCTGACTCGTTACCCGTACACGATCGAGCGGGGCGTCCGCTTCCCCGACGAGCCCACGCCAATCGAGAACTCGTGGGCAAACCAGCAGGTCCTCGCGACCAAGGCCCCCGTCCTCATCAACGACATCCCCGCCCACGACCGGAAACGAGGGGTTCCCAGTCCCGTCGTCCAAGGCGAGCCGGGCTTGTCGGTGCTCTTCACGCCGCTGATCTCCGGGGACGAGGTTCGCGGCCGCATCTCGCTCCAGAACCTCGATCGGACGAACGCGTTCACCGAGAACGACGTCCGCCTGCTGACGACCCTCGCCGGCAGCCTCAGCGTGGCGCTCGAGAACGCGCGGCTCGTGCACGAGACGCGGCAGCGGAACGCGGAGCTCGCGCTGATCAACAGCGTCCAGGACGCCCTCGCGGGCGAGCTCGAGCTGCAGGCCATCTACGACGCGGTGGGCAATCAGATACGAGACGTGTTCGACGCACAGGTCCTCGACATCGGCATGTACGACGAGGCCACAGGGCTCATCCACTTCCCGTACACGATCGAGCGCGGCGAGCGCCTTCTCGACGAGCCGATCGAGCTGCTTGGCTTTCGGCAGCGCGTGATGGAGACCCGCGAGTCGCTCCGGATCGACGAGGACGTGGAAGAGACTGCCGCGAGCTACGGCAACCCGGTCCTGTCGGGCGAGATGCCGAAGTCGGTCCTCTACGTGCCGCTTGCGAGCGGCGGTAAGCCGACCGGCGTGATCTCGCTCCAGAACATCGATCGAGAGCACGCCTTCAGTGACTCCGACCAGCAGCTCCTGGAGACGCTGGCAGCGAGCCTCAGCGTGGCGCTCGAGAACGCGCGACTGGTGCACGAGACGCGGCAGCGGAACGCCGAGCTGGCGCTGATCAACAGCGTGCAGGATGCGATCGCAGGCGAGCTCGACCCGCAGGCGATCTACGACGTCGTCGGCGACAAGCTGCAGGAGGTGTTCGACGCGCAAGTCGTCGACATCGCCGTCTACGACGAG
>DATBAH010000035.1:0-9555 GCA_036271615.1 Gaiellaceae bacterium
GGGATGTACGACCAGCCGAGCCGGTAGCCCGTCGGTAGGTCGAGCGAGTCCGCGTAGTAGCGCTCGTTCTCCTCCAACCACGTCTCGGAGAGCCGGTCGCGCGTGAGCGCCTTCCCCTCTCCGCGGGCCGCGTATGCACGCACCTCGAAGCGCGCCATCATCGTCTGGCGGAAGATCGACGCCATCGCGCCCTCGGCGCGGTCGGCAAGGAGCATGACGCGCGTCGTGGGATCCTCCTCCAGGCCGATCAGCCGCTCGACGGCCAGGAGCTGTGCGAACGTCGAGGGCACCTCGGCGAGCGCGAGACCCGTGTGATACGAGCGGTAGGTCTGCCGCTCGAGCGACAGCGTCCCGTGCACCGCGTGACCGAACTCGTGCGCCAGCGTGACCACGTCGCGGAGCTGGTCGGTGTAGTTGAGGAGCACGTACGGGAGGACGGTCTTCGAGATCGAGCTGCAGTAGGCGCCGCCGACCTTGCCGGCACGCGGCTCCGCGTCGACGTGCCCGCGGTCGATGCAGCTGCGGAAGATGTCGCCCAGCCGCGGGTCGAAGTCGCGGAGGGAGTCGTCGACCATCGCGACCGCCTCGGTCCACTCCACCCGGCGGTCGCTGCCGACCGGCGCGTACTGGTCGGCCAGCTGCAGCCGGTCGAGCCCGAGCACCTCGGCCTTGCGGACGAACCAGCGGCGGCCGAGCGGGTAGTGCTCCTCGATCGCCCGCATCATCGTCTCGACGACCTCGCCGTCGAGCTCGTTGCGCTGGTTGGTCGGCCACATCGAATCCGGGATCCCGCGCAACCGGTCGATCGAGAGCCGGTCGCCGACGATCGCGTCGTAGCACGCCGCCTGCACGTCGGCCACTCTCTCGAGCGCCTCGTAGAGGACCTCGAGCGCCGCGAGCCGCAGCGCGCGATCAGGGTTGAAGACGTAGGAGAGGAGGCGGTCGATCGTGTGCGGCTCGGGCCCGTCGCCGCCGTCGAACGCGACGGTCAGCGTCGCGAGCTCGCGGCCGTGCAGCGACTCCCAAGCCGAGATCGCGGGGCGGCGCGCGTTGAGCGCCTGCTCCTCGCCCTCTGGCAGGACGTACGGCTTCTCCTCCCGCACCACCTTCAGCCGGTGCCGGTACGGCTCGAGCTCGGGGGCTTCGAGCAACGCGTCGGCCTCGTCATCCTCGAGCGCCAGCCATTCGAGCTCGACGAAGAGGAGCAGGTTCTCGAGATCGGAAGCCCGGTCGCGTGCGAGCGTCGCGAGGTCGTTCGTCTCGAGATCCGTCGCGTCGGTGTGCTCGCGGGCCGTCGCGTAGAAGTGCACCCGGGAGATGTCCTGCGTGAGCTCGTCGAGGTCGTCGAGCAGCTCCCGCAGCCCCAGCGGACCGACCCGGCCGACGGTTCCCCGCCGCTCCTCTGCAAACTGGCGCGATCGCTCGAGCAATGCGTCCCAGTCGCGGCGCGCCTGCTCGGCGTCCGGCTCGAGGTCGCTCAGGTCCCAGCGGACCCCGGTGGCACTGAGGGAAGAGCTGACCGCCACGGCCGGAGAGCGTATCTGGCCCTCGAGCGCGCTGCCATACTCTCGAGCGGTGTCGCGCCGGCTGCAGTGGACCGTCCTGGGGATCGCGCTCGTCGCCGGCGTCGCGATCGGCACGGCCGTCGCGGCGACCCGTTCGTCGGGGACTCCTACGACCGCGGCGATCTCGGCGGCCCCCGCGCTGAAGAACCCGTACCTCGATCCGGGCTCCCCACTCAGCGCGACGGCGCCCGCCTTCACGCTGACCGACCAGTTCGGCAAGCGCGTCTCGTTGAGCTCGTTCCGCGGCGAGGTCGTCGTCCTCACGTTCAACGACCCGGAGTGCACGACGATCTGCCCGCTCACGACGACGGCGCTCCTGTACGCGAAGAAGCTGCTGGGGCCGGCCGGCTCCCGCGTCCAGCTGCTCGGCGTCGGCGCCAATCCCGAGGCGACGCAGGTCAAGTTTGTGCGCGACTACTCGCGGGCGCACAGGATGATGCACAAGTGGCGCTTCCTGACCGGATCGCTGCCGGAGCTGCGACGGGTCTGGCACGACTACGGCATCGAGGCGGCGGTCATCAACGACGCCATCGACCACACGCCGGCGACCTACGTGATCGACCTGCGCGGTCGCGAATCGCGGCTCTTCCTGACGCAGATGGCGTACTCGAGCGTGAATCAGCTCGGATACGAGATCGCGCGGAGCATCACGCCGCTACTCCCCGGCCACCCTCGACTGCAAGGCACGCTGTCGCTTGCCGCGCCGGCGATCTCCGGTCCGCGCGACTCGGTGACGCTGCCGCGCACCGACGGCGGTCAGGTCCGTTTCGGTCCCGGCTCCGGGCCGCATCTCGTGCTCTTCTTCGACACCTGGGACTCCGAGGTGACGGATCTCGCGAAGCAACTCGAGACGCTGAACGGCTACGTGGCCTCGGCGCAGCGCCGCGGCCTGCCGAAGCTCGTCGCCGTCGACGAGGACAAGGTCGAGCCGACGCCGGGCGCGCTCGCACGATTCCTGCACGGCCTGCCGCACCCGCTCCGTTATCCCGTCGTCGTGGACAAGAGCGGCACGTTCGCCGACGGGTACCGCGTGCAGGACTCGCCGTACCTCGAGCTCGTGTCCGGCTCGGGCCGGATCGTGTTCCAACGAGACATCGCGGTGAAGGGCTGGCTGAACCCGCGCGCGCTGCTCGCGCAGGCGGCGCGGACGAAGTAAAGACTTTTCAGCGAACCTGCGCCAACCTGCCGAAAAGTTCCCTCTCTGACCCGGTTGGGTGATACCAGCCGCGCGGCCGTGTGCTGAAGTCTGCGACCACGCCGAAAGCGAGCGGCCGCACATTTCCGACGGCCGCGCCCATCGACGGGGACCTCCGATTCTCATGCGGCCGATCCGCCTCCTCATATTGCTGCTCGCCGTTGCGCTTGCCCTGGCGCTCGCGCTGTGGCGTCCGCTGCAGGTGCGCGCGACCCGCTCGGCGAAGCGACATGGAGCGCATCCCGCGCAGCTCGTTCCGAAACCCGAGCCGAGGCGGCACCCGATTGCTCGCCGACACCACCTGCCGCGGCCGTTGGGCAACCGCGTCGTTTCGTACGCGCGCCACTTTCTCGGCATTCCGTACAGCTGGGGCGGCTCGAGCCCGCGCAGCGGCTTCGACTGCTCGGGGCTCGTCCGGTTCGTCTACGGCCACTTCGGGATCGGGCTACCGCACTCCAGCTGGGCGGATCTCGCGCGCGGCCGCCGCATCACCCGCCGCTCGCTGAGGCCGGGTGACCTCGTCTTCTTCTACGGCGCGAGCCACGTCGGCATCTACGCGGGCCGCGGCCGCTTCATCGACGCGCCGCACACCGGAGCACACGTTCGACTCTCGACGATGCACGAGTACGCGTACTACGGCGCCCGCCGGTTCGGTTAGCGCATCTTCTCGGCCATGGCGGTGAGCAGCTTCCAGGCGATCGTCGAGTTCGTCTCGACGAGCGGCCGAAACTCCCACGGCGTCATGCCGTAGCAGAGCATGTCGGTGCGGGCCGTCAGCGTGGCGGTGCGCGGCGACTCGTTGATGAGCGCGATCTCGCCGAAGTAATCACCGGGGCCTACGACGCCTCTGGCCTCGCCGCCGACGTCGACCTCGGCCTGGCCCTGCTCGACGACGAAGAAGCCGACGCCGCCCGCGCCTTCCTGCGTCACGGTGTCGCCGGCCTTGAAACGGCGCTCGCGCATGCTGCTTGCGATCTGCTCGAGCTCCTTGTTGTCGAGGCCCGAGAAGAGCGGCACCTTCTTCAGCGTGTCGGGGGAGACGGCGGCCACGGCGCAGTTATACACAGGTCCGCTTCTCCGTGCGAGCACCCGCGGGTTGCAGCGAGGATACGCCGGTGCGCGTCCACGTCGTCGGCTGCTCTCCCGCCTGGCCCAACCCAGGCGGCGCGCAATCCGGGTATCTCGTCGAGGAGGACGGGAGGCGCCTTTTGCTCGACTGCGGCCCCGGCGTGCTGCCGCGTCTGCGGCGATTCGAGCCCTGGCCGCGCCTGGATGCGATCGTCATCACGCACTTCCATCTCGACCACTGGGGCGACCTCGTGCCGTGGGCATTCGGAGGGCTCTTCGGCGCGGGTCGCGAGCAGCCGTCGCCCGAGCTGTGGCTCCCGCACGGCGGCCGCGAGACGCTGCACGGACTCGACCCCGTCCTCTACGCGAACGCGATCCTCGAGCTCTTCGAGGTGCACGAATACGAGGAGGAGACGCCGTTCGTCGCCGCAGGCTTCGAGCTCGTCGGCTACCGGATGCTCCATTACGCGCTCGAGAGCTACGGGCTGCGCGTGTCGGACGGCGACCGGACGCTCGCCTACAGCGCCGACTCCGCCCCATGCGACGGACTCGTCGAGCTGGCCCGCGACGCGGACCTCTTCCTGTGCGAGGCCACCCTCGCCCAGCCCGAGCAGGGCATCCGCGGTCACCTGACGGCCGAGGAGGCGCTCGACGCCTTCGCGTCTTCGGGTGCTCGCCGCTTCGTCGTCATCCACCGGCCGGACGAGCTCCCGCTCCCGGACGGTGTCGAACGCGCCTACGACGGCCTCGAGCTGGACGTCTAGCCGGGACCTGTCTAACTAAGTAACAGACTGTTACTTGGGAAGCCGGAACGCGCGCTCGCCGAGCAGCCGGTGGCCTTCGATCGACGGGTGGTCGCCGTCGTCGGTCAGGCCGTCGCGCATTCGACTCGGATCGGCAGGGTCGGCGAGGGTGTCGTGGAACGGGAGGAGCGTCGCGCCGGCTCGCGCGGCGAGCTCCCCGATCAGCGCGTTGAGGCCGGCGATGGCCTCGGCCGCGCGATCGTCTCCGTTGTCCCACGGGAGCACGTCCGTGACCGCAAGCGCCAGCCCGGCGGCGCGCCCGCGATCCAGCATCACTCCGAGGTTTTCGGCGGCTCTCTCCACCGGCTGTCGCTGCACGACGTCGTTGATGCCGCCCTGCACGACGAGCACGTCCGCGCCCGCGAGGACGAGGTCTAGCCGGCTCGCGATCTCGTCAGTGCGCTCGCCGTAGACCGCGGTCGTCCGGAACTCGAGCCGGGGATTCCCACGAGACGCCCACCACTGCCACGAGCTCCGCTCGTCCGGCCTGGCGATGCGCCCGCGGACCGCAGGGTCGGGGTCCCACAAAGGCGAGCCCGCCGAGATCGAATCCCCGGCCACAGCCACGACAATTCGGGACGTGTCCAACTAAGTAACAGTCTGTTACTTGGGATTCAGCTGCGCGGCTCGAGCTCGACGACGAGGTCGCAGTCGAGCGCCTCGGCGATGCGAAGCAGCGTGTCGATCCGCGGCGGGCGGCCTCCGCGCTCGAGGCGGGCGATCGCAGACTGGGTCGTGCCGCAGAGCTCCGCCAGCTCGCGCTGCGAGAGACCTTGCGCGATGCGCTGCTCGGCGACCTTGTCGGCGATCTGCGCGAAGAACCAGCCGCGGTCTCCCGCGACGATTCGCTCGTGCAGCCGTTCGACCGGCCCTTTCGCCTCAGCGCGTGCCTTCGCCGGCATCGCCCTAATGCTATGCCTCGACCGCGTCCGGCACCACGAGATGCACCGGATCGCCGACCCGTACGCGCCCGCCAACGGCCACGTCGCAGTAGACGCCGAACGGCAGCGGCTCGGTCACGCCGTCGCGCCGGTATCCGGCGAGAAGCTTGAGCGTGTCGAAGTCGGAGACTCCCGAGTCGGGATCGCACGTGGTGACGACGCACCGGCCGACGTCGCCGATGGGAACGATCGCCGCCTCGCCGATCGCGACACGGTGGCCGAGCCAGGAGTCCTCCGCGTGAGCCTCGACGCCGTCGATCTCGAACAGCATCCGGAACCGGCGCCCGTCGACCGGCTCGGCGGCCCCGGCCTCGGCGCGCATTCCCTCGAGCGAGCCGCGTGAGATGAGCGACGCCCAGCCGCCGCTGTCGTTGCCGCGGTCCTGCGCGCCTCCCTCCGACCAGAGCAGCGTTACCGGCTCGCCGGCGAACTCGGAGAGCGCGTCCTGCCACGGCCCCGGGACGGTCCGCGACGGATGCGGCGTTCCGTAGAGCTCGGCTGCGAACGGCTCGCCGGCCGAGACCTCGCCCTCGACGACGGAACCGTCCGGAAACGCGAGCGCGAGTCTGCGCGATGCCTCGTCCCACTCGGGCTGCACCCGCATGAGCTCGGGATGGCGCTTCCCGTTCACGAGCCGCCGGTCGCGGTCGACGAGCCAGAAGCGGCGATCTCCCACCACGCCGGCGTGCGTGAGCTCGACCTCGTCGGGGTTGACGAGGTGCAGCGCCTTCACCGGCGCGATCGAGATCCGCGAGACGCGGCCTTCCATCCCGGCCAACCTAGCTACTGAGGCGGCTCGTGCACTTCCACGACTTCGCCGCCGCGTCGCACCCCGCCGCCGTCGAGCTCGAGGATCCAGAAGTTCCGGCCCGTCACGTGGACGGCGACGTTGTAGACGGGGATGTCGCCGATGCAGCCCTCGAACGAGCCGGCGTGTGCATGTCCGTGGAGGACGAGGTCGGCCCCGTACTCGGCGATCGGTGTCGCGAGCCGCTCGGACCCGAGGTACGTGTGGATGCCCGGCGGCTCCCCCTCGAGCGTGTCCAGGACCGGCGAGTAGTGGAGCAGGACGATCCGCACGTCACAGTGGACGATCGCCTGCAGGCCGCGGGCGATCGCGTCCGCCTCGGCCGTCGTCTCGGCGTACACGTGGCGGAGCAGGGGCTCCCCGAAGTCGGGCAGCGCCGAGCCGGGGAAGCCGCCGATGAAGCCTTTCGTGCCGACCACCCCCACTTCGAGCCCATCCACGTCGCAGCTCGCGCACTCGCGGTCGAGGAGCCGGACCCCGGCGGATGCGAGCACCTCCTCGATCTCGTCTGTCCGGTCCGAGTGGTGGTCGTGGTTCCCGAGAACCGCGAAGATCGGCACGTCGAGTCCCCGGCACGCCGTCGCGATCACCTCTGCCTGCTCCGGCTCCCCGCTCGTCGTCAGGTCGCCGGCGAGGAGGACGACGTCCGCCGCTCCCTCGAGATCCGCGAACGCACGCTCCACCCGCTCGCGGCTCGCGTCGGAGGCGTGGATGTCGGCTGCGGCGGCAACGCGGATCACGCGTGCCTTTTCAGTAGATGTTGCCGCGTCCGCGGCAGCGAGGAGTCGCGAGGCTTTGCAGCCGCAGGAGACACGGAGGACATCTGTTGAAGGGGCACCAACTCATGTTGCGCGATCGGGCGAACCGGAAACGAGCTCACGATGCCCGAGCCGACGTTCGAGGAGCTGATCGATGCCATGAAGGACGCGGTCGCCATCCTCCAGAGCGCCGAGATCCCCTTCGTGCTCGGCGGGGGTCTCTCCGCCTGGGCGCGCGGCGGGCCGCGCAGCGAGCACGACGTCGACTTTCTCGTCCGACCCGACGACATCGAGACGGCGCTGGCGGCCTTCACGGCGGAGGGCTGGGAGACGGCGCGGCCGCCCGAGGGCTGGCTGGTCAAGACCTGGCACCCGAACGGTGCGCTCGTCGACCTGATCTACAACCCTGCGAGCGGGCCGATCACCGACGAGCAGATCGATCGGGCGCCGCTGGCGGAGGTGATGGCCGTGCGCGTCCACGTCTCGACGCTCGAGGACGTGATGGTCGCGAAGCTGATGGCGATGACCGAGCAGGAGCCCGACTTCGGCGCTGTGCTCGAGTGGACGCGCGCCCTTCGCGAGCAGATCGACTGGAGCGAGGTTCAAGTTCGTACCGAGGCGTCGCCGTTCGCGCGCGCATTCTTCACGCTCGTGGAAGCACTCGGGATCGTCGAATGCTGAATACGAGTTGCAAAGATGGGTCGTATGGCCCATAGCTAGTCGTCCCTGAGGGGCGTAGGTTCGACCGGAGTACCTGGTCGACGGCGTGGGAATCCACCTGCCCATCGTCGGGGAAAGGGGTCAAGGGTATGACTGAGGACCAGGGGAGAGCGCGGATCTTCGGCGTTCTCTATCTCATCACGTTCGCCACGTCGATCTCGGCGCTGCTTCTCTACGAGACCGTGCTCCGGCATCCGGTGAGCTACGTCGCAGGTGCCGGGCACGACAAGCAGGTCCTGTTCGGCGTCCTGCTCGAACTGCTGCTGATCGTCGCCAACATCGGCACCGCGGTCGTGATCTTCCCGATCGTCAGGCGCCAGAACGAAGTCCTGGCCCTCGGCTACGTGACCGCGCGGGTGGTCGAATGCACGTTCATCCTCGTCGGCATCGTCGCGATCCTCGCGATCGTGACGTTGCGGCAGCAGGTTGCCGGCACGGCTGAGGGTACGGTCGCCTACACGCTCGCGGCGATCAAGGACTGGACGTTCCTCCTCGGTCCGGGCTGGGTGGTCGGCTGGGGGAACGGCCTGATTCTCGGCTACCTGATGTACAGGTCCGAGCTCGTGCCGCGGCAGTGGTGCTGGCTCGGCCTCATCGGCGGGCCGCTGATCATCCTCACCGGGACGGCCATCCTGCTCGGCGGCAACAACCCGAGCCACGGGCTGCATTCCCTGCAAGGCATCGCGACCATCCCGGAGTTCGCGTGGGAGCTCTTCCTCGGGGTGTACTGCACCATCTGGGGCTTCCGGCCGTCGTCTCCGCTCCTGCAGGCAGACGCCCGCGAGGATCGCAGGGCCGACGCGGTCCTGACACCTGCCTAGACCAAGACGCACTGCGCGGGGGAGGCCGACGTGCTCGCGCCTCTCCCCACAGGCGCTCAGAAGAAGAAGCCCGACCAGGCCGACCACCAGTCGTCGCCGCGGACAACGAGTGAGCTCGGGCCGGTCACCTCGACGCCCTTGCGGTTCGCGAACTCCTGCAGGCGATCCGGCGTCGTGAACTTGATCTCGATCTCGCACGGACTGCCCGGGTCGTAGGGCGCAACCGCGTTCAGGTCGGACAAGGCCTTCTTCGCGCCCTGCTCGATCAGCTCGCGTGCCTCCCGCGGTGTCTTCATCCGCGCGCTGAACCGACCGAGCCCCTCCTTCACCTCGACCGTCGTCAAGCCGTCGCCGAGCAGCTCCGTTCCTTCCTTGCACACGGCGCGGTCGCCGGTGACGAGGAGGACGGGTACGCGCCAGTGCCCGCAGAGCGCCGCGTTGATGCCGGTCTCGCCGACGAGCGTTCCGTTGAAGCTGAGGCTCTGCCACGCCTGCCCCGAGACCGTGTGCGAGAGGACGCCGTCCGCGGTACCCGCCATCGCGTGCATGCCGACGAAGAGAGCTGCGTCGCACCCGGACTCGAGGAAGCTCGTGTACTCCGTCCACTCCTGCTGCACGACGTACTCGCAGGCAGGATCGAGGAGGTCGGGGACGAGCGAGTTGAAGTCGTACGCGCCGCCTGCGCCATGGCAGTCCATGACGACGATCTCGGTCGCGCCGGCTGCCTTCGCCCCTCGCACCGCCGCGTTGATCTCCTCGGTATAGAGGACGCGGCCCTCGTCGTAGGGCTTCTCGCCGCCGGTGGTCTGCTGCCACTTGACGATCCCGGCGACGCCCTCCATGTCGCTGATCACGTGAACGCGCACGAGCGGGACG
>DATBAH010000036.1:0-5690 GCA_036271615.1 Gaiellaceae bacterium
CGTCTGCGCGTGGAAGCGAAGGGCGAGCGCGCGGCGGTTCTCGGCGCCGAAGCGCTCGCGCATGATCCGCGCCCACAGCCTTCGCGCCGCACGGAACTTCGCCACCTCCTGGAAGAAGTCGTTGTGCGCGTTGAAGAAGAACGAAAGGCGCGCGCCGAAATCGTCGGGCGACAGCCCCGCGGCGACCGCCGCGTCACAGTAGGCGATGCCGTTCGCGAGCGTGAAGGCGAGCTCCTGCACGGCGGTCGAGCCGGCCTCGCGAATGTGGTAGCCGCTGATCGAGATCGTGTTCCAGCGTGGGATCCGCTCGGCGCAGTACGCGAACAGGTCGGTGGTCAGCCGCATCGACGGCCGCGGCGGGAAGATGTAGTTGCCGCGTGCGATGTACTCCTTGAGGATGTCGTTCTGGACGGTGCCTCGGAGCGCGTCGGGCGGCACGCCCTGCTCCTCGGCGACGAGCTCGTAGAGCAGGAGCAGCAGTGAGGCCGGCGCGTTGATCGTCATCGAGGTCGAGACCTCGCCGAGCGGGATCCCGGCGAGCAGGATCCCCATGTCGGCGATCGAGTCGATGGCAACGCCGGTGCGGCCCACCTCGCCGAGCGCGCGCGGGTCGTCGGAGTCGTAGCCGAGCTGCGTCGGCAGGTCGAACGCGATCGAGAGGCCCGTCTGGCCGCGCTCGAGGAGGTAGCGGTAGCGCGCGTTCGACTCCTCGGCCGAGGCGAAGCCGGCGTACTGGCGGATCGTCCACGGCCGGCCGCGGTACATGTCCGGGTACGGCCCGCGGGTGAAGGGATACTCGCCCGGCGGCTCGAGCTCACGCGGCGCGTCGGCGGCCGTGTAGACGGGCTTTACCTCGATGCCCGACTCGGTGCGCCGGTCGGCTTCCACGCACAGATCGTAGGGGTCGGAGCTTCATTGCGTCAGGAGCTCTACGCCGCGGGGTGGCACCGCGAGCGCACCGACCGCACGCTATGTGCGGCCGGCACGCTCGCCGCCCGCGGAGGGGCGGGCAGAGGCGAGAGTTGGTCGGCGAGCCCGCGCAGAAGTGAGGCGGCTCGCACGCGGAGACTGCCGGGGCCGTGCAGGCGCTCGGCCGCGGCGACAGCCTCTCGCTGACGGTGATCCGTTGAGAAGAGGTCGAGCACTTCGGGCGGCTGAAGCAGCATCTGCGGACTCCTTTGGCGTTCGAAGAATCTCAGCGATTCGAAGATTATCGAACGACACCCGCGCTCCGCAAGCGTATATTGCAACATCGCGCTATCATCGCGGTTACGATTCGATGACAATCGAAAAGATCCAGCAGCCACGGGGCGTCCAGCAGACACGAGTCGTCGATGTCTCGCGTCCGGGGCGAGCGCTCACCGTCGAGATCGACGCCTCGGAGGCAACGGAGCTCCTGCTCAGCCTCGCCACCCTGCTCGTCGACGAGGAGCGGGACACGTACGACCTCGGAGCGGCCCGGATCGAGGAACTTCGCGCTGCGGTGCCGCCCAAGCTGCTGCGCGAGGCGGCCGAGCTGCTGCCCGCGAAGACGGCGGCGCACCTCCTCGGACTCGTCTACACGACGCCGAAGCCGCGGACGGCGGCGGCCTTCCTCGATCACCTCGCCGCTACCGAGCCGGTCGAGATCCGCCTGCACCTGCTCGGCTACTACCTGCGCGGCCACCACGTGACCGAGCCGGACACGATCCGGCGTGCGGCGGAGGGAGATGCCGCGGCGGTCGGCGAGCTGGTGAGCGCGTACTCCGAGTACGAGGACCCGGAGAAGTGCGCAAGCATGGAGCGGGTACTCCTCGCCGTCGACCCGGCCGAAGGCAAGCGCGCGCTGCTCGACCTCCTCTCGGGTTGGTACGAACACGTCCTGCCGAACGCGGCCCCGGGCTTCCCGTCGCTCGCCGAGCGAGATGCGGAGGCGAAGCGCGAGCTCGTCCGCTCGGTTCCGCCGGAACAGGTCGTCGAGCGTCTCGCGCCCGGCATCCAGTGGGTACCCGGACCGGACGTCGACCGGGTCGTGCTCTTCCCCGCCTACTCGCCGCGCCCGTGGGTCTACATGAGCGAGTACAAGCGCGTGAAGATCTTCTGCTATCCGATCACCCTCGACCGCGAGCGCACGGCGCCGGACGATCCGGCCGAGCTCGTCCGCATCTACAAGGCGCTCGGGGACGAGAGCCGCCTGAAGCTGTTGAAGCGGCTCCAGGCCGGGCCGATCTCGCTCGCGGAGGCGACGCAGGAGGTCGGCCTCGCGAAGTCGACGACCCATCACCACCTCGCGATCCTGCGTCAGGCCGGCTTCGTCCTGATCCAGGAGGGCGACGACACCTACAAGCTCCGCCCGGACCTCCGTCCGGAGCCCGGCGCCCTGCTCGAGCACTACCTCGGCAACTGAGCGGGAGCTCCGCCCTCGCGCAGGCAAGATCCGGGCATGCGGATCACCGTTCGCCTCTTCGCCGGCCTGCGGGAACGCGCCGGCCGTTCGCGCCTCGAGCTCGACGACGTCGCGCGGGTGGAGGACGTCTGGCCGAAGCTCGGCCTCGGCGACGAGCCGCCGGGACTGTTGTACGCCGTCAACCGCGAGTACGTCGAACGCGGACGCGAGCTCGCAGACGGTGACGAGATCGCGCTCATCCCGCCGGTGAGCGGGGGCTCGTTCCGCCTCGTCGACGGACCGCTCGACGTCGGCGCCGTGCTCCGCGAGGTCGAGGATCCGGAGGCGGGAGCAGTCGCGAGCTTCGTCGGCACCGTCCGCAGCCGCTCACGTGGGCGCGACGTCGTCCACCTCGAGTACGAGGCCTACGAGGAGATGGCCGAGGAGATGCTCGGCCAGCTCGCGGCCGCGCTCACCAAGCGCCACGGGCTCTGCGCGGCAGCCATCCACCACCGGCTCGGACGCGTCGAGATCGGCGAGGCGAGCGTCGCGATCGCCGTCTCTGCCCCGCACCGCACGGCTGCGCTCGACGCCTGCCGCGAGGCGATCGAGACGCTGAAGACGACGATCCCGCTCTGGAAGAAGGAGGTCTACGCCGGCGGCGAGGAATGGATAGGCCGAGGATCATGATTGTCGCTCGCCTTCGGCTCGCTCCCGTGGGGGAAACCATGTTTCCCCCACGTTGCCCCCTTCTTCCGGCAGCACGCGCGACACCGCAGAACGTGGGCACGCGGGCTTGTCAACGACTACGCCTCGGGACGGAAAGGTCATGAGCGCGGAAGCACAGAAACCACGGCGGGGCCTTCTCGACCGGCTCATCGGGCTCGCCGTCCTGGCCGGCGGGTTCGCGAAGTTCGCCGCCTTCTTCGTCTCGTTCGCGGCCTACTCGGTCTGGTTCGGGAGCTGGGAGTTCGGGCTCGGCTTCGTGCTGCTGATCCTCGTGCACGAGCTCGGCCACGTCGCCGAGGCGAAGCGCCAGGGACTGCCGGTCACGCTGCCCACCTTCATCCCGTTCATCGGCGCCTACGTCACCGTGCGTCACGCGGGCGTGCTGCCGTGGCGAAGCGCGCTCGTCTCCCTCGCAGGCCCATTCGTCGGCGGTCTCGGTGCCGCGGCGGTGTGGGCCGTCGGCTCTGCCCGGGACATCACCTGGCTCGTCGTGCTCGCGAACATCGGCTTTCTGCTCAACCTCTTCAACCTGATCCCGATCGGCTTCCTCGACGGCGGCACCGTGTGGCGCTCAATGGCCTACACGTGGCAGAGCCCGCGGATCCGGTACGAGAACGGCGTGCCCGTCGAGGCGCTCCCTCCGGACCGGGAGCACGCCGTCCTCGTCGCGACGCTGTACTTCCTGCTCGCCGCGTTCCTCCTGGGCGGCCTGCTGGCCACGCGGCACAGTGGGATGCTCTAGCGATGCAGGATCGCGACCTTCTCCAGACCCATCATGCAGAGCAGGACCTGCGGCGGAAATCGCAGGAGATCGGCCAGGAGTTCCTCACCGGATTCGAAGCAGTGGAGCGGATCGACCGGCCGGCGGTCTCCATCTTCGGCTCGGCGCGGGTGTCGCAGGAATCGCGGCCCTGCCAGCTCGCGCGCGTGACGGCCCGTCTCTTCGCCGAGGCCGGTTGGGCCGTCGTCACGGGCGGCGGGCCCGGCGTGATGGAGGCGGCGAACCACGGCTGCCGCGAGGGCGGCGGTCTCTCGGTCGGCTTCGGGATCGAGTTGCCGAACGAGCAGCGGCTGAACGACTACATCGACCTCGGGCTGGTCTTCGACCACTTCTACGCGCGCAAGACGATGTTCGTGAAGGCGGCGGAGGGCTTCTGCGTCTTCCCCGGCGGCTTCGGTACGGCCGACGAGCTGTTCGAGTCGCTGACGCTGATCCAGACCGACAAGGTCCTCCACTTCCCCGTCGTGCTGCTCGGTGAGTCGTACTGGACGCCGCTGCTCGAGTGGGTGCGCCGCAGCGCGCTCGCCGACGGGATGGTCTCGGCGCAGGATCTGGCGCTTCTCACCCTCACCGACGACCCGCACGTCGCAGTCGAGACGGTGCTCGCCGCCTACCGAGCAGGCGACGGGAGGCCGAGCCCGTTCGCGCCCGAGAAGGCGGACGCCCAGTAGCGTTCGCCTCGTGAAGCTGCGCGACCTGCCCTCGGTGGACGAGCTCGCGCGCGAGGCCGGCGACCCGCTCGCGATCGACGCGGCCCGGGCTGTGATCGACCGCGCACGGGAGGAGATCCAGGCCGGTGCGGATCCCGGCGATCTGACGGCCCGGCTGCGCGAGGAGCTGGCCGACGCGCGGCAGCCGCGCCTACGCCGTGTCCTCAACGCGACGGGCGTCGTCGTGCACACGAACCTCGGCCGCGCGCCGCTCGCCCAGGAGGCGGTCGAGCGGGTGGCCGAGGCCGCGCGTGGCTACTCGAACCTCGAGTACGACCTGGTCGAAGGAGCCCGCGGCTCACGGCAGGATCACCTGGCGGCCGTCCTCCGCCGGCTGACCGGCGCCGAGGCCGCGCTCGTCGTCAACAACAACGCCGCAGCCGTCCTCCTCGCGCTCGCGGCGCTCGCCGAAGGCCGCGAGGTCGTGGTGTCGCGCGGCGAGCTGATCGAGATCGGCGACGGCTTCCGCATCCCGGACGTGCTCGCGCGCTCGGGGGCGCGGCTCGTCGAGGTCGGGACGACGAACCGCACCCGGGCCGCCGACTACGAGCGGGCGATCGGCCCGGAGACGGCTGTCGTGCTGCGCGTCCACCAGTCGAACTTCCGCGTCGTCGGCTTCGAGGAGCGGCCGCGGCTCGACGAAGTCGCCGCCGTCGCGCAGCGCCACGGGCTTCCGCTCGTCGACGACCTCGGCTCGGGACATGTCTCCGCTAGTAACAGACTGTTACTAGGTCAGGAGGAGCCCACGGCCCGCGAGTCGCTCGCGGCGGGCGCGGATCTCGTTTGCTTCTCGGGCGACAAGCTGCTGGGCGGCCCGCAGGCCGGGATCGTGCTCGGCCGCGCCGAGCTCGTCGAACGGCTGCGCCGGCACCCGCTGCAGCGGGCGCTACGGATCGACAAGCTGTCGCTCGCGGCGCTCGAGGGGACGCTGCTGCTTCACCTCGAGGCGCCGGAGCGGATTCCCGTCCTGCGCACGCTCGCTCAGCAGACGGCTGAGGTCCGGGAACGCGCCGAGCGGCTCGCCGCCGCCACCGGCGGCGAGGTCGAGGAGACGGTCGGGCGCGTCGGCGGCGGCGCGCTGCCGCTCGCCGAGCTGCCGAGCTTC
>DATBAH010000037.1:0-19796 GCA_036271615.1 Gaiellaceae bacterium
GAAAGTAGAGCTTGCCGCCGGGCTCGATGAAGTCCACCTGCGTATCGACGTCCCAGAGGATCGTCCCGCCCACCACCCGACTCTAGAGGACCTGTCTCGGTAACTGATACCGAGCCATGTCCTGAGTTGACACGACCGAAAGCGCGTCTTGCGAAGACCGTCGGCCTCCGCAACGCTGAGTCACGTGCCCTCAACACCCCGCGACACTGCGCCTGGACTGCACCACATCTGGGTGAACGCCACCGGCAACTGGGCGTACTTCGTGGACGACCTCGACCGCCGCGCGTGGATCGGGCTCCTCGAGCAGGTCGCGAAGAGCTACATGTGGACGGTGGTGGCGTTCTGCCAGATGACGACACACGTCCATGCGATCGTCGATGTGCCCGATACGTCGCTGGCCTTGGGAATGCAGTACCTGAACCGGGAATACAGCAAGCGCTTCAATGCGCGTCACGACCGTTCCGGCCACTTCGTGCGCCGGCGCTTCGGAAGCAGACGGATCACCGATGGACGCGATCTACTCGGTGCGTACGCCTACGTCGTTTTGAATCCGGTCAGCGAAGGCATGTGCCCGAGGGCAGAGGACTGGCGCTGGAGCAGCTACGCCACGACCCTGGGCCTGACGACCGACTTCGGCTTCATCGACGACCGCTTGGTGCTCGCGGAGCTCGGCGACTCGATCGATGCCCTGCGCTCGGTTGTGACTGCCAGGGCGCCGCTACTGGCCGAAGCGACCATGTCTCGGTAACTGATACCGAGACGGGTCCGTTTCAGCGGAGGGCGCGGAGCGCGGGCTCGAGGCGCTGCCTCGTCGTCAGCACGCCTTCGAACAGGTCTCCGTAGCGGTGGATCCGGTCGAGGACGACGTCCATCGTGAACGCCGTCGGGTCGAGCGACTCGTCGATCTCGTCCCAGCGAAGCGGTGTCGAGACCGGAGCGCCCGGCCGGGGCCGTACGGAGTAGACCGACGCGATCGTCTTCCCCTCGCCGTTCTGGTTCGCATCGATCAGCACGCCGCGCCGCTTCGCCTTCGACCACTCGGTCGTCACGAGCCCGCGATGCGTGCGCGCCAGCGCGCCGGCCACGATCTCGCAGAGCTCGCGCGTCTGCGCGTACGTGTACCGCCGCTCCACGGGCACCAGCACATGCATGCCCTCGGCGCTCGACGTCTTCGGAAAGGACACGAGCCCGAGCGCGTCGAGCGCCTGCTTGACGAGCAGTGCGACCTGTGCGACCTCGCCGAAGCCGACCTCGGCAGACGGGTCGAGGTCGAAGAGGACGAAGTCGGGCCGGTCGGGCTTGTCGACGCGCGAGTACCACGCGTTCATGTCGATGCACCCCATGTTGGCCATCCAGATCAGAGCGTCCGCGTCGTTCACGACCGGCGCGTCGATCCAGCGCTTCTTCGGCGGCCGCTCCCGCGTCGAGACCTGCACGTGAAACCGCGGAATCCAGTCCGGCATGCCCTTCGGCGCGTCCTTCTGGAAGAACGCCTTGCCGAAGGCTCCGTCGGGATACCGGCGCATGGTGAACGGCCGCCCCCGCAGGTGCGGCACGAGCACCTCCGCGACGCTGCGGTAGTAGTCGATCAGATCGCCCTTGGTGATCCCCTCGTCGGGCCAGAAGATCTTCTCGAGGTTGGACACCTTCACCTTGCCCTCGTCCGCCTCGACCGGGCGCTCGCGCCGCACGTCCAGCGCGGGCTTGTCGTCGCGGAGGCCCTGGAACGACGGCGCGCGCAGGTGCCCGTCGTGCGTCCACTCGGCGAACTCGACTTCGGCGACGAGTTGCGGCTCGACCCAGACGACGTCGCCCTTCTTCACCTTCGGCATCTTCGGGACGACCGCGAACGGCGACTTGTCCCGCCGCAGCGGCTCCAGCTTCTCGAGCAGCTCGGCGATGGTGCGTTCTCCGAAGCCGGTGCCCACGTTGCCGACCCACTCCCACTCCTTCCCGCGATGGACGCCGAGGACGAGCGCGCCGAAGCTGCCGCTGCGACGGCCCTGACCCTTCGTGTAGCCGCAGATCACGAACTCCTGCCGCCCGTGCGTCTTGATCTTCAGCCAGTCGCGCCCTCGACCTCCTTCGACGTAGCGCGACGACCTGCGCTTCGCCATCACTCCCTCGAGGCGTTGCTCCTGTGCCGCCTCGAACAACGCGTCGCCGTCCTCGAAGGAGCCGGAGATCTGGACGACCGGATTCCGCGCGAGCAGCTTCTCGAGCCGAGCCCTGCGCTCGGTGAGCGGCAGGTCGACCACCGGCTCGCCGTCGATCTCGAGGACGTCGAACACCTCGTAGGCGAGCCGTGTGCTCCCCTGCTGCATCGCCGAGAAGCTGGACTTGCCGCCTGAATCGAGCGCGACGACCTCACCATCGACGACCGCATCCGGGGTGCGGAGCGCCTTCACGAGCTCCTTCGCCACTGTCGCGAACCGCTGTGTGAGGTCGTTGCCCCGCCGTGAGACGAGCTTCGCCTCACCGCCATGGACGTAGCCGAGTGCGCGATAGCCGTCCCACTTCGGCTCGAACTCCCACTCCTCTCCGCGCGGCAGATCCTCCGTCAGCGTTGCCAGCATCGGCCGGTACACCCGCCGCGCTGCGGTGGTCGCCGCGCCGTCCTCGCGCTTGCGGAGGATGAGCCAGTTCTTCTCGTCGCCGGAGAGATGCGCAGGTACGAGGGTCCACGTCCCGTCGAGCCGCTCGCCGTGCAGCCGCACCGTGAGGCCGCCGTCGGGCTTCTCCTCCAACAGCTCGTACGTGCCGCGATCCCAGATCTCGACCGTGCCGGCCCCGTAGTTCCCCTGCGGAATCTCGCCCTCGAAGCCGCCGTACTCGAGCGGATGGTCCTCGACGTGGACGGCGAGGTGCTGCTGGCCCGGCTCGAGCGGAACGCCTTTCGGCACCGCCCACGAGGCGAGCACGCCGTCGCGCTCGAGGCGGAAGTCGTAGTGGAGACGACGCGCATCGTGCCGCTGCACGACGAAGGTCGGCTCCCTGCCGCGCCGCCGCGCTGCGCCTTTCCGCCCCGACGGCTCCGGTGTCTGCTTCGGCTTTCGCTTCCGCTCGTACTCGCCGAGACGCTCGCTCACGACCCCTCCTCCAGCGCGTTTTGCGCGACTCGAGTCGTACTCCTACGGTTCACACAACGCATACATGGCGGGGATAAGCCTGTGGACGGTGTGGACAGTGTCGAAGCAGACTTGCGAAAAATCTCCGTAAACCTCCCGCAAGCTACTCACGCGAACACGCCGAGCGAGCGGAAGCGCGCACGCCGCCGGCGGCGGAGATCGTCGCCCGAAATCCCCTCGAGCTGGGCGAGGGACTCGCGCAATGCCTGCCCGAGCTGCCGTGCCGCCATGTCGGGATCGATCTGCGCCCCGCCGAGAGGCTCCGGGACGATCTCGTCGACGACTCCGAGCTCGAGACAGTGCAGCGCGTCTGGCCTGAACGCAGCCGCGGCCTTCTTCGCCTGGCCGGCGTCGCGCCAGAGGATCGCCGCGCAGCCCTCGGGCGAGATGACGGAGTAGATCGCATTCTCCTGCATCAGGACTCGATCGGCGAGCGCGATTGCGATCGCTCCGCCCGAGCCTCCCTCGCCGATCACGCAGGCGACGGTCGGCACCTTCAGCCGAGCCATCGTCGCCTGGGAACGCGCGATCGCCGCGCCCTGCCCGTGCTGCTCGGCGACCACCCCCGGGTAGGCGCCCGGCGTGTCCACGAGCGTGATGACGGGGAACCCGTGCCGGTCGGCGAGCTCCATCGCGTGCCACGCCTTGCGGTACCCCTCGGGATTCGGCATCCCGAAGCGACGGCTCGCGCGCTCGTGGATGTCACGTCCCTTCTGCTGGCCGACGAGGACGATCGTGCGACCGTCGAGCTTGCCGAGGCCGGCGATCATCGCGCCGTCGTCGCCGAGGGCCCTGTCTCCGTGGAACTCGAACCAGTCGTCGAGCAGGCGCTCCACGTAATCGAGCGTGTACGGCCGCTCGTCGTGACGAGCGAGCTCGACCTTGCGCCAGATCTCCTCGTCGGTCGCCTCCTCGCCGATCCGCGAGATCTGCCGCTGCAGCCGGTCGAGCTCGCCGGAGATGCGTGCACCGCCGAGCAGCGGCAGGTTCCGCAGGCGTCCGAGCCGCTGACGCAAGCGCAACTCGTGCTCAGTCGGGGGCATCGAACAGCCTCAGAAGACGGGACAGCGCAGGACGCAGCTCGGTGCGCGGAACGATGGCGTCGATCTGCCCGAAGCGGAGGTTCTGCTCGGCTCGCCCGAAATCGTCTGGCAGCTTCTCGCGCGTGATTTCCTGCACGACGCGCGGCCCGGCGAAGGACATGAGCGCGTTCGGCTCCGCGAGAACGACGTCGCCGAGCGTGGCAAAGCTGGCGAGCACGCCGCCCGTCGTCGGGTGGGTCATCACGCAGAGGAGCGCCTGCCCCGAGTCGTGGAGATCCTCCACCGCCGCCACGGTCTTCGGCAGCTGCATGAGCGCGAGGATCCCCTCCTGCATGCGCGCGCCACCCGAGCTCGTGACGCTCACGACGGGCATCCCCGCCTCGGCCGCGGAGTCGCAGGCTCGCGAGAACTTCTCCCCCACGACACTGCCCATCGACCCGCCCATGAACGCGAAGTCCATGACGGCGAGCTCGCACCGGCGTCCGTCGATCGCTGCGCGGCCGATCACCATCGCATCGGTGAGGCCGGTCTTCATCTCGGCCTCGGCGAGACGCTCGGTGTACGGGCGTAGGTCGAAGAAGCCCAGCGGATCTTCGGAGTGCAGCTCCGTGGCCTCCTCCGCGAAGGACTCGGGGTCGGCGAGGGAGTCGATGCGCGCCCGCGCCGGCATCGGGAAGTGATGGCCGCACTGCTCGCACACCCAGAGACTCCGCTCGAGCTCGTCGTCGCGGTAGTGCGAGTGACAGCTCGGGCAGGTGTTCGGATGGTCCGGCGGAGGGCTCGGCTGGTCGTCTGTCTCGACCGAGACGTCTACTTTGGCCACGTTGGGAGCTTAGACCCCGGGCCTGGAAGGGAAGGTTGCGAAGCGGCTCTCAGTAGCCCAGAGCCGCCGTGAGCCGCTGGAGCTTCTCGACGGTCGCCGGATCGGGCGCAAGGCCGGTGAACCCCACGCCCACGAGCTTGCCGCTGTCGCGAACGCGGCCGAGCAACTCCTCGACGTCGTCGAGCGACGGCCCGCCCGGCTCGGGCATGAAGACCGCGAGCTCGTCCGGATCGAGCACGTCGCAATCGAGCGCGACGTAGACGGCACCCGCGCGCTCGAGCAATACGCCGGGATCGTCGCCGATCCCCGCCGCCTCGATGTACTCCTCCTCGGGCGGGTCGAGGTTGCGGGCTCGCCAGAGGACGACTTCGGCGGCGGCGATCGTGCCCCGGTCGAGCAGCATCCGCAGCGGCATCCCCCACTCGTTGCCGGATGGGGAGGTCTCGGGCGTGTTGAGATCGCCGTGCGCATCCAGCCACAACACGGCGACGTGCCCGTGCCGGGCAGCGAGCCCCTCGATCGCACCGACGTGCGCACAACAACAACCGCCGAGCACGAGCGGCCGCACCGGCAGGTCGGAGGCGACGGCGAGCGTCTGCATCGCGAGCGTCTCCTCCTCGATCACCGCGACCTCCGGATAGTCGAGCGCGAGCGACGCCGCCTCGACCATCGCCTCGCCGCCGTCACCCCAGGCGCGCGGCACGCGGACGAGCCCGGCAGCGAAGGAGCGGCCGCAGCTGTGGCACTCGTAGCCGTCGTCGATCGCGACGGCGGTGAGCGTCCGGCAGTCGGGACATCGCGCGCGCAGCAGGCTCATTCGCTCGACTTCTCGAACGCGACGCCGCACGAATCGACGCGCATGCCGACGCGCTCGTAGAGCCGGACGGCGCCGGTCTCGTTCTGGGAGTCGACGTCGAGTGAGACGCGGGTCGTGCCGCGGCGCCAGAACTCGGCGAACGTCTGCTCCAGAAGCGCCTTGCCGAGCCCCTTGCCCCGCCACGCGGGCCGGACTCCGATCGCGCCGACATAGCCCCCGCCGGCGACGCTCAGGTCGTTGCGCGTCACGGCGGCGAGCTCGTCCCCGTCGCGGACGACGAACCAGATGGGGCCGTCCTCGTCGCGGTGCTGGCCCTGCCGGCGCTCGAACCACTTCTCGAACGGCTCCGGGTGCCACTCCCAGTGCTCCGCGAACGCCTCGTTCAGCGCCTCGTAGAACGCTTCGTACTCGCCCCCTCGCAGCTCGTCCACGACGAGCCCCTCCGGAAGCACAGGCGCCGACGGCGCCTCGGTCAGCTCGATCGCCATCTCGTAGAAGCGGCGCACCTCGCGATAGCCACGCGACTCGAGGAGAGCGCGCGCCGCAGCGTCGGGCTCGGCTGCGGCGGCATGGATCTTCTTCGCCCCTTCCGCGCGTGCGAACGCCTCGCCGCGCTCGACGATCTCGGTCCCGATGCCGCGCCCCTTGTCGGCGACGATCCCTCGGATGATCGCCACGTCGCCGTGCACGCCGAAGGACGCGCTCGCGACCATCCGGCCGTCCTCCTCCCAGACCCAGTTCTCCTTGCTGTACTGCAGGAACATGAGGATGTCCGCGTCGGTGACGCGACCGGGACGCCCGTAACAGAGCTCCTCGTCCACCCGGATGAGCGCCGCAACAGCCGGCGCGTCGCTCTCGACGAAGGGGCGAACGTTCATGCCAGCGCCTTCTCCCAGACCACCTGCTCGGTGTCGACCACCATCCCCACGCTCTCGTACAGCTTCGTCGCACCGGTCGGGTTCTCGGAATCGACACCGAGGCCGACCCGACGCTTCCCGCGACGGTGGAACTCGCGGAAGCTGTGCAGCAGAAGAGCCTTCCCAAGGCCGCGACCCCGCCACGCCCGACGCACGCCCAGCGCACCGATCCAGCCCCCGCCCGATCGCTCCGGGTCGTTTCGCGTGGCGGCGACGACGGCCTCCTTGTCGCGCACGAGGAACCAGAGCGAAGGATCATGGTCCGGCCTCTTGAGCTGCCGTTGCCACCAGTCCTCGAAGGACTGCGGCTGGTACTCCCAGTGGTCCGCGAACGCCTCCTCGAGCGTGGAGTGGAACGCGCCGGCGAGCTCGGAGGAGAACGGCTCGATTCGGAGACCTTCCGGAAGCACAGGATCCAGCGGGGGGTCATCGCCGAGCTCGATCGTCATTTCCCAGAAGCGGCGCACTTCGCGATAGCCACGGCTCGCCAACAGCGTCTGCGCGGCGGCGTCCGGCCCGAGGGTCACGTTGTGCACCCGGTCCACCTCGAGCGCTCGGAGCCGTTCCTCGCTGCGATCGACCAGCTTCGAGCCGAGACCATGTCCGCCCCACCGGTGATGGACGGCACCTACCGCAAGGCCGGTGTCATTCTCTTTCTCGATCCAGCCGAGCGCAACGAGTCCGTCTCCGTCTTCGAACAGCCACGTGTCCTGCGAGAGGTCGGTGCTCGAGAGCCAGGCCGTGACGTCCGACACACCGAGGCGAGACTCCCGGCCGAACAGCCGCGTCTCGTCCTCGGCGAGGAACGCGGCGATCGCCGGTAAGTCGTCGGGGGCGATCGGGCGAACTCTCACGAGGCAAGGGAGTCGAGGCTGTCTGCGAGGCCGGCGAGGCTGTGCAACTCGACGTCGGGCCGGGGCTCGGCCTCCTCGCCGAGCCGGTTGATCCAGATCGTGCGGAGACCGAGTGCGGACGCCGGTGCGATGTCGTGGAAGAGACTCGCAGCGACGTGGGCGTGGCGCTCGCGGTCGGCGCCGCTGCGCGCGAAGAACTCGTCCCAGTGGCCCCTCGACGGCTTGTACGAGCCGATCTCGGACGCCACGACGGTCAGGTCGAACTCGACTCCGATGCGCGCGAGCGAGGCGTCGAGGAGGTCTCGATCGGTGTTCGAGAGCACCGCGAGCCGCCAGCCCCGAGTGCGGGCCTCCTCGAGTGCCGTCGGCACCTCGGGAAACGGCGGCCAGCCAGGCAGCGAGAGCGCCAGCGCGTCCTCCTCCTCGGCCGGAGCCCCGAGGCGGGCGAGCGCAACCGACATCACCCCGCGGTAGCTCCTCTCGGGATCCTCCCGCTGGATCTGCGGCTCGAGCTCGTGGTACGCGTGCAGCAACTCGCCGCTCCGCGCCGGCCCGAACAACCGCTCGAGCTCACGCCCGATGCCGCCGTTCCAGTCGATCAGCGTGCCGTAGCAATCGAAGGTCGCCCAGCGCTTTTCCACGCCGAGAACCTACCTTCGCGCGTGCCTACTCTTCGAACCGCTTGAAGACGACGCAGGCGTTGTGCCCGCCGAAGCCGAAGCTGTTCGAGACGGCGACCTTGACCTCGGCAGCGCGCGCCTCGTTCGGCACGTAGTCGAGATCGCACGCCGGATCCTCGACCTCGTAGTTGATGGTGGGCGGCAACTTCCCGTCGCGGATCGCGAGAACCGTGAACGTCGCCTCGATCGCACCCGCCGCGCCGAGGCAATGGCCCGTCGCGCCCTTCGTGCCGGAGACCGGCGTCTTGTACGCGTTCTCCTCGCCGAGCGCATACTTGAGCATCTGCGTCTCCGACGAGTCGCCGATCGGCGTCGAGGTCGCGTGCGCGTTGACGTAGTCGATCTCGTCCGGGCCGACGCCGGCGTCGCCGAGCGCCATCTTGAGCGCGTTCACGGGACCGGTCGGGTCGGGCTCGGTGATGTGCCTCGCGTCCGAGGAGAGGCCGTAGCCGGAGACCTCCGCGTAGATCTTTGCGCCGCGCGCCTTCGCGTGCTCGAGCTCCTCCAGCACGAGCAAGGCCCCGGCTTCGCCCATCACGAAGCCGTCGCGCTCGCCGTCGAACGGACGCGACGCCCGAACGGGATCGTCGTTGCGCCGTGACAGGGCGCGCATGGCGCCAAACCCGGCGATGCCCACCTCGCACACCGCTGCCTCGGTGCCGCCGCAGAGCATCACGTCGGCGCGGCCGAGCCTGATCTCGTCCATGCCGTCGCCGATGGCCATGTTCGAAGCGGCGCACGCCGTGCACTCGGAGAGAAGCGGCCCGCGTGTGCCGAGCTCGATCGAGACCCAGCCCGCCCCGAGGTTGGGGATGATCGCCGGAATCGAGAACGGGTTGACCCGGTCCGGGCCACGCTTGACGAGAACGTCGTAGCACTCCTGGAACGACCGCAGACCGCCGATTCCGGTCGCGACCGCGGCGCCGATCCGCTCGGCTTCCTTCTCGATCTCGAGCCCCGAATCGGCGACGGCCTGCCGCGCCGCTGCGAGGATCAGATGCGTGAAGCGGTCCATCCGCCGCGCAGCCTTGCGGTCGATCCAATCAGTCGGGTCGAAGTCCTTCACCTCGCAGGCGAAGTGCACGGGGTAATCGGTGTGGTCGAAGGCGGTGATCTCGCCCGCGCCGGACTCGCCTGCGAGCAGGCTCGACCACGTGGACTCGACGTCGAGCCCCAGTGGCGTCACCGCGCCAAGGCCGGTGACGACGACGCGTCTGCGTCCGTTGAGAGAACCGTTATCCGAAGTCACTACATTCCGAGTCCGCCGTCGACGAGCAGCACGTCTCCTGTGATGAACGATGCCTCGTCGGAGCAGAGGAAGCGTACTGCGCCCGCCACGTCTGTCGGCTCTCCAAGCCTGCCGAGCGGCGTGTTTCCGAGCATCGCCGAGGTCGCTTCCTCCGGCAGGACGTCGGTGAGCTGCGTGCGCACGTAACCGGGCGCGACGACGTTGGCGCGAACGCCGCGGCTGCCGAGCTCGCGGGCGAGCGACTTGGTGAAGCCGATGATCCCGGCCTTCGACGCGGCGTAATTCGTCTGGCCCCAGTTGCCGTGCACGCCGACGATCGACGAGACGTTGACGACCGACCCGGCCCGCTTCTTCATCATCGGCCGGCAGACGGCGCGGCACGTGTAGAAGACCGACGAGAGATTCGTCTCGATCACCGTGCGCCAGTCGTCGTCGGACATGCGGGCGAGCAGGCCGTCGCGCGTGAGGCCGGCGTTGTTGACGAGGATGTCGAGATCGCCCGCCTCCTCGACGAGGCGCGCGGCCTCGTCGGCATTCGAGACGTCCGCCTGGACGGCGCGCCCTCCGAGCTCCCCGGCGAGCGCGTCAGCCTCCTCCACTCCGGTGCGGTAGCCGATCACGACGTCGGCGCCCGCCTCGGCGAGCTCCTCCGCGATCGCGCGGCCGATTCCCTTCGATGCGCCCGTGACGAGAGCCCGCTTGCCCGCGAGCGAGCAGAAGGTCACGCTTCGGAGAGCAGCTCGGGCAACCGGTCGAGCTCCTTCATGCTGTTGATCGAGACAGCCTTGACGCTGCGATCGATTCGCCTCACGAGCCCGGAGAGCACGTTGCCGGGCCCGACCTCGACGAAGGTGCGCACGCCTTCCCGCATCAACTCGGTCGCCGACTGCGTGAAGCGCACCGGCGCGGTGAGCTGGTCGACGAGCAGCGGGCCCATGCGGTGCGCCGACTCGACGCGCGCCGTCACGGTCGACATGAACGGCGCGACCGGCTCCTGGAAACGCACCTTCTCGATCGCAGGGCGCAGGCGGTCCGCGGCGCGCGCGACGAGCGGCGAGTGGAAGGCGCCCGAGACCTTGAGCTTCACCGCCCGGCGAGCGCCGTGGCTCTGCGCCTGCTCGATGCACTCCAGCACGGCAAGGTCCTCGCCGGAGACCACGACCTGGCCCGGGCAGTTGTAGTTCGCCGGCCAGACCCCGAGGATCTTGCGGCAGAGCCCTTCCACCACCTCGTCTGCCAGGCCGAGGATCGCGGCCATCGAGCCCGGGTTGCGGGCGGCCGCGTCGGCCATGGCCAGGCCGCGCTCGCGCACCAGCGCCATGGCCTCCTCGAGGGTCATCGCCTCGGCAGCGGCCAGAGCGGCGAACTCCCCGACCGAGTGGCCGATCACGAAGTCGGCCTCGACGCCTCGCTCGCGCAGGGCGGCGAGCACGGCGAGAGACGTCGCGACGAGCGCCGGCTGCTGCACGGCGGTGTCGAACAGCTCCTCGGCCTCGCCGTGGAAGCACAGGCGCTCGAGATCGAGCCCACTCGCCGCGCTCCCGCGCCGGAAGACCTCCATCGCGGCGGGCACCGCTTCCGCGAAGTCCCGGCCCATCCCGGTCTCGAACGAGCCCTGGCCGGGGAAGCAGAAAGCGATCTTGCTCATGCCGCCGGCCCGTTCTCGGTCCAGCGCATCAGCGCACTCCCCCATGTGAGACCGGCGCCCATTCCCGTCATCAATACGAGACTTCCCACACGAAGCCTGCCGTCAACCTGCGCATCGGCGAGCGCGAGCGGAATCGAGCCGGAGGAGGTGTTGCCGTAACGATCGACATTGATCACCACCCGTTCCGACGGAATCCCGAGCTTCTTGGTTGCGTGATCGATGATGCGAACGTTCGCCTGATGCGGGACGTAGACGTCGACATCGTCGATGGTCGCTCCGTAGCGCTCCAGCACGGCCTCGGCCGACTGCACGAGGATGCGGGTCGCGAATTTGAACACTTCGCGTCCGTTCATCTTCACAACCTGCTCCGGATCCTCGAACCGACGGGAGCCGCTGCCCGGTAACCAGAGGTGCTCGCCGCCGGCGCCGTCGGCGCCTAACTCGAAGGCGAGGAAGCCGGCGTCGTGCGAGGGCTCGAGGACGACCGCGCCTGCACCGTCCCCGAAGAGGACGGCCGTCGAGCGGTCGGTCCAGTCCAGGATGCGGGAGAGCACGTCGCCGCCAACCACGAGCGCCCGGCGGGAGAGCCCCGCCGCGAGCATCCCGTAGGCCTGCACGAGCGCGTACATGAAGCCCGTGCAGCCGGCGGAGAGGTCGTACGCAGCCGCATCCTTGGCGCCGAGCTGGTCGGCGAGGATCGCGGAGGTCGAGGGGAACATCATGTCGGGGGTGACGGTGGCGACGATCAGGAGGTCGATGTCCGCCCCGCCGACGCCGGCCTGCTCGAGTGCCTGCCGAGCCGCGGGCAGCGAGAGATCCGACAGCGCCTGCTCCTCCGCCGCGATCCGGCGCTCGCGGATGCCGGTGCGCTCCATGATCCACTCGTCCGACGTGTCGACCATCCGCTCGAGGTCGTCGTTCGTGATCACGCGCTCGGGCACGTAGGCGCCGAGACCCGTGATCGTGACGTGGACGTCGCTACGCGCGTCGCCGATCATGCGCCGTCCTCGCTCCCGACGAAGACCGTGAGCATCGCCTCGGCGGCGACGTCTCCGCCGACGCTCGCGCGACCCTGTCCCTTCGCGATCGGCCCGCGCACGCGCAGGAACTCGCACTCGAGCTCGAGCTCGTCTCCCGGTTCGACGACCCGCTTGAAGCGGCAGTCGTCGATACCGGCGAAGAAGGGGACCTTGCCGCGGTTCGCCTCGGCGGCGAGGACCGCGACCGCGCCGCACTGGGCGATCGCTTCGATCGTCAGCACGCCCGGCATGACGGGACGCCCGGGAAAGTGTCCCTTGAACCACCATCCGTCCTCGGGAACGAGAAAGCGACCGCGTACCTTGCGGCCGGGCTCGAGCTCCAGCACCTCGTCGACGAGCAGGAACGGAGGCCGGTGCGGGATGATCGACTCGATCGTCTCCCGGCCGAACGGCGGTGCGGGGACGGTCATGCTACGTCGCGCTGCTCGAGCCGCTCGCGGAGACGGTTGCGGCCCCGGTGCGCATGGCACTTGGCCGTGCCGACCGGCATGCCGGCCGCGGCCGCGATCTCCTCGAACGTGTAGCCGAGCGCGTCCTTGAGGACGATCACCTGCGCCTGCTCGGGCGAGATGCCGGCGAGCGAGTCGCAAAGCTCTCGCCGCAGCTCGGTCATCCGCACCCCGCGAGTCGGGTCGTACTCGACGTCGTCGCCGAGCTCGTCGGGCAGCGGATCGTGGATACGCGTTCGCTGCCGCTCGGCCACGTCACGGCAGGCATTGACGACGAGCCGGTGCAGCCAGGTCGAGAACTGGGCCTCGCCGCGGAACTGGCTCAGGCGGACGCAGAGCTTCGCGAGTGCTTCCTGCGCCGCATCGCGCGCATCCTCCGGGTCGCGCAAGAGACGCCGGGCGAGCCGCTCGACCCGCGGCGCGTGCCGGACGCAGAGCGCCTCGAGCGCGCGGGCGTCGCCGGCCTTCGCCCGGGTCACGAGGATCGGGTCGCTGAGGCTTGCGTAGTCGAGGCCGCGCTCGCGCAGCGGCTGCTTGATCCTCCCCACGGCGGGATTAGTCTAAAGGCGGGTGTCGGATCTCTCTCCGGGCTTCGTCGAGCCTTTCCTGCAGGGCCGCTTCGGCCGCCCGTACACCTTCGTCGAGGAGTGCCCGTCGACGCAGCGGCTGCTCGACCCGGACGCGGCAGAGGGAACGACGGTGGCGACCGATCTACAGACCCACGGGCGGGGCAGGCTCGGCCGGACGTGGGAGGCTCCGCCGGGGCTGGCGCTGCTCTTCTCCGTGCTCCTCCGCCCCCAGCCGCCGCCGGCGATCTGGCCGGAGCTCTCGCTCGTCGCCGGCGACGCCGTCGCGGCAGCGCTGCGTGAGCAGACCGGAGTTGCCGCGGAGCTGGGCCACCCGAACGACGTCCTCGTCGAGGGCCGGAAGGTCGCGGGGATCCTGCCGGAGGCGAGCTCCAGCGACCTGAGGGTGGTGCTCGGGATCGGCGTGAACGTCAACCAGACGGCTGATGATCTGCCCGCGGAGACGCCCAAGCCGCCCACTTCGCTCCGGGTCGAGACCGGTCGCGAGTGGCCTCGTGCACCGCTACTTGCGGCGATCCTGCTCGAGCTCGAACGCCGCTACGACGACTGGCAGCGGCTCCACACGAACCGCTAGGAGTACGGCCGCTGTTCGCGGAAGTTCCGCGCGGCATCGATCGCCGCGCCGAGGTTCAGGCCCTTGTCCTTTGCCTGCTTGATCAGCATCACGGTCTCGAGGGCGTCGATATCGTAGATCCGCTGCTTCTTGCCCTTCGTGGGGATCTGCGCCTTGTTCGTCCAGTAGTCGAGCTGCATCTTCGAGATCCCGGCGATCTGGCAGACCTGGCCGAGGTAGAGCTCGACCTTGTCGAGATGATCCGCAAGATTGATGGGTTCGAGAAGATCGACTTGCCGGCTGACCGCCATTTCTTGCCCTCGCCGCGTCGGGTGGGACCCCTTCGAGAGTTATAAAGACCCGGCGCCGCTTTTGGAAGAGGACGCTGCGGTTACCCAGCGTCGGGCTGCGGCTCGGGCGGTGCCGGGTCTCCGACTTCACCGTTCGGCTCGTCCGATTCGACGACCGGCGCCAGCGCGGAGACCGTCTCGTCGTCGCCCCGCAGGCGCATCACGATCACGCCCTGCGTCGAGCGACCGAGCCGCTTGACGTCTTCGACCGGGATCTTGATCACCGTGCCGGCGGTCGAGATGAGCATCACCTGGTAGCCGTCGCGGACCACGCGTGACCCGACGAGCTGGCCGCGCGCCTCGGTCAGCTGCACGGTCTTGACCCCCATGCCGCCGCGGCCCTTGACCGGGTACTCGCTGACACGCGTCCGCTTGCCGTAGCCGTTCGTCGTCACGACGAGCAAGTCCGCGTCGTCCTCGGCGATGTTGATCGAGATCACCTCGTCGCCCTTGCGGAGCCTCATCCCGGCGACGCCGGACGTGTCGCGTCCCATCGGGCGCGCGTCGGTCTCGTGGAAGCGAATCGCCTGTCCCTTCGCCGAGACCATGAGGATGTCGTCCGAGCCCGAGGAGTGGCGAACGCCGACGAGCTCGTCGCCGTCGCGCATCTTGATCGCAATGATCCCGTCAGCCTTGAGCGGCGTGTTGTACGCGGCGAGCTCCGTCTTCTTGACGACGCCGTTCTTCGTCGCGAACACGAGGTACTTGGCCTCTTCGAAGTCGCGGGTCTGGATCACGGCGCGCACCTGCTCGTCCTGGCGGAACGGCAGCAGGTTGACGATTGCGCGTCCCTTCGACTGGCGGGAGCCGAGCGGCAGCTCGTGCACCTTGAGCCGGTAGACCTTGCCGACGTTGGTGAAGAAGAGGATGTAGTCGTGCGTCGAGGCGACGAAGAGGTGCTCGATGTAGTCGTCCTCCTTCATCTCCATCCCCATCACGCCGATGCCGCCGCGACGCTGCTCGCGGTACGTCGTCACGGGCAGCCGCTTGATATAGCCCGACCGCGTGATCGCGATGACCATGTCCTCCTCCGCGATCAGGTCCTCGAGCTCGAGCTCCTCCTCGGCGGCCACGATCTCGGTGCGGCGATCGTCGTGGCGGCCGTAGGTCTGCTTGATCTCGAGCAGCTCCTCGCGGATGAGGGCGTCGATCTTCGCCGGATCTCCGAGGAGCGTACGCAGTTCGCCAATCCGCTCCATCTTGTCGTTGTACTCGTCCTCGACTTCCTTGCGCGCAAGCCCGGTGAGACGCCGCAACTGCATGTCGAGGATCGCCTGGGCCTGGATCTCCGAGAGCGAGAACTGCTCGATCAGCTGGGTACGCGCCGCGTCGGTGTCGGCCGCAGCGCGGATGAGCGCGACGATCGCGTCGATGTTGTCGAGCGCGATGAGGTAGCCCCGGAGGACGTGCGCCCGGGCCTCCGCCTTGCGCAGCTCGTCCTTCGAGCGGCGGGTGACGACCTCGCGCTGGAACTCGAGGTAGTGGCGGACGAGCTCGAGCAGCGAAAGCGTGCGCGGGACGCCTTCGACGAGCGCGACGGCGTTGTAGCCGAACGTCGACTGGAGCGGCGTGTGCTTGAAGAGCTTGTTGAGAGCGACCTGCGGAATGGCGTCGCGCTTGAGCTCGATCTGGATCCGCATGCCCGTGCGATCGGAGTGGTCGGCGAGATCCGACACCTCGGTCAGCACCTTGTCGCGGACGAGGTCGGCGATCTTGACGATGACGCCGGTGTCGCCGCCCTTCTTGACGCCGTAGGGAAGCTCGGTGACGACGACCGCAGAACGTCCCCCACGCAGCTCCTCGATGTGGGCGCGGGCGCGCATGACGATCCGGCCGCGACCCGTGCGGTACGCGTCGCGGATGCCGCTGCGACCCACCACGATCGCGGCGGTCGGGAAGTCGGGCCCCTTGACGTGCTTCATCAGGCCTTCGACGGAGATATTCGGGTCGTCGATCATCGCGACGACCGCGTCGATCGTCTCGCCGAGGTGGTGCGGCGGCATGTTCGTCGCCATGCCGACCGCGATCCCGGTGGAGCCGTTGACGAGGAGGTTCGGGAACCGGGAGGGCAGGACGGACGGCTGTCGCCGCGACTCGTCGTAGTTCGGCTCGAAGTCGACGGTGTTCGCGTCGATGTCGCGCAGGAGCTCCGTCGCGATCTTCGACAGGCGGGCCTCGGTGTAGCGCATCGCCGCGGCCGGGTCGTCGTCGACGGAGCCGAAGTTGCCCTGGCCGTCGACGAGTGGGTAGCGCAGCGAGAACGGCTGCGCCATCCGGACGAGCGTGTCGTAGATCGCCGAGTCGCTGTGCGGGTGGTAGTTCGCCATCACGGCGCCCACCGTGGACGCCGACTTCTTGTAGGGCCGGTTCGGCTGCAGGCCGGCCTCGTGCATCCCGTAGAGCACACGCCGGTGCACCGGCTTCAGCCCGTCGCGCACGTCCGGCAGCGCGCGCGAGACGATGACCGACATCGCGTAGTCGAGGAAGCTCGAGCGCATCTCCTGCTCGAGCTCGCGGGGCTCGACCCGGCCCCGCCCGAGTGCGCCCGTCTCTACCTCAGACATCCAGGAACGTGACGTCCTTCGCGTTCTCCTCGATGAAGAGCCGGCGCGGCTCCACCTGATCGCCCATCAGCATCGAGAAGAGCTGGTCCGCGGCGCTTGCGTCCTCGACGTCGACACGAACCATCAGCCGCTTCGCGGGATCCATCGTGGTCTCCCAGAGCTGCTCGGGATTCATCTCGCCGAGCCCCTTGTAGCGGGAAAGCTGAATGCCCGCCTCCTTGGAGAGGTCGAGCGAGGCCGCACGCAGCTCGGAGAAGCTCTCCGCCTCGGCACGGTTCTTGCCGAGCGCGAGCGCGAACGGGGGAGAGCCGACGACCTCGACGAGCTTCTGGTACGCCCGCCGAAGGTTCGCGTAGATCGGAGAGCCGAGCAGCTCGGCCGAGAGGCCAACGGTCTGGGCGGCGGAGGTCTCCTCCTCGACGACCTTGACCCGCAGGCCGTTCTCGTCACGCTCGAGCACCGAGAGCTTGTAGCCGTTCGGGGGCAGGGAGCCGATCGCGGCCTCGAGCTCGGCGGGGGTCGCGGCGTCCAGCTCGACGAGCCGGTGCGACACGGCGAGGTCGGCGGCGCGCGGGCCGTAGTCGGCGCGGAGGCGCGCCGTCCAGCCTTCGAGCTCGGCGAGCGCGCCCGTGAACCGCTTCCAGCGCGTCTCGGTCAGCTTCACGTCAGCGCCGCCACGGTCGCGCACCTCGAGGTCGCCGAAGCGCTCGCGCACGAGGAGATCCTCCAACTGCGAGTCCTTCTCGAAGTAGAACTCCTGGTTGCCGAGCTTCACCTTGTAGAGCGGCGGCACGGCGATGTAGACGTGGCCGTACTCGAACAGCTCGCGCATGTGCCGGTAGAGGAACGTGAGGACGAGCGTGCGGATGTGCGAGCCGTCGACGTCGGCGTCGGTCATGACGACGATCCGGTGGTAACGAAGGCCTTCGATGTCGAACTCGTCGCCGATGCCCGTGCCGATCGCGGTGATCATGGCCTGGATCTCGGTGTTCGAGAGCACCTTGTTGATGCGGTTCTTCTCGCTGTTGATGATCTTCCCGCGCAGGGGCAGGATCGCCTGATACGTACGGTCGCGGCCGGTCTTGGCCGAGCCGCCGGCCGAGTCGCCCTCGACGATGAACAGCTCGGCGGCGGCCGGGTCCCGGATCGAGCAGTCGGCGAGCTTGCCCGGCAGCGAGGAGCTGTCGAGCGCCGACTTGCGTCGCGTCAGCTCGCGCGCCTTGCGCGCCGCCAGCCGCGCGCGCATCGCCGCGATCGCCTTGTTGCAGATCGCCCGCGCATCCTGGGGGTTCTCCTCCAGGAACAGGCCGAGACTCGAGTTGACCGTCGTCTGGACGAGACCCTCGACGCCGGGGTTGCCGAGCTTCGTCTTCGTCTGCCCCTCGAACTGCGGGTTGCGCAGCTTCACGGAGACGACGGCTGCGAGCCCCTCGCGAACGTCCTCGCCGTCGAGGCTCTCCTCCTTCTTGAGCAGCTTCAGCTCCTGTGCCTTCGCGTTGAGCGTGCGGGTCAGCGCGCTCCGGAAGCCGGAGAGATGCGAGCCGCCTTCCACGGTGTTGACATTGTTGGCGAACGTGAACACCGACTCCTGGTAGGACGCGTTCCACTGCATCGCCACCTCGACGGAGCCTTGCTCGGTCCCGCCCTCGAAATAGACGATGTGCTTGTGAATCGCGTCCTTCGCCTCGTTGATGTACGAGACGAAGTCGCGGATGCCGCCCTCGTAGTGGAACTCGACGGTCTTGCCCTCGGCGCGCTCGTCGACGAGCTTGATGTAGAGGCCCTTCGTGAGGAAGGCGGTCTCGCGGAGCCGCTGCGTCAGCATGCCGGCATCGACGTCCAGCGTCTCGAAGATCTCGGAATCCGGGAGGTACGTGATCGTCGTCCCGTCCGGGTCGTCCTTGCCCATCTTCCCGACGAGCTCCATGTCGCCGGTCGGCTCTCCCCGCTCGAACTCCTGGCGGTAGATCTGGCCGTCGCGCCGCACCTCGGCGACGAACCGCTCCGAAAGCGCGTTCACGACCGAGACGCCGACGCCGTGCAGGCCGCCCGAGACCTTGTAGCCGTCGCCGCCGAACTTCCCGCCCGCGTGGAGCTTCGTGAGGACGACCGTGAGCGCGGGCAGCCCCTGCTCCGGCATCAGGTCGACGGGGATGCCCGAGCCCCAGTCCTGGACGGTTACCGAGTGGTCGGGATGAAGGGTTACCTCGATGCGGTCGTTGCGGTCGGCGAGAGCCTCGTCGACGGCGTTGTCGATCAGCTCGTGGACGAGCTGGTGGAGACCGCGCAGACCCGTCGAGCCGATGTACATACCGGGTCGCAGCCGGACCGGCTCGAGGCCCTCGAGGACCGTGATGTCCTTAGCGGTGTAGTCTGTTTCAGTCATGAAAAAAGCCCTGCAAATTAAGCATTTGCGGGCACCAGGAAGTGTATCAGACGGAGCGGTCGCCCGGGGCTCGTGCGAGCGCCGTTTTTATGGCTTGCGCGACAGATTCGCGCAGGTTTGGGTCCTCGATCCCGGCGGTCATCGCGGCCGCCTCCCGCGCGTGCTCGGGAGAGACCTCGACCCGGGTCGCCGGCGGCGACTCGGGAGTCGTGTCCGGCAGCGGTCCGGGCGTGAAACGGAGCCGCGGACGACCCGGCAGCCGCCCCGAGATCTCGGCCGCGCGCTGCGTCAGCTCGAAGCCCCAGATCGCGTCGCGAACATGGACGACGAGCGTCCCGTCGGGCTGCCTCCGCGCCGGCCACGCATGGCGTGCGATTTCCTCGCCGACCGCTGCCGGCCAGGCGGTGACGGCATCCCCGGCGCCGCTGTCGGCTCCGACCCGCGACAACTCCGCCCGGATCTGCTCGCCCACGGGCTCCACTACGCAACAGCCTCCAGCACCGCTCCCGGCGTCACCTCGAGCAGCTGGTCCGGAGCCGCGGGCAACAGCGACGGGTCGGTCGCGGTGACGAGCGCCTGCCCGGCGCTGCGCACGCGAGCCGCGAGGATCGTGCGGCGGCCGGGATCGAGCTCCGAGAGAACGTCGTCGAGGAGGAGGAGCGGCGGGACGCCGGTCCGGTCGGCGATCGTCTCGGCCTCGGCCAGGAG
>DATBAH010000038.1:0-10969 GCA_036271615.1 Gaiellaceae bacterium
GCCTCCTGGATTCCGGCGTTGACCGCCGGGATGTACTCCTTGGGGATCTTGCCGCCGACGATCTTGTCGACGAACTCGTAGCCCGCTCCCGGCTCCTGCGCGTACAGGTTGATGACGGCGTCGCCGTACTGGCCCGAGCCGCCGGTCTGCCGGACGAACTTGCCCTGGATCTTCTCGGCCGGCTTCGAGATCGTCTCGCGGTAGGCGACCTGCGGGCGGCCGACGTTCGCGTCGACGTTGAACTCCCGCTTGAGGCGGTCGACGATGATCTCGAGGTGCAGCTCGCCCATCCCGGAGATGAGCGTCTGCCCCGTCTCCTCGTCGGTCTCGACGCGGAACGTCGGATCCTCCTCGGCGAGGCGCGTGAGCCCGGTCGAGAGCTTGTCCTGGTCGGCCTTCGACTTCGGCTCGACCGCGACCGAGATGACCGGATCCGGGAAGGTCATCGACTCGAGCACGATCGGCGCGTTGTCGGCGGCGAGCGTATCGCCGGTCGTCGTCGACTTCAGGCCGACTCCCGCCGCGATCTCGCCTGCCATGATCTCCTCGCGCTCCTCGCGGTGGTTCGCGTGCATCTGGAGGATGCGGCCGACGCGCTCGGCCCGGCCCGTAATCGTGTTGAGGACGCGGTCGCCGGCCTTGAGCGTGCCCGAGTAGACCCGGAAGTACGTGAGCTTGCCGACATAGGGGTCGGACATGACCTTGAAGGCGAGGGCCGAGAAGGGCGCCTTCGGATCGGCAGGCCGCTCCTCTTCACCGCCGCTCTTCGGATCCGTCCCCTGTACAGGCGGCACGTCGAGCGGGCTCGGCAGGTAGTCGACGACTGCATCGAGCAGAAGCTGGACGCCCTTGTTCTTGAAGGCGGAGCCGAGCAGCACCGGCGTGATCTCGTCGGCGAGCGTGCCCGAACGGACGGCGCGCCGGATCATGTCCGGCGTGACCGAGGACTCGTCCTCGATGTAGGCCGCGAGCACGTCGTCGTCGAAGTGCGAGATCGCGTCGATCAGCTGGTGGTGGTACTCCTGCGCCTGCTCGAGCAGCTCCGCCGGGATCTCGATCGTGTCGAACTCCTTGCCGAGGTCGTCCTTGTAGACGACCGCCTGCATCTCGACGAGGTCGACCACGCCGGTGAAGTTGTCCTCCGCGCCGATCGGGATCTGGACGGGAACCGGATTGGCCCCGAGCCGGTCGCGCATCGACTGCACGGCGGCGAAGAAGTTCGCGCCGGTGCGGTCCATCTTGTTGATGAAGGCGATGCGCGGCACCTTGTACTTGTCCGCCTGCCGCCAGACCGTCTCGGACTGCGGTTGCACGCCGGCGACGGAGTCGAAGACTGCGACCGCGCCGTCGAGGACGCGCAGGCTGCGCTCGACCTCGACCGTAAAGTCCACGTGGCCGGGCGTATCGATGATGTTCACCCGATAGTCCCGCCAGAACGCAGTCGTGGCGGCCGACGTGATCGTGATGCCGCGCTCCTGCTCCTGGGCCATCCAGTCCATCGTCGCGGCGCCCTCGTGCACCTCCCCCAGCTTGTGGGTGATGCCGGTGTAGTAGAGGATCCGCTCGGTCGTCGTCGTCTTGCCCGCGTCGATGTGGGCCATGATCCCGATGTTTCGGACGCGGTCGAGCGCGACGGCCTGTTCTGTCATCTTCGTGCTCAAATCTTCCTTCCTCGTTCGTCCTACCAGCGATAGTGCGCGAAGGCCTTGTTGGCCTGCGCCATCCGGTAGACGTCGTCCTTTCGCTTGTACGCGCCGCCCTGCTGGTTCAGCGCGTCGAGAATCTCGTTGGCGAGCTTGTCCGGCATGCCCTTCTCGCGCCGCTCGCGCGCGAAGGTGACGATCCACCGCACCGCGAGGGTACGGGCGCGCCGCTGCGGCACCTCGATCGGAACCTGGTAGTTCGCGCCGCCGACTCGGCGGCTGCGCACTTCCAGCACCGGCGTGACAGTCTTGATCGCCTGCTCGAGCACCTCGACCGGCGGACGGCCCGTCTTCGTCCCGACCGCCTCGAGCGCGCCGTAGACGATCTGCTCGGCGATCGACTTCTTGCCGTCGAGCATGACCTTGTTGATCACCTGCGTCACGAGCGGCGAGCTGTAGACGGCGTCGGCCTCGACCCCGCGAACCTGGACTTCGCCACGACGCGGCATCACGAACCTCGCTTGGCGCCGTACTTCGAGCGGCCCTGCTTGCGGTCGAGGACGCCGCCCGTGTCGAGCGCCGCGCGGATGATCTTGTAGCGGTAGCCCGCGAGGTCCTTCGTCGAACCCCCGCGCACGAGCACGACGGAGTGCTCCTGCAGGTTGTGGCCCTCACCCGGGATGTAGGCACCGACCTCCGCCCCGTTCGTGAGACGGACGCGTGCGACCTTCCGCAGAGCCGAATTCGGCTTTCTCGGTGTCTGCGTCATGACGCGCGTGCACACGCCGCGCTTCTGCGGCGCGCCGGCGAGCGCAGGCGTCTTGGTCTTCGCCTTCGCGGCCTTCCGGCCTTTGCGCACGAGTTGATTGACGGTCGGCAAATGAGTCCTTTCGTAAAGAGACGGTCGGCAGGGACCAAAATGCCCCGTGCCAACCGGCCCGCGGCATGGTAGCGAAGACGCGCGAACCCCGCCAATCGGCCAGAAACCCCCCAAAACGGCTAGTGGCTCGTACCCCGACGCGAACCTAGAGTACGCCCACCAAAAATCCCGGAATTTGCGGCTTGGGAACTGCGATGCATTGGCTACTCATAGGTCTGGCTGTGGCGCTCGGCGTTTGCGTCGTCGTGGCTCTGGACCTGCTGCGCCGGCTGCGCCGCCGCAACGGCCGGGACGTCGAGGCCCAGGTGACGGCCACGGTCGAGACGCTCGAGTCGCGGCTCGACGAGCTCGCGCGCGAGTTGTCGAGCGCCGTCATCCGCGCGGAGGAGGAGTCGCAACGCAGCCGGTTCCTCGGCCAGATCGCCACGACGATCGACCTCGACGACGCGATCGGCTCGACGCTCCAGGCCGCTGCCGCGCTCCCGAAGGTCGACGCCGCGATCGTCGAGCTCGAGCCGAACGGGGACGGCGACGAGCGCCTCATCGGCTCGCTCGGCCTCGACCGCGAGGACGAAGACGAAGAGGAGGCAGGCGTCCGGATCTTCACCGGCGCGCCGGACCGGCGCGAGACGCGGGCGATCGAGCTCTCGTACCTCTATGCGGCAGAGGAAGCCTCCGGTGCGATCCACGAGGCTCTCGGCGTCCCGCTTCTGGGTCGGGCCGGCAGGATCGGCTGGCTCGGCGTCTTCTCGCGCGACCCCGACGTGCGGTTCGGAGACGAGGACGTCCCCAGGCTCGAGGAGCTGGCCGAGCGGGTCGCACCGGCGATCGAGAACGCGCGCCGCTTCCGCGAGGCGCGGCAACTCGCCGATCTCGACTCGCTCACCGGCCTGCACAACCGCCGCTACTTCTACGAGACCCTCGGCCGCGAGGTCGACCGCGGGCTGCGCTATCAGAGGCGCCTGTCGCTCGTGATCGTGGACGTCGACGGCTTCAAGGAGATCAACGACCGCATCGGCCACCTCGCGGGCGACCTGGTCCTCGCGGAGATCGCGGACCGGATCCGGCAGGTCGTACGCTCGGCCGACATCCCGTGTCGCGTCGGCGGCGACGAGTTCGCGGTGATCGTGCCGGAGGTCGAGGTAGGCCAGGCACGGCAGCTCGTCGGGCGCATCCAGCGGGCCGTCTCGTCGCAGCCGATCGCGCGCGCCGGCCGGGTGCGCGTCTCGGCCGGCGTGGCCGATCTGCAGCCGAACGACAGTCCCACGAGCATGTTCGAGCGCGGCGACGAGTCGCTGTACGCGGCGAAGCACGCCGGCAAGGGCGGCCTCGCCGCCGCCGACTAGGAGGGTTTGGCCAAACGCCGCTCGTCGGCGGCGTGCGATGGTCGTTCGCTGACAAGGACGCAGCGAGCTGGAATAGCTGCGCTATTCGAGCGACCGAGGAGGCCGCTCAGCGGGCGAGCAGCGTGCGCCGGCGGCTCAGCCTGCGTTGCGTCAAACCCTCCTTAGAGAGAACCGCTCGCTCGGCGCTCAAGCAGGCGGGCGCCGCCGCCGATAGGCGTCGCATGGGATCTACCGCGAGAGCGCGCCTGTCGCGCCGCGCGCGCGCGCGCCTGGCCGCCGAGGGCGGTTTCACGCTCCCCGAGCTCCTCGTCACGATGGCGATCCTGCTCATCGTCGTCGCCTCTCTTGCGTCCGTCCTCGTCTCGGCGACGCGCAGCCAGGTCGACGCCAGCGCCCGCTTCCAGGCGCAGGGGCAGGCGCGCGCCGGCCTCAACCAGCTCCGCCGAGAGCTGCATTGCGCGAGCGCCGTGACGCAGACGAGCGGGACGGCTCTGACCGCCGGCACGGCCTACAACGCGATCAGTCTCACGCTCAGCTCCGTCTGCCCGACCACGGGCGGCACTTCCCTCTTCGCGACCTGGTGCACCTCGGCGAGCACGCTCACGACCGGGGACTTCGCCCTCTACCGCGTGACCTCGACCTCGACCCCGCCCACCTGCGCCACGTCGGGCAAGGTCAAGTGGGCCGACTATCTCCAGCCGACGACTCTCGGCCCTCCGCCCGCCTCGACGCCCTTCTGCCTGCCGAGCACGAGTGCCGCATGCGGCGGGGTGCTGAAGCCGACGACGAGCCTGCCGATGCTGCACGTCGTGCTGCCCGTGAACCTGAACGGGCCGACCTCGACGAAGGACGGCTACAACCTCGTCGACGACATCGCGCTGCGGAACGGGACGCGTTCGTGACGCCCCGCCTGCGGAGACTTCGCCTGCAGCGCGAGGAGGGCTTCACCCTCGTCGAGCTGCTGATCGCGATGATCGTCCTCACCATCGGAATCCTCGCGCTCGTGGCCGCGTACACCTCGGGCTACGTCGCCCTCAACCGTGCAACCCGGACTTCGAGCGAGCAGCTGATCGCGGACTCCCAGATGGAGCGCTTCCGGGCGCTCAACTACAACAACATCCAGCTGAACAGGACCTGCGGTACGAACTGCGCCGAGGACACGACCTATACGAGCGACTCCACGTACAGCTCGACCGCGGAGATCAGCGGCTGCACGACGACCGACACGACCTGCCTGCCGACGCAGACGAAGACCGGGCCCGACGGCAGGTCCTACCGGTTGGACACGTACATCAACTACGGCTGCGTGAGCGGCACGCTGGCAACCTCGCCCTCGCTCACGTGCGGAACGGGTCAGCCGTCGCCGGTCAAGAAGGTGACCGTCGTGGTGACCAGCAGCGGCGGTACGGGCACCGGGTCGAGTGGCGCGGTGTCGACACGCGAGCAGTCGAGCTTCACCTCGCTGCTCGGAAGCTGAGGCAGACTCGCTGCAAATCCCTCGTTCGGGCGAATCACCCCTTCTAGGGGCGCACGCAACGACCACCCCGCCGACAGTAAGAGCGATGAGCGTGCAGCAGCGGTCGCCCGCGCCTATTCAGCCTGTCCCGACGCCGGCTCCTCTCCGCCTGGTGCGGCGCCTCGCCGACGAGAGCGGGATCGCGCTCGTCATGGCGATCGCCGTGATGCTCGTGCTCACGGTGCTCGTCACGTCGACGCTCGCCTTCACGAGCTCCAGCTCACGAGATGCGAGCCGCAGCGTCGCCACCCAGAAGTCGTACGCGGCGGCCGAGGCCGGGCTCAACGAGGCGGTTGCGGCGGTCCAGGTGGCCGGCAGCGATACGGCGGCGATGAAGCCGCAGCCCGACGCCGCGCCGTGCACGAACGGATGCGGCGTGACGAATCTCACCGGCAATGCGAAGACGTACTGGGGGGGAACCTTCAGCGCGAGCACCCAGGTGTGGACGCTGAAGGCGATCGGCTATCAGTCGAATCCCACTGGTGGAAACGCAACCGCGATCACGCGCACACTCACGCAGACGGCGAGGATCACGCCGCCGCCGTACAGCTTCGTCGCGCTCAACACGAGCTGCGACAACCACACCCTGCTCGTCGAGGCCAGCGGACTGCTGACCGTGACGAACGCGATGTACATCGACTCGTGCAACTCGCCGAACGACGCCTTCGACATCTTCGGCTCGGGCGGCAACATCTCCGACCCGGCGGGGATCAAGGTCGTCGGCGGCTGGGAAACGCACAACGGCGACACCGTCACGGTCAACGGGACGCTCTGCCCGCTGAGCAACAGCAGCGCCCCGATCACGGCCACGCAGCCCACCGGGTGCCCGATCACCGGTCAGCCCGTGCTGCCGGATCCCCTCGCAAGCAAGCTGGCGACGGCTCCGACGCTGAACGGCACGGGCGCGTGCACCGGCAGCTCCCAGACCTTCACGACCGCCTACAACCCGGCCGTGCAGCTGAACGGTGCTCTTACCGCAGCGGCCACGAGCGTGCCGATCAAGTGGGGAGGCGGGCCGACTCAGGCAACGATCGACCCGGTTGCGGTCGGCGACACGATCATGGTCGACACCGAATTGATGCTCGTGACCGCGAGGGGGGCCGCCTTGAACAACCAGGCGACCTTGACCGTGACGCGCGCGCAGGGTGGGACCACGGCCGCGACCCACGCGAACAACGCCGCGGTGAGCAGCGCGACGACCGGGGTCACCGGCAGTGCCGCCAACCCCGCTCCGTGCGTCTACACGTCCGGAACCGTCACGCTCCAGCCGGGTACCTACTACGGCGGCATCTGCATCGGCTCGGCCAGTACGGCGAACTGCGACGGCGCCAATTGCTCGACCAGCGGGACGACCTCGGCGTACAGCCCGGCTGTCGCCCTGAACGTTCCCGGACCGCCCGCGAATATCACCGCCACCACCCAGACCGTGCCGATCGACTGGCCGTCCGGTTCGGACCCGGTCGCCGTGAACGACGTGATCGTCATCGACAGCGAGCAGATGCGAGTGAATACCGTCACGGCGCTCACCAGCACGACTGCGAACCTGACGGTGACGCGCGGCTACAACAGCACCACCGCCGCGACGCACAACAACAACAAAGCGGTGAGCAAGTACACGGCACCCGCGAGCGTCAGCGCCACCCTCGCGCCAGGCATGTACATCATGGCCGGCGGCGGCTTCCGCGTCTGCGGCGCCTCGAATCTGTCGGCGCCTAACGTCCTGCTCTACAACACGAACGACCCGTCGCACACCTCCGGGAATGGCGCCCTCGACCAGATCGAGCTCCAGACGACGGGCCACGTCGCGCTCGGGCCTCAGACTTCGGGCCCCTACGAGGGACTGACGATCTGGCAGGACAAGAACCTCGCCCTGGACACCGCGGACACCTGCGACTCGCGGAACAACGTCACCACGCCGAGCCAGAACCAGATCAACACGTACGACATCGCGCTCCTGTCGACAGCGACCACCGGCTCCAACGGAACGCTCGGGTCGATCTCGGGCTCGATCTACGCGCCCGCGCTCCGCTCCGACTTCGTCGACGCCCTCAGCGGCACCGCCAACCTCGCGGTGCTCACCTCCTGCATCCTCATCGACGGCGGGAACTCGACCTTCGCGTTCACCCCGGCCGGGCTCTTCGGGGCCAACTGGGAGCTCGGCCCGCAGGCCGGCTAGAACCGCCTACTGGATCCGCAGGAACGGCAGGTACTGCGTCAGGTCGATCGCGGCCGGCTGTGGCAGCTCGTCGCGGAGGCAGATGGTCCGGTTCAGTGCGCGGTCCTGCTGCACGATCGTCCAGTGCTCGAAGGACTGGGCGCGCTCGAAGCCGCGGAGCGTGGCGACGATCGACGGCCGGACGACGGAGAGCGGGAGAGCGCCGAGGGGCTGCGCAGACGCGAGCGGCCGGACCGCAAACGTCCCGAGGAGGGTCGCGACCCGGGACGTTCTCCCCGTCGGCAGTGAGAACACTCGCTGCGGGGCTGCCTCGGCGACGGCGAATCCCGTGCGCTTCGCGAGCCACGGCGGCGCCGGTGAGACGCGCACGCGCCGGACGAGCAGATCCGGATAGGCGGAGTAGAACGCGGCGACCTCGGCTCCCGTCGGCTTCGGCGCGTAGCGCGGCTGCTCGAGCTTTGCGCGTCGGAGCTCGTCGGCGAGCACCGCGCGGGCGAGCCCGAGCGTCGCGTGATCCTGCCGCAGCGCTGCGAGGTACGCGCCGCGGCTGCCGTGGAACGACTCGCGGACGACCTCGCGTTCGGCCGCGCGCACGGCGTGCCCCGAGACCGGGTGCTCCGACGACTCGACTAGCCGCTCGAACAGGGCGCTCAGCGCCGCGCTGCGGTCGCCCGTGAGCGCCTCCAGAGAACCGACAGCTCCGGCGCCGATCGCCCCGAAGCCCTCGGCGTGGCAGACCTTGCCGTGCGAGAGGTGGATCTGCCCCGCGATGAGCGAGCGGTCGAAAACCTTGCCGAGCTTCTCGGGCGCGTTGCAGAGCCTCGGCGTCCGCGCCCAGAGCCAGACGCAGGCCGCCTTCGGCTTGTCCGGATCCATCTCCTTCCGGTTCCACTCCTGCCAGCCCCAGGAGAAGATCGAGCCGAGCCCGACCTCCCGCGCGACCGCCTTCGCCGAGAGAGCCTCCCACTTGACGACCTGGTACCACGCGGAGGCGGGCTTGAGACCGTTGCGGCCACCGACCCCCTTTGCGCTCAGGAAGCTGAGCATGATGCCGAGCCGGTTCGCGGGAATCCCGATCGACGTGAGCGCGGTGACCGCGTTCCGGTAGCTCTCTCGCGCGAACCGGTTGCCGAGAATCGGCCCGAGCGGCCAGACCTTCGTCGCCGGCAGGTAGACCTCGCGGACGATGTCGGCGACCTTGGCCACCGAGCGCCACCAGGCGACAGCATCGGTCGAGCCGGCGTACGGGGACTTGTTGATGAGGATGACGGGGTGCGCTCCCTTCGCCGCCAGCTCCGTGAGGAAGGCGAGGATGTTCGCGCGGTACTGCGCGTTCGAGGCCGTCCAGGGGGTCGGAGTCGCGGCGCCGAAGAGCTCGTTCTCGACGACGAGCGGCGTCGAGCAACCGGCGCGCGCGGCGGCCTTGCCGTACTCGGAGTCCGCGGCAGCCTGAATCGTGGAGGGATCGGCCGGCGCGGTGGGGCCGCCGACCTTCTCCTTCAGCTTCAGGTCGAAGGCGTAGGTCTCCGCGCCGCGACGCCTGGCCTTGACCGCGTAGTCCGTTCCCGAGTGCGTCGAGGCGGCGAGCAGCGTGCCCGGTCGGGCGAGGATCGGCAGCAGCGCCGGCCAGCCGTATTCGGCCCAGACCGTGCGCTGCGCGGCGATCCCGCATTGCCCGGCGAAGACCGGGTCGGACGCGGCGCGCCCGGCTGCGAACAGGCAGGCCGAAGCGGCGGCCAGCGAGACGACTAGGAAGACCCTCTTCACGACCGTGTCCTGTGTACCAAAGAGGGCGGCTCTTCGCCGCCCTCCTTGCCAACCGATTACGCCGTTCCGTTACTCGTCGAGTGGCGACTCGACCTCGGGGACCTCCTCGGCCTCGAGGTCCGAGGGCGGCTCGCCGGCCTCGCTGACGCCCGTCTCGGTGACGCTGCCGAAGTCGGGGCCGAGCCCCGCGAGGGCGTCCGAGCCGTCGATGCCGATCTCCTCGAGCGCAGCCAGGAGCTGCTCCTCGGTCTGCGGCCGGGCGAGCGCGCTCGCAGGCACCTTGTCCGAGGGGCCCATCTCGATCGTCCGGTACCGCTTCAGGCCCGTGGCCGCCGGGATCAGCTTCCCGATGATCACGTTCTCCTTCAGCCCCAGCAGCCGGTCGACCTTGCCCTCGATCGCCGCGTCGGTCAGCACCTTCGTCGTCTCCTGGAAGGACGCGGCCGAGAGGAAGGACTCGGTCGCGAGCGACGCCTTCGTGATGCCGAGGATCAGCGGCTCGGAGGTCGCCTGCTCCTTCTTCTCCTTCTTGACGCGCGCGTTCTCCCGCTCGAGGACGATCTTGTCCACGAGCTGGCCCGGCAGGAGCTCGGCGTCGCCGTTGTTTTCGATGCGGACCTTCTTCAGCATCTGCCGGACGATGAGCTCGATGTGCTTGTCGTGGATCTCGACGCCCTGGGACTTGTAGACCTTCTGCACCTCGCCCACGAGGTACAGCTCGGTCTCGGTGTAGCCCTTCAGGCGCAGGAGGTCGCCCGGGTAGAGCGAGCCCTCGTGGAGCGGATCGCCCGCCTCGACGTGCTCGCCGTGCACGACGCTGAGCCGCGTCCGGCGCGGAACGAGGATCGAGTACTCGTCGTCCTCGTTGCCCGAGTCCGGGACGATCGTGATGCGGAGCTGGCGCTCCGTCTCCTCCAGCGCGACCGTGCCGGCAACCTCGGCGAGCGCGGCGGCGCCCTTCGGGTTGCGCGCCTCGAAGATCTCGACGACGCGAGGCAGGCCGTGCGTGATGTCCGCGCCGGCGACGCCGCCGGTGTGGAACGTCCGCATCGTGAGCTGCGTGCCCGGCTCGCCGATCGACTGCGCCGCGATGATCCCGACGGCGTCGCCGATCTCCGACAGCTCGCCGGTGGCGAGGAACGTGCCGTAGCACTGGCGGCACACGCCGGTCTCGGCCTTGCACTTCAGCACCGACCGGACGGGGATCGAGAAGTCCTCGGCGATCTCGTCCCCGAGCTCCTCGACGATTTCCCGCAGCCTGGGCAGCTTGATCTCCTCGCCCTTCTGGGCGACGACCGTCTTGCCGGGCTTGCCGGACGCAAGCGGCTTGTGGACGTCCTCCGCGACGATCCGGCCGGCGACGGACTTGTTGAGGCCGTCCGGCAGGAAGAGCGGCAGCTCGACGAACTCCTTCGTCTTGCAGTTCTCCTCACGGATGATCACGTCCTGCGAGACGTCGACGAGACGCCGCGTCAGGTAGCCCGAGTCGGCGGTGCGCAGCGCCGTGTCGGCGAGACCCTTGCGGGCGCCGTGGGTCGAGATGAAGTACTCGAGCACCGACAGGCCCTCCATGAAGTTCGCCTTGATCGGCCGCTCGATGATCTCGCCCTTCGGATTCGCCATCAGGCCGCGCATGCCGGC